>JAJDET010000138.1 GCA_029259655.1 Planctomycetota bacterium
GCGGGGCCGGGGAGTCGTTCGACCTTCGTCGAGGTCGACCCGTCGACGACGGGCGATCTCGCGCGTCCCATCGTCGGTCGCGCCTGCGCCTACGCGGATACGGACGGGGACGGGGACCTCGACGTCGTCCTGACGCAGACGGGGGGCCCTCCGCTCTTGCTCGAGAACCGGCTCTCGCTCGGCCACCAGTGGTTGCGTGTTGAGCTCTCCGACCGCGGTCCGAACACCAGCGGAGTCGGCGCGTGGATCGAGCTCGAGGTCGGCGGGTCGATACGCCGACGCCAGGTGATGCCCGCCCGGAGCTATCTGTCGTGCGTCGAACCCGCCGTCACCTTCGGCCTGGGCGAGTCCACGCAGGTCTCGGCCCTGCGCGTCCGGTGGCCGGACGGCGAGGTGCAGGTCGTGCCGGTCGCAGGCGTCAACCGCACGCTGACGGTGACGCGCGAGTAGCTACTCCGGGCCCTCCTCGAAGCGACGCGAGAGCTCGCGGCTCTCTTCCGAGAGCTCGACCGAGTCGACCTCGTTCGCGAGCCGCGTGTTCGTGTCGCTCTCCGCGGGCCGGCCGCGGTCGTTCTCGCTGCGCTTCAATGCGAAGCGCTCCGACGTCTCGTCCTTCTTGTGGGCCTGGGCGTCGTGCGACGCGCCGGCCGGGCGGTTGTGATTGACCTCCACGGGGCCTCCCTTCCTGATCCTCGGCGAGCTCCTTCCCCCGGGGGGCATCGGCCTGGCCGAGGGGGCGAGTGAAGACGGACGCCCGAATCCTTCAGGGATGGACACGCACCTCGAGCCCGGCCTCCGACAGGCGGGCTCCCAGGGCCTCGAGCCACTCCGGGGGAAGCTTCGAGAGCTCGGGCGCCTCCGGCTGGTGCGAGGGCCGCTCGATCCCGTACAGGAGGACTCCCTCGAGCGACACGCCTCGCGCGGCGAGCTTCGAGACCTCCGTGACGTAGGCCTCGACCTCCGACTCCGAGGGCGGCTCGCCCCCGCGCGCGAAGAAGCAGCTCTGGATCCAGGTCGGTGCGATGCGAGCGCAGGCCTCGAGGCTCGCGAGCTGGCGCCGGACGCCGAGCTTGCTCGAGTTCACCTCGTCCATTCCCGCGTCGGTCGCGCGATCGAGCTTGAACCACACCTCGCCGGGACCCTGGGCGAGGAGCTCCAGCCCGCGCCGGACGGCGGCCTCGGCGATCAGCGAGCCGTTGGTGATGAGGACCAGCGTCGCGTCGAGCTCGAAACGCTCGAGCGCAGCTCGCGCGAGTGCGACGGCCTCGGCGAACTGTGGCGAGCTCGTCGGTTCGCCGTTGCCCGAGAACGCGATGTCGTTCAGCCGTCGGGAGCCCTCCGGCACGTGCCGCAAGAGGTAGTCCTTGTGCGCGATGTCCTCGAGCAGGAGGTCGAGCTCACTCTCGAGCAGTTCGAGATCGATCTCGGGGCCCTTGCCGTACGTGAGCTCCGGCACCTGGCAATAGACGCAGCGCCAGTTGCAGGCCGAGTTGGGGTTGAGATTGACGCCGATCGAGACGCCGCGGGCGCGGCGGGAGACGACCGGGTAGACGTAGGTCAGGCCTGCGCTGTCCCGATCGTGGAGGCGTGTCGTGAGGCGCACCGTCACCCTCCGTACCCGTGGAGCTCCTCGACGTGGGCCTCCGCGCTGGCCGAGAGCGCCTCGAGGTCGTACCCGCCCTCGAGCAGGGACACGAGCCGCCCGCCCGCGGTCGCCTGCGCGAGCGCGAGCACCGCCCGTGTGAGCGCGCGGTAGCCATCGACCGTGAGGTTGCAGCCCCCGAGCGGATCCGCGCGGTGGGCGTCGAACCCGGCCGAGACGATCACCAGCTCCGGCGCGAAGTCCTCGAGCTCCGGAAGAACCTCTTCCTCGAGCGCAGAGATCCATTCGACGTCGCCGGTTCCCGCGTCCATCGGGCGATTCAGCGTGGCCCCCTCGCCGTCCCCGCGTCCGCGCTCGTCCGCGGCGCCGGTGCCCGGGTAGTGCGGGTACTGGTGGAGGCTCGCATAGAGGACCGTCGGATCGTCCTCGAACAGGTGTTGCGTGCCGTTGCCGTGGTGCACGTCCCAGTCGAGCACGGCCACGCGCTGGAGCCCGTGCTCGCGCTGGGCGTAGCGCGCTGCGATCGCCGCGTGGTTGTAGAGGCAGAAGCCCATGGCGCGGTCCCGCTCCGCGTGGTGACCCGGTGGCCGGCATGCGACGAAGGCGTTCCTCCACTCGCGGGAGACGATCCTGTCGACGGCCTCGAGCAGCCCCCCGGTGGTCAGGCGCGCCGCGCGATCCGATCCGCGACCGGCGCGCGTGTCGGGATCGAGCTGGGCCTCGCCGAGCGCGTCGGCGCGCTCGACGACGTCCACGTAGCTCGCGTCGTGGACCGCCTCGATCCAGGCGCGGTCGACCTCGGACGGCTCGAGCACGGCCAGCTCCTGGAAGAGTGCGGAGCGCGCGAGACGCTCGCGGATCGCCTCGACGCGCTCGGGACGTTCCGGGTGGCCGAGCCCGGCTCGGTGGACGAGGCAGTCGGCGTGGTAGACGAAGCCCGTGGGGGACACGTCTCCATCGTAGTGCGGCGCTCCGAGCGTCCCCACCCGGAAGGCGTTTCCGGCCGTCTGCGCCCGACGCCCGGTCCCGCGCAGGCGGGGTACGCTTGTCTACCGGACGCTCGTCGTGCGAGGGCCGGTAGGGGACCACCAATGCCTTCCGGCCACGCTCGGGCAGCGTTCGCGCTGCTCGCGTGCTCGATCCTTTCCGGGGTCGTTAGCGCGCAGTCCAACGTCCGACCCGCGCCGCGGCTCGTCCGCGTACCGGAGATGGGCGCGCGGCTGCTCGGCCGGGAGCGACGGGACCCCGCGGCGAGCCTGCGGACGAGGACGCCCTCCTCCGCGAGGGAACTGGCCGCGTTCGTGAGCGAGGAGCCTGCGCAGGTCGGGTTCACCTACCTGGGACTATCGGGCACGGCTCACGACAACGCCGGCTTCGAGCGGGGAGGCGGCGACGTCGCGATCGTTCGCGGCGCGTGGAGCGGCGTGTTCGGGACGCTGATGGCCGACGAGAAGGCCGTGGCGCTCTCCCTCGACGCGGAAGCCTCGTTCTACGACTTCTCCGGTGCGACGGCGCTCATGGGCGGGAGCCCTGATCCCTTCAACGACGTGTACGACAGCCGGCTCGGTCTCACGGTGCTCGGGGATCCGGCGCTCACGCGCACGTGGTTCGCGGGGATGGAGGTCGGCCTCGCCGGCGAGGACGACGCCGACCTGCGCCAGGCGCTGACCGTCGGCGGCGTGGGGGGGCTGCGCCTCCGGCTCTCCGACGAGACCAGCGTCTCGCTCGGGTTGGCCGTGCGATCGAGGCTGGAGGACGACCCGTGGGTCTTTCCCTACCTCGGGTTCGACCTCGCCGTCTCCGATCGGGTGAGGCTCCTGGCCGAGGGGTCTCACGTGCGCGCGGTCTTCGAGGCGACCGACGCCGTGGAGCTCGCCCTGGGCGCGAAGTACGAGCTGCGGCAGTTCCGGCTGAACGGCGACTCGTCGCTGCCCGACGGCGTCGTGCGGGACGAAGAGATCGACACGACCGCTAGCCTGACATGGTCCGTGTCGGACACCGTGTCCGTCCGGTTCGACGTCGGTGCGAACGTGTGGCGCGAGCTCTCGAGCTACGGTCGGGACGGCGGTCGCATCGCGGAGGTCGAGACCGAGTCCTCCATGCTGGCCGGGTTCGAGCTCTCCGTGACTCTCTGAGCTCCTACTTCCTGGCGTAGGCCCGCTCCGCGTTGACGGAGACGATCTCGTCGCGCTCGGGTGAGTACGCCGTGAGCGAGCCGCCGTAGACGCACCCGGTGTCGAGGCCGAGCGACACGAGTCTCCCCGAGTGGTAGTGCGCACGCGGGATCCGCCCGGGCGTGTGCCCGAAGAGCACCAGCTCGGGTCCGTCGTAGCGCTCGTACCAGAACGGGCCGCCGCGCCCGCCGACGCGGCGCGCACGCACGAGCCAGTCGATGGGGCTCCCCTCCACGCCGCGCGAGGGGTCGAGCCCGGCGTGGACGGCGTACCAGTCCCGGCCGTCCGGCGTGGCCCCCGCGCCCGGGAGGTCCGCGCGTGAGAGCCAGAACCCGGCGTGGTG
>JAJDET010000139.1 GCA_029259655.1 Planctomycetota bacterium
TGGATGACTTCCTCTACGCCGTTCCGATCGAGGCCCTGCCGATGGAGGAGGACCTCGTTGTCGTCCGCGACCGCTACGCGATCGTGAACGAGGTCTCGTTCGCGCGGCTCATCGCCGACCGCGGGGAGCGCGCTTCGGGTACGGGCTTCCTCGCCGTCGGGGACGTGGCGTTCGACGCCGAGCCCGGCGTCGCCGTTCCCGGTGTCGTCTCGGCGGCCGTCGGAGGCGACCTGCGCAGCGGTGGCGCCCTGGGGTTCGCCGCACTGGCGGAGACGCGCGGTGAGACGGAGTTCGCGGGGGAGCTCTTCGAGCGCGAGCTCGAGCACGAGCCGGTACTGCTCCTAGGGGGCGCGGCCACCAAGGCCGCGTTCCACGAGGCCGCGCCGGGCAAGCGCTACCTGCACATCGCGACGCACGGGTGGTTCGCGCCGGAGACGATCCCATCGACGCTCGACGCGAGGCCGGCCGACAGCGCGCTATGGTCGCGGCTGAGCGCCAAGGACACGGTGACTGGCCTCGCGCCGATGACGCTCTGCGGCCTCGCCTTCGCGGGTGCGAACAAGGGCCGTGACTCGCTCGGCCGCGTGCCGGGCATTCTGACGGCCGAGGAGCTCGCCGGGATCGACCTGTCGTCGTGCGAGCTCGCCGTGCTCAGCGCCTGCGAGACGAACGTCGGCATCCGCCGTGCCGGGCAGGGCGTGCAGTCGCTGCAGGCGGCGCTCCATGCCGCGGGCGTGCGCACGGCGATCACGTCGCTCTGGAAGGTCGACGACGCGCTGACGCGCCGCCTGATGGAGCTCTTCTATACCTATCTATGGGTGGAGGAGCTCCCGAAGGCCGAGGCGCTCTGGAAGGCGAAGTGCGACCTGCGGGCAGAGGGCGCCGCCGTCCGCGACTGGGCCGGCTGGGTGCTCAGCGGCGATCCGCGCTAGCGGAAGGCTGCCCGCAACCGATTCCTCGCGACGGATTCTAGAAGGGCGATGCGCAGCTCGAGCCGCCGGACGCGGTCATGCCGACCAGCGTCACCCCACCTGCCCCCGTGACGGTGAACTGGTAGTTCGTGCGGCAGATGCAGCCGCTCTGGCAATCTCCGGAGCCGTCCTCGACACTCCAGAACCACGTGCCGTTGACGTCGTTTCCGAGCGAGAACGCGGACCAGAAGTTGGCGCCACCCAGGATCCCGCTGGGGTTCGCCGAGACGACTTCCGGCAAGCCCTCGTAGATCTTCTCGAGCGCCTCGACGTTGATCCGGGCGGGGAACTGGACGATCGTGAAGCCGATCACCTGGAGCTCCGTGACCTGGGCTCCGAAGGAGGCGTTGAGGCAGTCGAAGTCGTCCCGCGCCTGTCCCGGGTCGAGCATCACGATCAACGCGGGCTCCCATTCGGGCGTGTGTCCCTGACCCGCGAGCGCCGGCTGGGACGTGCGGATGAGGTCGAGGTCGCGCTCGACGCGTGCGATGAGATCGGGCGGCGCGAAGAGGCCGCCGAAGGGCCCGAGCATCTCGAGCGCGATCTGTTCCGCCTCGCCGTTCGCGGCGGGGGGCGGGTACACCTGCCCGGGGCCGCAGGGGTCGACGGCCGCGGGGCCGGAGAGACCGAACATGGCTCGCGAGCTTCGCGCCAAGCGCGCGAGCATCGTTGCCGAGCCGATCGGCGTAGTGCCCGCCGTCGTCGATCCACCCGCGAGAGTGCCGTCGAGGTCGTTCTGCAACACGGCGGGGGTCGCCGCTCCCGCCGAGATCAAGAGAGCGCCGCAGAGCAGTGTCCGCTTCATGGTCGTCACGCTATTCGGTTTGCAGGGGAACTTCGCCGCGCCCCACGCCGGCCCGGCGGCCTGTACAACCGCCGTGGTATGTCCCGCCCCGGCTTCGCGCAAGTCCGGGATACGGAACCAGGTCAACTTTCACACACCTGCAGAAGCGCACGAAGCCGTGCTGCTCGCTGCAGGTGTGTGAAAGTTGACCTGGTTCCGTATCGTAACGTTCTCGCCATGAACGGAGGCGTGTTCTCGCTCGTCACCGGGGCGCGCGGCACCTACCATCCGTCCCGGAGCCTCCCGTGCCCGCGACATCCCTCAGCAAGCGCCTGACCCGGATCGGGTCCGTGTCCGCGAAGCTCGTCGGGTGGCATCGCCGGGCGGACCTGCTCTACGTCCGAACCCTCGAGGGCTTCCTGTCGCGCAAGAAGGCGACGCTCCTCTACGACATGACGCGCGCGCTCGAAGGCGAAGGCGCGATCGCCGAGATCGGCTCGTGGAAGGGGAAGTCGACGGTCCTCCTGGCGCTCGCCTGCCGGCGGTCCGGTCGCAAGGGACCGGTCTACGCCATCGATCACCACGAGGGGAGCGAGGAGCTCCAGGAGCTGATCGCGCAGCACGGGAAGAGCTGGCCCGTCTTCCAGGAGACGATCCGCGAGGCGGGCGTTGCAGAGCTCGTGCACCCGCTGCGCATGTCGTCCCTGGAAGGCGCGAAGTGGCTCGCCGACAACGGTGTGCGCTTGCGGCTGCTCTTCGTGGACGGTGCACACGACGAAGCAAGCGTGCGCGCCGAGATCGAGGCGCTCGAGCCCCTGCTCCTGCCCGGGAGCATCGTCGCCTTCGACGACGCGCGGCCCGAGGGATCCTTCCCGGGCGTGTACCGCGCCTACGAGA
Source organism: Planctomycetota bacterium (assembly GCA_029259655.1). Taxonomy (GTDB): domain Bacteria; phylum Planctomycetota; class UBA1135; order UBA1135; genus OFTM220. The sequence goes on from JAJDET010000139.1 coordinate 2,653, forward strand.
AGCACTTCGCCCCGCGCGCGCCGGAGATCGCGCGCGGCGGGTCGCTGCTCGTCACGCGCTACGTCGGACCCGGCTTCACGGACTGACCGACGACGCGCGACTCTCTCGCGGAGACCGGCTTCGACCGCGTCGGAGAGAATCCCACCGCCGGCGTGAGGATGGCATCGCGTCTCGGCGGAAACGCCGCGGGTCGACCCTCGATCCGGTCGAGGAGATCGCGCACGAGGTGATCGGTCGTGCGGTTGGCCATGACGTAGTCGTGGCCGGCCTGCGCGATCCGCTCGCGCTCGTGCGGGCGCTCGAGGTAGAGCTCGGCGAGCTCGACGGCCTCTTCCGGGGAGCGATACCACACCAGCTCCCGGTGGTTCTCGAAGAGGTCCTCGAGACCGGGCGAGTAGTTCGTGAGCAGGAACCCGCGGCATCCGAGCGTGAACCACGTGCGGTTCGAGAAGTACCACTCGCAGTCGTGCCTCCAGTCGCTTCCCAGCACGATCTTCGAGCCGCGACAGATCTCGCGGTAGTGGCTCGGGAAGGCGTTCTTGCGCCGGGACGGGAGGCCCATCGTCTCCCAGCCGGTGCCGTACAGCGCCGTGTCGAACCGAGCGTGCATCTGCTGGATGAGGCTCGTGCGGTGTGCGCCGCCGGCGCCCTCTGCTCGCTTGCCGATGAACGCGACGTCGGAGTGGTAGAGGGGTCGGGCTCCGCTGATCGGATAGTGGAGCGAGGGATCGCACGACTCGGCGAGGTACTCGACGTGCCGGACGCCGGCGCGCAGGAACTCGGGGATCTGGCCCCGTGCCACGGTCAGGAGGAGATCGACCCGCCGGGCGATTCCGAGGTTCGGCCTCGAGGGGGGCGACGGCCAGCAGTCCGGCGTGAACATGACCGTCTTCGCGTTGCCGGTGATCCCGTCGAGCACTTCGAGCGAGATGTCGTTCCCGTGGATGAAGACCGCGTCGGGCTCGAAGCGATTCACGGAGCGAATCGCCCATGCGCTCGACAGGGGTCGACCGAGAAAGCGACGCAGCTTCCTCTCGTTGATCGTGAGGATCTCGTGCCCCGCGCGTCGCAGCGCCTTTGCGATGGAGCGCGTCGTGCAAGTCCGAGCCTTCGACTTCTTGAAGAACGCGATCCGCATGACGCCCGAGACTAGCTCGGCGATCACGCCGGGTCGCGTCCGTTTTCGTTACGGGCGGATTACTGCGAACTCATCGCGGGCGGAAGGGGGCCACGTGAGTATCCGTTCTCTCCGAGAGGCCGGGAATCGCGCCCTGAGTGAACGAGCCTCTGACCAGGACACTAGGGACCCGGCGCCTCGACCTCCTCTTCGGACGGCAGGTGCTCGTCGTAGTCGATCTCCCAGCTCGGGGGCTCGCCACCCTCACGGCGCAGGTAGTGATCGAACCAGCGCATCATGCGCACGCTGTAGTCGAAGCGCGCGCCGGCCTTGCGGTTGCCGTGGCCCTCGCCGGGGTACTGGACCAGACGGACCGGCGCGTCGCCGCGCAGCTTGAGGTGGCGGTACATCTCACGCGATTGGCCCGGATCGACGCGCGTGTCGTCCTTGCCGTGCAGGATCAGGAGCGGCGTGTTCGCACCGTCGGCGTGATAGATGGGGCTGCGCTCCAGGAAGAACTGCCAGTCCTCCCAGGGACGCTTCCGGTGGTGGACGAGGTACATCTCCTCGGGGATGTCCGTCGTGCCGACCTTGGAGATGTTGTCGCTGATGCCGACGAACATCACGCCCGCCGCGAAGCGGTCCGAGTAGTAGGTCGAGAACCACGCCGTGGCGAAGCCGCCGTAGGAGCCACCGGTCACGCCCACGCGCTCGGTGTCCGCGATCGCGAGCTCCACGAGTCGGTCGACGCCGTCGACGACGTCGTCGAACTCCTTCCCCGCCGGGTCGCCCTGACTGCGCTGGAGGTAGGCCAGGCCACGCCCGGTGCTGCCGCGATAGTTGGGGTAGAAGCTCGCGTAGCCCTGCCCCGCCGCGATCTGGCCGGGATAGGAGTAGCCGGTCAACCAGCCGTTCGGGTGGTGCGCCTCGGGCCCGCCGTGCACGACCACGAGCAGCGGCGCCGGCCCCTCGCTGCCGATCGGTCGGATCAGCACGCCCTCGATCGGGAGTCCGTCGCGCGCTTCGTAGCGCACGACCTCCTGGACGCCCAGGGAGATCTCGGAGAGCCACGAGTTCGAGTTGGTGCGCCGCCGGAGCTCACCCGCGCTGTTCAGCGTGAAGAGCTCCGTGGGGTGCTCCGGTGTCGAGGCCACGAGCGCGGTGTGCTCGCCGTTCCGGGACACGCTCATGCCGCGCAACGCCGGACCCTGCAGGGGGAGCAGGGACTCTCCCCGAACCGCCTTCCCGTCCACGACGCCGTAGCGGTCCAGCGTGGACCAGACTCCCCGGCTTCCGAGGACGACGAGGGATCCATCGGGGAGCCACGCGATGTCGTGCTCGTCGCGCTCGTGATCGGGGAGCATGCGCCTCGGGACGACGCTCCCGCCCGAGTCCGGCAAGGCGGCCCACAGGAGCCGCGCGGCGGCCCCGTCGTTCTCGTGCGCGCCGGCGATCATCGCCAACCCGCTCCCGTCGGGACTCCACTCGAACGCACCGAGCTTGCCCCCGTTCTCGATTCGCGCGGTGACGGCTCCGCTCTCGGCGTCGACGACCCGGATGCGCTTCGCGACGTAGCTGTCGTCCACGAGCGCGGTGGGCGCGGCCGCGATCGCCAGGTGCCGGTCGTCCGGCGACCAGACCACGGCGCTCACGTGTCCCTCGATCTCGAGCCTCGTCTTCTCGTCCTCGCCCGCGGCGTCGGCGATCCAGAGCTCCGCCGGTCGCCAGTCCTCTTCGTATACCTCCGGCTTGAAGCCGTGCTCCTCGTCCTTCTCGCGCTCCTCGCCCTTGGGAGCCGTGGCGAGCAGGGCGAGGCGCTTCCCGTCGGACGAGAAAGCGTAGGAGTTGATCGCGCGGTCGTCGAAGCTCGCCGTGCGGCTCGCTTCCCCGCCGGCGAGCGGGATCACGTACAGCGCCTCGTGCTCGTCGCCGTCGCGCTTCGCGAGGAACGCGATGCCGAGACCGTCGGGCGTCCAGTGGACACGGCTCACGCCGCTCTCCGCCGTCACGTAGGGACGCTTCTCCGAGCTCTCGCGGTCGAGCACCCAGAGCTCGCTGCGAGCGCTGCCGTCCTCTTCGTCGCGCAGTGTGCGCGGGACGGACTGGATCCAGGCCACGTGGCGACCGTCGGGCGAGATCTGCGCGGCGGACACGCTCTCGATCGTGGCCACGTCCGCCGGCGTGAGCATGCGCTCCTGTGCCGACGAGACCGCAGCGGTCAGGGTGAGCGTGGCGACGATCGCGCCGGCGTGAATCGCCCGTGCAGTCCGTGTGAGCTGGATCATGATCTTCCGTCCGTGGTCTTCCGGATCGACCGCCCGCGCGGTCCTCGATGGCCGTTCGAAGGGAAGAGCATAACGGACCGCCTCGTCCGCGGGGACCCGGCCCCGGACGGGTGACGCGGCCCGGTCAGGCCACGAGCTGGCAGAGGACCGCGGCCAGGTACGCTGCGTAGTTCCCCACGGCGTAGCCGATGAGCGCCATCAGGATGCTCACCGGCACGAGGATCTCCTTGTGGTGCGCCGCGACGATGGGTGCCGAGGCGGCGCCGCCGATGTTGGCAGCGCTGGCGATGGCGGCCGTGTGCACGTCCACGCGGAAGATGCGCGCGCCCAGGAGGCAGAAGGCGCCGTGGATGAAGATCCAGATGAAGGCGCCCAGCACGAACCACCCGGCCTGCGAGCCGAAGTCCTCGCCCGCCAGTGACGCGGTCGCCCCCATGCGCGCCACGTACAGGTAGACCAGCGCCATCGCGAACTCGTGGCTGCCGGGGAGCTTGCGGACCGGCGTGAACGAGAGTGCGACTCCGAAGGTCGTCACGAGCAGGATGCGCCACGTGCCGGTGCTGACGAAGGGGTCGATCACCGGGAGAGCCTCCGCCGCGGCGTTCGCGAGCCACGTCACGCCGACGGCGACGAAGAGCATGTAGTGGTACTGGTGGGTCCGGGGCGGGGTCGTGTCCCGCTCCATGCTCTCGACCGCCTGCTCCATCTTGGCCAGGCGATCGTCGCTCACGCCCGTGAAGCGCCCGAACCAGCCGGCCAGGTTCTTGGAGCCCAGCATGATCGGCAACCAGACGATGTAGACCAGGTTGTCGGCGAGCACCGCCAGGCCGAATTCGGTGCCCTCCGTTCCGATCATCTCGCTCACGCCCGCGAGGTTCCCCGTCCCTCCGATCCAGCTCCCCGCCAGCGACCCGAACGCCTTCCACCCGTCGGGTCCCAGGCCGTGACCCACGACCAGGTACGCGATCGGTGCTCCGACGACGACGCCCAGCGTGCCGAACAGCATCACGAACACGCCCTTGCCCATCACTCGCACCGCCGTGCCGACGTCCACCTTGATCAGCAGGAGGACCAGCATCATCGGCAGCCCGAAGGCGCGGATCTCGTCGTAGACGGGCGACGAGCCCGGGATCACGCCCGTGTTCGAGAGCGCGACGGGCGTCATGTAGATGAAGAGGAGCGGCGGGAAGTAGGTGAAGAGCCTCCACCCGGTCTTCTCCGCCACGAAGAAGGCGGTGGCGCACACGAGGAGGAGGGACGTCAGGACGCCTGCGTTGCTCTCGATCATGGCGGCGTAGTCTGCCCGGCGCGGGCGGCGGAATCGACGCTCGACCCGCCGCGTCTCTCGCTCGCTGCCCTGCTGCTCTGGGAGGGCGCCGCCGTGCTCGCGCTTCGCCGCGATCTGCTCGGGGCTCATGACGCGGGCGTCGTACGCCGCGACCTCGAGCCGCAGAGCTCGCAATGCGGCCGACGAGCCGGGCCACCTCCGGGAAGTGGTATCAGTCCGCGCTCGGGAGGATCTGCTGCAGAACCCGTCTCCGCCGCTCTTCCCAGGACTGCTTGCGCTCGCGGTAGAGCGCGGCCTTGCGCTGGAGGCTCACTCCATTGATGACCGCGACGACCACGAAGAGGATCCCGAAAATCGCCATGAACGGCGCCATGTTCGCGGCGAAGATCGTCCAGAACACGCCGAACGCGACCGCAACGACGACTCCGACGAGGTGGATTCCCGAGGGTACGGAGGAGCGCCCGTGCTTGTCGGTGACCAAGAGCTCCCCGCGCTCGCGCTCCCAGTCCCGGTCCACCTGCTCGAGCTCGCTCTTCAGCTTCAGCTCCTGCACGTCGGACCTCAGCTCGTTCACCGACTCGAGCACCGCGGTGAAGCTCGCGCTCTCGTTCCGCTGGACCTCGAGCTTCGCGTCGCAGAAGTTGCAGGTGAGGAAGCGCGTCTTGACGGGCACGTCGAGCGGCGCTCCGCAGTTGTTGCAGGCGAGACTGATGATCTTCATGGGGGCGAGCCCGAGTCTAGCGACGTGGCCGCGAGTCGCGCACATACCCGCGCCACGACACGGGCTTCGCAGGATGCGCCCGGTCACATCTGTTACCGATGGCCCGGTCCGTACCCCGGCTACGGATCTCCGCTCAGGACCCAGGCCGCCCAGTCCCGGGTGGGATGGCCTGCTTCTCGCAAGTCGCACTTCGCGCGCCAGAGCGCCTCGCCCTTCGGCAGCTCCTCCACCCATAGATAGGTGTAGAGGCGCTCCATGAGCTCGCGCGTTGCGGCATCGTCGACCTTCCACAGGGACGTGATCGCGGTGCGCACACCGGCGGCGTGCAGCGCCGCCTGGAGCGATTGCACGCCCAGCCCCGCGCGACGGACGCCGACGTTCGTCTCGCAGGCCGAGAGCACCGCGAGGTCGCAGGACGAGAGGTCCAGGCCCGCGATCTCCTCGGCGGTCACGAGACCGGGGACGCGCCCGGTCGCATCGGGACCGAGGTTCGCACCGGCGAGGGCCAGACCGCAGAGCGTCATCGGTGCGAGCCCCGCCGCCGCATCGCCGCCCGACTGCGCCGTGCTCGCCGGGGAGAGGCTCGGGCCGGCCACGCCCGGGGAGCGACCGAAGAAACCGTGCGTTGCGAGGTGCAGGTAGCGTGCGCGCGGCGCTCGCTCGAACAGCAGGGTCTTGGTGTCGATCGCGCGCTCCATCGTCGAGAGGGCCTCGTCGCCGGCGTCTCCTGGATCGACCGTCGAGTCCTGGACAGTCAGCGCCGAGAGAACGCCGAGCAGCATGCCGCCATCCTAGCTCGCCCGGCGGCCTACGACTTCCGGAGCACGATATCCACCATCGTGGGCGCCACGCAGAAGCCCGTGCCGTCGGCCTCGCGTTGCGCCCACTCCGCACGGAAGGCTTCGAGCTCTTCTGGCGTCAGTAGGTCGCGCTCGACGAGGCGCGGCAGGTAGCTCGCGAAGAACGTGCCGAGCCAGCGCCACACGAGCGAGCCGACGGCGCCGGTGCGCGCGACCGGCTCGAAGCGTTCGACCTCGAGTCCCAGCTCGTGCGCGAGACCGGGGAGCTCCTCGCCGACGTCGATGTTCCCGCCGCCCTCCTGCCAGCTCCGCAGGCACGCGGCCATGGCGCGACCGTGGGCGGGACCGCGCGGGACGAGCTTCATCGCGCCCCAGTCGAGGTAGTCCTGGATCGCGATCACGCCGCCCGGACGCACGCAGGCCGCGACGCGCGCGAGCACCGCGCCGGGATCCTCGAGCCAGCAAAAGAGCCAGCGCGCGTAGGCGCCGTCGAGTGACTCGCGCGCGCAGTCGAGCTCCTCGACCGAACCGAGGCTCGGCTCGATCCACGGGAGCCCGAGCCGGTCGCGCTCGCGCGCCAGGAACTCGAGGAACCCCTCGCTCTGGTCGAGCGCGACGACGACGCCCTCCGGACCGACGATCCGCGCGAGCTCGAAGGACGTGAAGCCCGGCCCGCTCCCGAGGTCGAGCACGCGGTCGCCCGCGATGAAACCGGCGCTCGTCCACAGAGCGTAGGCCTGCTCCAGCCACACGGCGTGCTGGAAGCGCAGCCGCGCACACTCGTCCTCGTCGACGCCGAGGATGTACTCGCTCTCTTCCGCCATGACGTCGAAGGTAGCGCGGCGGCGTAGCGGGTCGTCCGGATTCGTTCTCCGGAATCCCGATCCGTCGTCCCGATTGCACCGATGCGGACCCTGTCGGGCCCCGTCGTCGCTCAGGTGCGGGCGGCGAACGCCTGCAGAGGACAGCGCTTGCAGCGCTTGCGCGGCGGCTTGTCGCAGCAGCTCTTCTTGAGCTTGCGGTCGCGCTTCTTCCGGGACTTGGCCATGGGCAGGTGGTGTTCGCGCGGGCGAACAGAAGTAGAGGCTATCCAATTGAGAACGGATCTCAATGAAAATCTCCTAGAACGGCCCTGTCGTCGTCTCGGGGCCTCCACGCCGGCACGTGGGGGGCGCTCAGGAGAGGCCCGCCCCGAGCTCGCGCACGACCTCGACGAACTGGTCGACGTCCTCCTCGCGCGTGCGCCAGTTCACCAGCGCCGGTCGCAGCGCCGTCTTGCCGCCGAAGTTCGTCGTCCCGACGTACACGCGGCCGTCCTCGAGCAGGCGTTCCCCGAGCCGGGCGTTCAGCTCGTTCAGACGAGCCTCCGGGACGCCCGGCGGCGCGTAGCGGAAGCAGACGATGCAGAGCGGAGCCTCGGCGAGGCGCTCGAGGTCGTCGGCCTCGTCCACGAGTCGCGCAAGGTGCGCCGCGTGATCCAGGTTGCGCTCGATCATCCCGCGGATGCCCGAGCGGCCGTAGGCGCGCAGCGTGGACCAGACGGTGAGCGAGCGCGCGCGACGCGAGCTCTCCGGACCGATCGCGCCCATCACCGGCTCGGCGTCGTCGGGGTCCGGGAGGTAGGCGGCGTCGTACACGAACGAGCGCGCGAGCAGGCCGGGGTCGCGCACGAACGCGAAGCCGCAGTCGTAGGGGACGTTGAGCCACTTGTGGCCGTCGACCGTGATCGAGTCGGCGCGCTCGGCGCCGGCGGCGAGGTGTGCGGTCCGCGGCGAGACGCGCGCGAAGAGCCCGAAGGCGCCGTCGACGTGCAGCCACGCACCGTGCTCGGCAGCGAGGTCGGCCAGCGCGTCGATCGGATCGAAGTCGCCCGCGTTCACCTCGCCTGCGTTCGCGATCAGGATCGCGGGGCGCCCTTCGAGCTCGACGAGAGCGCGCTCGAGCGCCGGGAGGTCGACTCGTCCGACAGCGTCGCGCGAGAACTTGCGCACCGATCCGCGCCCCATGCCGAGCATGCCGAGCGCCTTGACCGAGCTCGCGTGCACGTAGCCGCCGGTCAGGACGGGGACCGCCGGTGCTCCCGCCAGGCCGTCCTGTGCGACGTCGAGGTCCTGTCGCTCGCCCCACCACTGCCGCGCCGCGGCGAGACCGACGAAGTTTGCCATCGTGGCGCCGGTCGTGATCACGCCGTGCTCGTGGTGGGGGATGTCGAGGAGCTCCGCCAGCCACGCGAGGGAGATGCGTTCGAGCTCGACGGCGAGCGGCGACACCATCCAGGCGTAGGCGATCGGATCGAGCGCGCAGGTCAGGAGGTCCGCGCCCATCGCCGCCGGTGTCGTCCCGCCGATGACGAGGTGGAAGCAGCGCGGGCCCGAGGTCGCGACGGTCGCTTCCATCCCGCGGTCGACGAGCTCGCGCAGAGCCTGCGTGGCCCCGGAGCCTTCCTCCGGCAGCGGGCCGCGGAACGAATGCGCGGCCGCCTCTGCGCCGGGCTCGCGCACGCGGCGATCGTCCAGGCCGGCGAGGTAGCGCTTCGCCTCGGAAGCGGCGAGCTCGAGGACACCTTCGATCTCGGATCGGTCGGGGAGGGCAGTCACGGGGTGGAGAATAGCGCAGGTTGCATGGGCCTTGAATCGTACTCACCGGAGCGTCTTGGCTGTTCCCGCAGTCTCCCGAGTATCCTCGGGTCTCGCGCGAGGCTGGCGCGGAGAACTCTGCATAGGATGACGGAGAAGAAGATGACCGACTCGATCGACGGGGTCTTGCTGGCGGTCGACCATTCGGATGCGTCGGACAAGGAAGTCGAGTACGTCGTCGACATGCTCGCTTCGAAGCCGCAGGCCTACCTGCACCTGGTCCATGTCCTCCCGCCGGTGAGCCATCCGGAGGATGCTTCCGAGAGCGCCGGACCGATGGACGAGGCGAAGAAGGTCCTGGAGGGACTGCGCGCTCGGATCTGCGCCAGGGGCATCGACGAGGAACACGTCGACATGGGCGTGCTGGTGATCGACAACGAGGCCAAGCTCGTCGACGGCCTGATCGAGACGGCGCAGGATCAGGGCTGCGGCACGATCGCGATCGGGCGCCACGCGCTCCCCTGGTACCGCGAGCTCTTCCACCACCACCCCGCGGACGAGCTCGTCAAACGGGCGCAGGGGTTCGCGGTGTGGATCGTGGAGTAGCCATCACCAGGCCGACGCTTCCCAGCACGAGCACCGTCCCCACGGCCGTGTGCCAGTGGAACGGCTCGCCGCCGAAGGTGCTTCCGACGAAGAGGGCCACGACCGGGGTCAGGTAGGCGATCACGCCCATGCGGTGCGCCGGAGCGTGGCGCAGCGCCCAGAAGTAGAGACTGAAGGCCACGACCGTGCCGACGATCGAGAGGTAGAGGACGCTTCCGACCGCGGTCGGGGACCACGTGACCGTTGCGTCGCGCTCGCTGAACGCCGCGACGAGCAGCAAGAGCGGCGCCGCGATCAGGATCCCGTTACGGTTCAAGAGCAACGAGCTCACCGCTCCTCCGTTCCGCTTCACGAAGACGTTGCCGAACGCGGAGAGCGCCGGGCTCACCAGCAGGAGGGCTCCGAACAGGATTCCCTCCTCGACTCCCGCGAGGTCCGTGGCGAAGAGCAACACGACGCCTGCAAAGCCGACCACGAACCCCGTCCACTGCTGCAAGCGGATCTTCTCGGACGGCAGGAGCAGGTGGGTGAGGATCGCGACCATCATCGGGAAGGTCGCCCAGAGCACGCTGGCGAGTCCTGAGGAGAGCCGCGTCTCCGCCAGGTAGACGAGGCCGTACGGCCCCGCGAAGTTGAAGAACCCCATGACGAGGCTCAACACGAGACCGGGAGCACGGCCGCCCTCGCGCTTCGCCAGGAAGTGCGCGACGACCGCGAACACGAGCGCGGCGAGCGTGAAGCGTGCCCCCGCCGCGGTGAACGGCGGGAGGTCGTCGAGCCCTTTGCGGATCACGAAGTAGGTCGTGCCCCAGATTAACGACAGGAGGGCGATGATCCCGTCCGTCAGCAGAGCGTGGCGTCGAACCGGGGCGACCGAAACGGCGACGGTGTGAGCTCGAGTTGAGATGGGCCCGGTCAATCCTCGACGGCCAGCCGCTTCGCCTGCGGATAGGGGAACACGTCGATCAGCTCGTTCTGCTCGTGGCGCGTCCGGAGGTCGCGCCAGAAGTCGGCGGTCAGGAGCTCGCCGTGCGTTTCGCAGAAGACGACGCGCTGGTCCTTGGGCAGCCCGAGGAAGTTCGCGAACTCCTCGGGGAAGACGTCGTGCTCGCCGACGTAGAACCACGGCTCCGCCGACATCTCCTCGTCTCCGCCGCGCGCCGTGGGGAGGTCCCGGAAGTTGCAGTCGGTCACGAGGCAGAGCTCGTCGTAGTCGTAGAAGATCACACGTCCGTGACGCGTGACCCCGAAGTTCTTCAGGAGCAGGTCGCCCGGGAAGATGTTCGTCGCGGCGAGGTCGCGGATCGCCTGGCCGTAGTCGACGACCGCGCGGAAGGCGTATTCGTCGTCCTCCTCGCGCAGGTAGAGGTCGAGCGGCCGCACCCGCCGCTCGATGTAGAGGTGATGGATCGCGATCTCGTCGCTTTCGACCGTCACGCTCTTCGACGCGCCGGACGCGAGCTCCTCGAAGAGCTCCGGCTGGAAGCGATCGCGCCGGAACGTCAGGTGCTCGAACTCCTGCGCCTCGACCAGCCGACCTGCTCGGTCGTGCTGGAAGACGAGCTGGTAGCGTCGCTTCACGTCCTCGCTCGTGGTCGTCTTCGGGTGAGCGAACTCGTCTCGGATGACCTTGAAGACGTAGTCTCCGTTCGGCGTGCCGAAGACGATCATCACCATCCCGCGCTGGCCGGGCGCGTGGTCGAAGAGCTCCTTCGTCCTGGCCAATCCCGCCAGCAGGCTGCGGTACATCTCGGTCTTGCCGTGCTTGTTGTAGCCGAGCGACATGAAGAGCTCGGCGATCGGCTTGCGCGGGATGAGCGTGTGCAGGAAGCGCACGACCTCGCTGGGCCGCAGGACCTCGACGTGAAAGTAGGAGCGCGTGTAGCTGAAGACGATGCTCACCTCGCTCTCGGTCGAGAGCACCGCATCGACCTCGATCCCGCGCTGGCCGTGCAACAGCGCGATCACGAGCGGGCTCTTTCGCCCCTCGCCGCAAATGCGGCCGACGAGGTACGCGCTTCGGCCACGGTAGAAGACGGAGTCGATCAGCTCGATGGCCTCGATCGCTCCGCCGCCGGACGCCTCCCAGTCCGCCTCGATCCGCTCCGCGGCCTTCGCGGCGTCGGCGTCGACGTCCCGGAACGGCGCCTCGAACCGGGGCTCGGCGAGCACGTCGCGCACGAGCTCCGCGGTCGAGCTGCGCCGCGGATACGTGCGGTGGATGCGCGTGTCGGCGGGCGGTCGCGCGTGCGTGAAGTCGAAGTCGACGAACTCGATCGACGGATCGACGCCGACCGTCGTGAAGATGTTGCGCGTGATCGAGTTGAAGAAGGTCTCCGCGATCTCGACGTCCGCGAGGACGGCGATGTCGTCCTCGTAGAAGCTCTTGATCTCGCGCCAGGTCTTCGTGTCCCGCACGCGCTCGCCGAGCTGCCGCCCGAGGTCGCGCACCACGACCTGCACCACGCGCCGGTAGACGCCGAGGCGCTCGCGCGCGTCGTGCTGTCCGAGGTGCCACTCGCGGCGCTCGAACCGGCGTCGCGCTCGCCGCGTCACCCGTCTGAACACGCGCCGGTAGCGCGCGAACGCGAGCCGGATCGTCGCGGCACCGGTCTCCGTCAGGGGATCGGGCCGGCTCATGGCCGGCTCACATGTGCTCGATGACCGCGTCGGCGAATTCGCTGCACTTCACCTCGCGCGCGCCCTCCATCAGGCGAGCGAAGTCGTAGGTCACGATCTTGTCGCCGATGGCTCCGTCGATGCCGCCGAGCACGAGATCGGCCGCCTCGTTCCAGCCGAGGAAGCGCAGCATCATCTCGCCGGACAGCGTGAGCGAGCCCGGGTTCACCTTGTCCTGGTCCGCGTACTTCGGCGCGGTCCCGTGGGTCGCCTCGAAGATCGCGTGGCCGGTCTCGTAGTTGATGTTCCCGCCGGGCGCGATTCCGATCCCGCCGACCTGCGCGGCCAGCGCGTCGGACAGGTAGTCGCCGTTGAGGTTCATCGTCGCGATGACGTCGAACTCGCGCGGACGCGTGAGCACTTGCTGGAGCGTGATGTCCGCGATGGCGTCCTTGACGAGCACGCGGCCGGAGTCGAGCGCCGCGCTCTGCTCTGCGTTCGCGGCGTCTTCCCCCTTGTCGGCCTTCGTGCGCTCCCACTGCTCCCAGGTGTACACCTTGTCGCCGAACTCGCGCTCGGCCATCTCGTAGCCCCAGTTCCGGAAGGCGCCTTCCGTGAACTTCATGATGTTGCCCTTGTGCACGAACGTGACGCTCTTGCGTTTCTGCTCGACCGCGTAGCGGATCGCGGCGCGCACGAGCCGCTCGGTGCCCTCGCGTGAGATGGGCTTGATCCCGATGCCGGAGGTCTTCGGGAAGCGGATCTTCTTGAACTCGTTCGGGAACGCCTCTTCGAGGAGCGACAGGAACTTCGCGTTCGGTTCGCTCCCCTCCTGGAACTCGATCCCCGCGTAGATGTCCTCGGTGTTCTCGCGGAAGATGACCATGTCGACATTCTGCGGGTCGCGCACCGGCGAGGGCACGCCCTGGAACCAGCGCACCGGCCGCAGGCAGACGTACAGGTCGAGGATCTGGCGCAGCGCGACGTTGAGCGAGCGGATGCCGCCGCCGATCGGCGTCGTCAGGGGTCCCTTGATCCCGACCAGGTACTCGCGGAACGCCGCGACCGTGTCGTCCGGCAGCCAGTCCCCGTACAGGTCGAACGCCTTCTGGCCGGCGTAGACCTCCATCCACGCGATGCGGCGATCCCCGGCGTAGGCCTTCTCCACCGCGGCGTCGAGCATGCGCACGGTCGCGCGCCAGATGTCCGGCCCCGTCCCATCGCCTTCTATGAAAGGAAGGATCGGGACGTTCGGGACCTGGATCGCGTCGCCGGCGAGCGTGATCTTCTCACCGTCGGCGGGGGGCTTTATCTCGGGCGTGCTCGGACTCATCGCGGGGATTCTCCTTCGTCGTCGTGGGGGGCGACATGATATCCGCCGCGGGAGGCCTTTCCGACCTCAGGGCCCGACCAAGATCTCGAGCGGGTTCGTCCTCGAGAGCGCGTCGGGAGCGCCCGGGCCGGTCCCGGCGACGAAGGCCTGCGCGAAGAAGCGCTGGCCGACGAGGGCGGGATCCGCGGGCAGGGTGTCGGAGAAGCGGCTCGTTCCGTCGTCCACGAACCGGGGGCCGCCGAGCCAGGTGATGGGGCTCGCGAGCCCGAAGCTCCCCGGCAGGGGGAGGGATCCGAGGGCGACGTCCATCGACATGGCGAAGCGGGCGATGTCTCCGTGCGCGCCGCCCTCGGCCACGAGCGTGACGGTCTCGCCGGGAGCGGCGCGACCGACGCCCGAGAGGCTCGGCACGGGCAAGCCCGCGGGAGCCCAACCGGAGCCGAACGGCTCGAGCGCCCACACTCCGATCGGGAGCAGGTCGATGGCGTGGAGCTCCTCTCCGAGGAGCGGGTCGTCGTCCGCGAACAGGAGCCGAGTCCCCTCTCGCCACATGCCGCTCGCCGTGCTCGGGTTCGGCGTGATCGGCTGCGTGCCGCCGGGCGTTCCGTTCGACGACCAGAGCCGGTACTCGACCCCGTCGAACCCCCGGAAGACGACGTCCGAGCCGCTCCCGATCGGCGTCAGCTCCCAGATCTCGTCCAGGTGCACGAGGAGCTCCGTCCCGGCCGCGGTTCCGTCGGTGGCCCAGAGCTCGGACGCTCCCGATGCGAGCGTGTGGGCGAAGAGCAGCGACCCCGTCGGCACGAGGTCCTGAATGAAAGACGCGCCGCCGAGCTCCGTCACGAGCTCCGTGCCCGCGGCGGTCCCGTCCGTTCGCCAGAGCTCGTACTCCGGGAGGTTCGCGTCTCTCTTGCCGAAGTAGAAGGCGCCGTCGAAGAGCTCGATGTCCTGCACGAAGTCGAACGGCGGGGCGGGGAAGAAGTCGCCCAGGGGGAACGTGCCAGCGCTCGTTCCGTCCGTGACGTGGAGCTCGCGACCCCCGGAGGGAACGAATGCCGTGAAGACCGCGATCGTCCCGTCGGAGGTGATGTTCTTCAGGTCGGTGGCGTCGGTCCCGTTCAGGTCGACCACCATGCGCGTTCCCGTCGGCGTTCCGTCGCTCCAGTAGAGCTCTCGAGCCGTGTAGTCGGCCCCCGCATCGAAGAGGACGCCGCCGCGGAACGGCACGAAGTTCCCCGGCTCGGAGCCCACGGCTCCCGGCTCGATGTCGGCGATGAGCTGCGTCCCCGCGGGCGTCCCGTCCGTCACCCACAGCTCGTAGCCGGTACCCGGCCGGTCGGCCGTGAAGAACACGAGGTCGCCCACGACGGTCAGGTTGTGGGGGTGCGACGGTGACTGGCCGGGAGAGATGTCGGCCAGGAGCTCGACGCCGGAGTCCGTTCCGTCGGTGCTCCAGAGCTCGACCCCCGTGCTCGAGACCGGCGCGGTCTCCTGCGTCGGGAGGATCATCCGCCCGTTCAGCTCGACGCCCGGACGCAGCTCGAGCGGCCAGCGAAGGCGCTCCGTGCCCTGTTTCGTTCCATCCGTGACGAAGTCGCCGGCAGTCGTCGTCACGTAACTCCGGTCCCGGAACGAGAACATGCGGGTGGGAGACGAGCCCCCCGTGACTGTCGAGGAGGGAATGGGCAGAGCGTGCGTCCCGGCGACCGTCCCATCGCTCGTCCACGGTTGCCAATCGAGATGTTGCCCCGTGAACCAGATCCTCCCGTTCGACGCGTAGAGCTCGATCTCCTGACCGGTAATCCCCACGTCGAACTCGAGGAGTCTGCGAGTCTTGCCGGCCGACCCGTCGGTCAAGTGGAGACCGGAACCGCTCGGCCCGAATCCGAGGTAGGCGATGTCGGTACCGAGCTCGACCATACGCGAGTGGCCGCTCTGAGCGGGGCCGGGAGGGAGCGAGAAGGGGAGCGGTTCGGCGCCCAGACCCTTCGTGATCCAGATCTCTCCCCACCAGGTCATGAATGCGACGCTGCCGTTCGCGCGGCCGAGGACGTCTCGTGTCGCGATGTTGAGAGGTGGGAACGGCCCGCCAGTGGAGTGAAGGGCGATCTGGCTCGTTCCTCCGGGCGTCCCGTCGGACAGCATCGCCACCTCGGGGAAAATCGGCTGGAAGGTCGCGAGGAAGAACACGGAGTTACCCGCTCTCGCGAAGTCCGAGGGATTGCTCGAGAGGGGGTCGAGGTCGGCGAGGATATGGGTACCCGCCGGCGTTCCGTCCGTCCGCCAGGGCTCGTTGCCGAGCGCACCGTCAAACAACGGGAAGTACAGGACTCCGTCCACGACGACCGAGTCGCCGGTCTCGAAGCCGTAGTCGTTGAGCCCGAGGCCCAGGTCGGAGAGCTTCCGTGTTCCTGCTGTTGTGCCGTCCGTTGCGAAGAGGCCCCTCGTCTTCGGTGCGTACCGGATGACGAACACGAGCTCATCGTCCAGCATCCCGACCGGGCGCGCGGGTCGCGTACTGAAGAATCCGCCCCCATCGGTGATCTGTGTCGTCCCGCCCTGTGTCCCGTCCGATCGCCACAGGTGTCCCGCCGCCGAGAACCAGAGCTGGTTGCCGTCGCTGTAGAGGTTCGTGGGTTGGGGGTCCTCCAGAGTCCCCAAGGTCAGCTCACGGACGCTCGTTCCGTCGTCGACGAACAGGCTCCAGGAGAGGCTCGGTTGTGGCGAGTCGGCGATGAAGAACAGGAGCGCACCGCAGGCCGTGAGCTCTCGGGGGGAGGACGATCCGATGAGATCGAGATCGGCGCGCAGCACGGTCCCTTCGGGCGTTCCGTCGGAGACCCATAGCTCCCGTCCCTCGGGGATCGACTCGGCAGAGAAGTAGGTTCGAGAGCCGACGGTCGTGAACTCGCGGGGCCGGGGCCCTCGGATGAGGGTTTCCTCGGCGTCGACGACGAGGACTGGGCTCTGTTGGAGGATCGCGAAGAGGGCGATTGTCAGCATGGTTCTCGTTCCGCTCGCGCGGACTTCGACCCTCGAACAAGAACGGAGAGTGCAGGACCGCGGAGCCCGCTCAGGGCAGGACCGCGACGCCCATCATCTCGAAGCGGCAGTCGCGCAAGAGCGTCCCCGAGCCGACGAAGGCACGTGCGGGGAACGGGCCCGTGAAGGCCTCGCGGTAGACCGCGTTGAATCTCTCGTAGAGGGAAACGTCGGAGCAAAACACCGTCACCTGGACCAGGTCGTCGGGCGTCGCCCCGGAGCGGGCGAGCGTTGCGACGAACGCATCCAGCAACAGCCGTGCCTCCGTCTCAGGGTCCGTCGGCGCGAGCCCCGTGGCGTCGTCCAGCCCCAGGTGGCCCGCCACGTACAGCGTGTTACCCACCCGTACCGCGTTGCTGAAGGGCAGGTCGTGCTCGGGTGGGTAGTGCGTCACCAAGGCCGCGCAGCCGCCGAGGAGGAGAACAGCGGCGAGGGCCAGGAGCTTCATCCGGCCTCGCCCTCGCGCTCCATGTCGAGCGAGACCGAGTTGATGCAGTAGCGCAGCCCCGTCGGCGGCG
>JAJDET010000140.1 GCA_029259655.1 Planctomycetota bacterium
GTACCGGCGCATCCTCGGCGGAGTGCCGTGGTGCCCGTAGTCGCGTATCGCACCAGGGCTGACGAGCCGCATGCGCTTCGGCCCCCAGTCTCGCGATGCTCGCCGGGCGAAGCCCGCGAGCGAGTGCGCATTGCGACGTCCTCCTCCGACGTCCCGCACGGGTCGACGCCTCCCGACGACTCGCTTGCGCGGGCTTCGCCGCGCAAGCATCGCGAAGGCATTCCGACCCCCCGACACCCGCAACCCGTGGAGAGCAACCCGTCCGAGGACACCCCGACCCCAACCGGTGAAGCCGCGGTACCCGCGGCGATGCCTCCGGCGGGCGGAAGAAACCTGATGGAACACGCCGACACCGCCTCGGGCGGTCGGCTCACGAAGGACCGGCGCTGAGGCGCCTACTTCGCGCGCGCCGGCATCCGCCGGTGCGCGGAGAGCACGGCACTGCGGGGAGAGACACGCACGACTCACCGTACGTCCTCGGCCCCCGACCGGTTCCCGCGCACTCCAGGCGTCCGACACTCGACACCCTTGGACGCATCGCGACCGCGAGGCACCACACCACCCCCCCTACGGCTTGGCGCCCTTCTCCTTCAGGAGCCGGCCGAGCTCGATCATCGCGCGCGCGTGCATCATTCGCGCGGCATCCGGCGACGGTCTCTGCGTGATCTCCGCCACCGTCTCCCACGACGCGCCGACATAGTGCCGCAGAATCACGAGCTCGCGGTACTCCTCCGAGAGCTCCCCGACACACGACTCCATCACCGCGGCCTGCTCCTCGTCCGCCGCCTTCTCGTCGGGCAACGGAGTGTTGGCCGTGTACTCGAACTTGAACTCGGCCGCGACCTCCCCGCTGATCGGGTTGGCGAGCGCCACCTCTCGTCGGCGGTCGCGCTTCTTCGCGCCGTGGTAGTCCGCGGCCGCGATGATCTGACGCTCGGCGAGCTTGCTGAGCCAGTTGATCAGGCTGGCCTCGTCGCGCATCTCGAAGCTGTCGAAGCTCCTCACCGCTGCGGTGAACGTCTCCTGCAGGATGTCGCCCGAGTCGAGGGCCGTACGCAGGCGCTTGCCGAGGCGCATGCGCACGACGCGCCGCACGCGCTCGTAGTAACGCTCGAAGAGGCGATTGAGCGCGGTATCGTCCCCGCCTTGCGCGGCGCGAACGAGGTCCAGGGACCGGGTCACCGAGTCGTCAGTCATGACTCGCCGAGCGAGTCTACCGGCGAGGGTCCTACTCGGCCACTACCACGGGCCAGCTCCCGTTCTTGAACCGTCTCCCGGACGCCTCGGACCAGAACTCGTCGCGGTCCAGGAGCTGTTCGAACTCCCGGCTCAACCGCTCGAGCAGGGCCGGATCGAGATCCGGGACGGCCACCCCCCGCGTGCCGCTGCCCTCGAGAATGTCGTCGCGCATCCGCTCCGCGTCGGCCAGCAGGAGGGGGGAGCCCCCATCGGCCGAGATCCTCTCGTCGATCGACGCGAGCCAGAACTCCAGAGCAGGGTTCGCCGAGTCGTCCGCGTAGAGACGGAGCCCCTCGCTCTCGAAGTCGGCGTCGACCTCCTGGAACACGAGACTCTCGGTTTCCTCCGGCACGCGCAGGCCGTACTCACCGGAGCGCCGTGACGCGAGGTGCTTGCCCCCCTTCACCGCGATCGGGAGGATCGGCTCGACGTAGATCTCCCCGTCGAACGTGTGCGTGGCGAGCGCGTAGAGGTGGTACTCCTGGCCGTGGACGGCGGCCCGCACCGCAATCCGCTCTCCGGGGCGTACGTAGGAACCCTGCGGGTCGATGCGCCGCGGAGACCCGCTGTCGGCGACGGCCATGACGTAGGGAAAGTCGATGCTCTTCTGGCGCGGGTTCGCGATCGAGTACATCCAGGCCGACAGCGAGAGCAGGACGATCGCCGCGAGGCTGAACACCGCCGGATGACGCTGCGTCGCCACGCGCGCACGTCGCGCCAGCCCGCGTGCGAGGTTCGTCTTGGCGGCCTTCGGGATCCCGTCCTGCGAGAGGAAGACCTCCAGGTCCTCGGAGAACTCCCGCACGCTCTGGTAGCGGCTGCCCGGCGCGACCTCCATGGCCTTGAGGCAGATCGCCTCGAGGTCCTTGGCGACGCCGGGGTTCAGCTTGCGCGGGAGCTGGAAGTCCCCGCGCTTCACGCGCTCGAGGACGTCGGCGATCGCCCCGGTTCCGAAGGCGCGCTCGAGCGTCAGGAACTCGTACAGGAGGAGTCCGAGCTGGTAGACGTCCGTGCGCTTGTCCGTCCCGACCTTGTGCAAGCGCGCTTGCTCCGGCGCGAGGTAGGAGACCGTTCCGAAGAGCCCCTCCGTGATGGCGCCGGCGACGCGGTCGGAGCTCCCCGCCAGCCCGAAGTCGAGCACGATCGGGTTCCCGCCACCGATCAGCATCACGTTGCTGGGCTTCAGGTCGCGATGGACGACGTTCTCCGAGTGCGCGGCCTCGAGGGTGCGCGTGATCTCGAGCACGATCCGCGCCACGGTGCGGCCGTAGGAGCTCTCGTCGACCAGGTTCGCGCGCCCCTCGGGTACAGGCCGGTCGATCGCCTTGTGGAGCACCTCCGCCCCGCGGATGGGACCCCGCCGGTCCGCATCCCCGTCGCGCTGGAGCCTGGAGGCGATGCGCTCGATGACGGTCGAGAGCGAAGCGCCGTCGATCAGGTCCATCACGACGTAGAACAGCTCGCCGTCGCGACCGGTCTCGTGCACGGACACGATGCCCGGGTGTTGCAACGCGGCCAGGATGCGCGACTCCTTGAGCAGGAGCTCCTCGCGCTCCGGGTCCCCCACGTCGATGACCGAGAGGACCTTGATCGCGACCCTGCGCTCGAGGTGCTGGTCGAAGGCGGCGAAGACGCGCCCCATCCCGCCGGCGCCGATCTCCCGCTCGAGCCGATAGCGGTTCGAGAGGATGCGCTCGCGCTCGGGCTGCGGCGGCGCGAGCTTCATGGCCAGCTCGGCCTGGCGGGCGAGCTCCCGGAACTCCTCGCGCTCCTCCTCGGTCGCGAGCTGCTCCAGGAACTCTCCCGTCTCGACCGTCTCCCCCGCCGCTCGACGCGCGCAGTAGAGGGTCGCCAGGCGCTCGGCCTCCGGGATTTCCCTCGGGCTGATCCTCGTCTCGTGCGCCTTCGTCTCGTCCATGGGGGGTCGGGAGCTCCTCAACCTCGCCGCGGTACCGCGGAGCGGGTTCAGTCTACAGAGGGGGGCCGGGAGGCCGGGCGAAGGCGCAACGTCCCGAGAGTGGTTTCGGACCGCCCGGTGCCGCCCCTCTCCTCTGTAGGGTCCAGGAGCGGCACAGGTCGCGCGCGCACCGGGGGCTCCTCGTGTAGATTTCGCCGGCCCGGCCCGAACGAGCCATCGCATGTCCAGAAGAGCCCTCCTCGCCTCCCTCGTCCCGGCCGGACTCGCCCTCTTCCTGTGGAGCCGGGCCTCCGGCCCCGACGTCGCACCGCGAGCCGCTCACGCCGAGGTCGTCGCGAACACTCCGCCTGCCGATCGGGTCGCCTTGCTCGTGGCTCTCGACCGGCACGCTCCGGGGACGCCCGACGACTTCCCTCCGCTGCGCGGCCCGGGCTCGGACGTTCGTTTGATCCGCGAGCTCCTGATCGAGCGGTTCGACTTCCTCCCGGAGAACATCCGGACGCTCGCCAACGAGGACGCCACGCACGCGGGTTTCCTGCACGCGTTCGAAGAGCACCTCATCGAGCGCTCGGGTCCGGAGACCGAGGTGCTGCTCTGGTACTCGGGACACGGCTCGCGGGTGCCGGACGCCTCGGGCCTGGTCGACGCCGAACCCGACGGCCTGGACTCGACCTTCGTCCTGTTCGACAGCCGCAGCCAGCGCCGCGACGGGTCGTTCGACCTGACCGACGACGAGCTCCACTCGCTCCTCGCCGCTCTGTCCGAGCGCACCGAGCGGATCGCGGTGGTCACCGATGCGTGCCACTCGGGCGCCGTCCTGCGCGGGACGCCCGCCGCGGCCGGTGCACGCTCCGCGCCGGCCGGCACTCGCCCGCTCGACCTCGAACGGCTGGAAGGACTCTGGCCGGCGGGGATCCCGCTCCTGGAGGACGGCGACCCGCGCCGCCGCCAGGATCCACGCTGGGTGCACGTGGCCGCCTGCTCGCCGAGACAGGTGGCGCGCGAGATCGCCCTCGAGATCGACGCGGAGGGCGAGGAACCGGTGCGCTACCACGGCGCGCTGTCCTTCTATCTCTCCGAAGCTCTCGGGGACGCACGACCGGGGGACACCTGGCGCCTCGTCGCCGACCGCACGTCCGCCCGGCTCGCCGACCGCTTCCCGGGACAGACCGCGTGGTACGAGGGGAACCTCGAGCGCGAGTTGTTCGGGAGCCGCTTCGCACCTCCCCCCCGGGGCTGGCTCGCCGTCCCGAGCGGCGCGCACGTCTCGGTCCGCGCCGGGCGCGTCCAGGGTCTGGGGGAAGGCTCGGTCCTCGAGCTCTTCGACGCGCGCGGCGAGCGCTCACTGGGGCGAGCGGTCGTACGCCTCGTCGCCGCGCTGGGCTCGATCGCCGCGTGGGAGGGGGATCCGCCGGAGGACGCGACCGGCGCCATGCGCGCCGTCGAGATCTCGCGGGCGCCCGGCATCGCGCCGCTGCGTGTCGCGGTCGACTCGCCCGAGCTCGCCGAGCTCCTGCGCACTTGCCCCTGGGTCTCCGTCGAGGAAGAGAGCTGGGACGCGTACCGGGTCACGTCGGGGCCGGGAGGAACCGAGCTCCACTCCCCGGCCGGCCTCCGGCTGTGGCCCACGGATTCCGATGCGCGCGAACAAGATTCCGTCGAGGTGCTCGCGCGCGAGCTCGGCCAGGCCTTCCAGCTCGAGTACCGCCACCGCACGGTCTACACGCTGGCCGACGACGCGGGCGACCTGCCGCTCTCGCTGGCCTTCGTCCCCGTTCCCCCGGAGAAGCTCGCGCTCTACGCCGAGGACGGTTTCATCGAGGCCGAGATCTCGGCTCCGGCGGCGTCCGGCGGTTCCGTCGGCGCCTTGGCCGGCCGCGAGTACCACGCCGTCGGCGGCCTGGGCGCGGAGGACAAGCGTCTCGTGGCGATCGAGGTGGTCAACGAGAGCGACCTCCTGGTCCACGTCGCCGTGCTGTCGGTCGCCGAGGACCGCAGCATGAACGTGATCTACCCGCATCCCGGCCGCCAGGACAACGCGCTCTCCCCCGGCTCGCGCAAGACGGTGCTCGTGCAGGTCTTCGTCGACGAGGGGTGGGTGCGCGAGCGCCCGATGCGCGACCGCTACGTGGCCGTGGCGACGCCCGGCTACGCGGACTTTCACCCGCTGACGCGGACCAGCTCGGTCCGCGGCGACGGACCGAAGCTGCCCGGCGTCATCGCCGACGCCCTGAGGAGCCCCGTCACGCGGGGCCGTGCACCCCGCCCGGACCCGTCTCGCTTCGGGGTCGCCGCCGTCGACCTGCTCGTGGAGCGGCCGGTGGAAAGAGCGCCCGAGGGCGACCCCGGGGCGCACTGAGGCCTCGGCTTGCGCGCCGATCCCGGAGGGATCATCCTGACGAGTCCCGGCGCGACCTTCCCGCCGCCGCCCGGCTGCCATGCGCATCACCGTCGATCCTCGCGACCACTACACGATCCTCCACCTGAGGGGAGAGTTCGACACCTTCTACTGCGGGCCGTTCATGAAGGAGGTGGACTCGCTCATCGAAGCGGGTGTCGCGCACGTCGTCCTCAACATGAGGATGGTGAAGTTCATCAACTCCACGGCGCTGGGCGCAATCCTGCGCGCCTCGAAGAGCCTGCGCGCACACGACGGCCGCCTCGCCATCTCACGGCCGTCCTCCTTCAGTCGCACGGTCATGGAGCGCGTGGGGATCGAGCGCATCGTCCCGGTCTTCGACACGGACGAAGCCGCCGGCGAGCACGTCGCGGCCGGGGGCGAACCCGGCCCCACGACGCAGGGCGACGTCCTGGCGGAGGACGAGGCCTCCATTCTGTTCACGCTCGTCGACCAGGAGCGAATCGAGCACTTCGTCCCGCTCGACGAACGCACGGAGAAGACCGCGAACCCGCTGCACGGTCACGCCTTCGGCACGAGCTGGCGCGGCATCGGGCGCATGTCGGGACTCGACGTCGAGGGCGTGCGCTTCACGTGGAGCGGCGGCGCGACGGGACTGTCTCCCTTCGAGATGGCGCAGATGCTCGCGATCAGCACGGAACTGCGCGTCAAGTTCCGCCTGCCGCTCCTCCGGCCCGGTCATTGCGAGGCGCTGGTCACGGTCGACGAGATCGAGGAACGCCCCGACGGCGTCAAGATCGGGACGAGCTTCGGCGAGATCGACGAGAAGACTCGCAACGCCGTGCAGCAGTATGCTGAGGATATGGCGTTTCTTAAGAGTGAGCTGCGGCAGGCGACTGAGAACGCGTAAGGAGCGATCTGCTGGTTTTGCCTTGTTGACTCGGCGCGCATCAGCGCGCGCCGAGGATGCCCTGCGGGCGGCACGGCGCGACTCCGCGCCGGGCGAGGCCTTTGGCCTCGCTGGGCGCGGTACTCACTCGTCCTCGCTTGGCGCGTTCCTTCTGTGCTTGGCTTTCGGGCTTGGTTGGCACGCTCCTTCTCTGTGAGGGCTCGGCCTTGGTGGGGCGCGTTGCTCTCGTTCCTTGGAGCGGAGCGGTCAGGTGTTTTCGACGGGCTCGCCTTCGCCGTTGGGGTGGGCGAGGCGGGTTTCTTGCTGGGTTCGGACGGCTTCGATCAGGACGCGCTCGAAGTCCTCTGCGATCCTGGGCCAGGAGAAGCGCTCCAGGGCCACCTCGCGGGCATGCTGACCCCAGCGGTCGCGGACGACCGGGGAGCTGGCGGCGCGCTGCAGGATGG
Source organism: Planctomycetota bacterium (assembly GCA_029259655.1). Classification (GTDB taxonomy): domain Bacteria; phylum Planctomycetota; class UBA1135; order UBA1135; genus OFTM220. The sequence goes on from JAJDET010000140.1 coordinate 6,873, forward strand.
CGGTCCAGGCTGCCCGGTCACCGGGCGGCGCCAGGAGGCCGGTCCGGTCCGGCTCGACGTAGTAGCGGAGCCGGGGCAGGTCCGACGCCAGGACGGGCACGCCGCAACCCATGGCGCGCGCGATCTGCTTGCCGCGGACACTGGCGTCGCGCGCGGGTACGGCGAGCAGCGTGGCGCCCCCGATCAGGGCGGGCAGCTCCTCACGGCGCGGACGCGGGAGCCAGTGCACCCGCTCGCTCACACCGATCCTGTCGGCGCCCGCCCGCAGGGAGACGCGCTCCGCCCCCTCACCCGCGAGGACCAGTGACCAGTCGCTGCGCTGGCCGACGGTCGCCGCGAAGGCGTGCAGGAGCGTGCGCACTCCACGCGCCTCCTCGAGGCGACCGACATAGAGGAGGATCCGACCGCGAATCCGCTGCTGCGCGATCAGCGCGCTCGAGAGCCCCGGGCGGAAGAGCTCGAGGTCGACGCCCTGCGGCAACGTGGTGATCGATTGCGGCGGGAAGCCCTCGTCACGAGCGAGCCGGTCCGCGACCGGGTCGAGCGCGACGACGGCGTTCGCCGTGTGTCTCACGTAGCGCGCCCAGGCGCGCTCGCCGATCCATTGCAGGAAACGCTCGTGGATCCGGCGCGGGTGCGCGATGCCCACCTCGACCAGGACCAGGGCCGCCGACAGGCGCCGCGCCGTGCGCGCTCCCAACCAGGCGGTCGGTGAGAGCGCGTCGTACGCGACCACGACGTCCGGCCTCCACGACGCCAGCCCCGTGTCACCCGGCTCGCCGTCCGTGGAGTGCGGGATGATCCCGGGAGGCGCTCCGAATCCACGCACGGCATGCCCGCGTCCGAGGAGCTCGCGGGCGAGCTCGGGCGCGTGATCCCCGCCCTTCGTGGTGAGCGTCAGCGGGTCGACGAGAAGAGCCACACGGAGGGACTTCTCGGCGAGTGGGTTGTGGAATTCGGAAACGATGACCGGGCTCGATGGAAGGCTTTCCGTCCTTGCCTATCGGGAGCGGAGAAAGCGGATCTTGACGCCTCAAGCGATCGCTTGAAACGCCGAGAACGGGAGGGTCCAAGGAGTCCAAGAAACGCCCCATGAGAGTCTACGAATCCCACCCGCTCCCCCCGCTCCCCGGAACCGAACCCGCCCGACGAGGCCTCTTCGTCGACCGCTGGGGGACCCTCCTGGTCGAACCCGACGAGGACGGGAGCGACCACATCCGCTTCCACGAGGGCGCGATCGACGCCCTCTTCCAGGCTCACCGCGCGGGCTGGCTCGTCTACATCATCGGCAACGAGCCCGAGGTGGCCTTCGGGCAGCGATCCGACGAGGAGTGGCGCCTGATCGAGGAGGTCTACCTCGGCGAGCTGGCCGCCAACGGCGTCGCCGTTCGCCGCCAGTACGCCTGCCTCGACCATCCGCAGGGTGCCCAGGGGCACCGCCACGACTCGGTCTTCCTGCTCCCCAACACCGGACTCTTCTTCCACGCGGCCCACAACGACGGCATCGCGGTCGACAAGAGCTGGGTGATCGGGGACAGCACGCTGGAGCTCGTGGCCGGCTGGCGCGCCGGCATGCACGTCGCCGGGGTCCGCACCGGTCGGGGCCTGTCCGACGCCGAGTTCCACGTCGACGCCGAGTTCGTGGCCGAGGACCTGGCCTCGGCCGTCCTCGGGACCCTGGGCCGGCGTCCCGTCGAGCTCACCTGATCCTCCCCTTCCCGCCTGCGACCCGCTTTCCAGCCCCCCCCTCCGCGGAGGCTGGGAAGGGTCTTCGCAGGACACTAGGATCGGGGCGTGGCCCCCATCAGAGCTCCAGCCCGGAGCCCGCGACCGGGATAGGCTTGGAGATGGGAAAACGTCCATGAAGAGAATCGGGGACCTGATCACGGGCCGCGAGGTCATCACCTTGACCGAGGCCGCCACCGTCCAGGAGGCCGTGCTGGCCATGCGCGACCAGCACGTCGGCGCTCTGCTCGTCTTGGGAGAGGACGGGAGCCCGGTGGGCATCTTCACGGAGCGCGACGTGATGCTGCGCGTGGTGGTGCCCAGGCTGGACCCGGAGACCGAGGTCATCGCCACCCACATGACGCGGGATCTCTTTTCCGTGTCTCCCGAGCGCACGCTCTCCGACGCGGCGCAGGAGATGCAGAAGCGTCACATCCGCCACCTGCCCGTCATCCGGGGCACCACGGTCCTCGGGCTGCTCAGCCTGCGCGACCTCCTGCGCGAGCTCCTGAAGATCAAGCTCGAAGAGGTCCAGGCCCTGACGGCCTACATTCAGGGCGAAGGCGAGTCCGCCTCCGACTGAGGCGGCGGCAGGTCGGCTCTTCCCGGCCCCACGGAGGCCGGCCAGGTCCCGGGGCGACGACGAGACAGGCTCTTCAGGCGAATCCTCTCTCCACCGTGGTGCTGGAGGCGCAGGAGGCCCCCGGGACGCTCTTCCAGGCGGAAGGCGGCGCGGCCGGCCGCGAGCTCCCACCCGTACCCCTCGGCCCGGACACGCAGGCGCTCCGAGCGGACCTCGAGCTCGGCTCTGCCCAGGTCCAGGATCGTCAGGACGGGCGGTAGAGGGTCCCGGCCCTCGACGACGGGCGACGGCTCCAGCGACACGATGCCCGGTCCCGCGAGCCGCAGAGACCACTCCCCGGGGCGCGACAGGACGACCTCGGATCCGATCCGCAGCTCGACGCGCAGGGGCGCGGCGAAGACCGCAGAGCCGTTCACGGGATGCAGTGTCGCGGGCTCCTCGTCCGCGGTCAGGACCCAGGCCCGGCCGCGGATCACCCGCACCGAGAATTCGTCGACGGACGGTGTCTCGACAGCGAGCGCGGCAGTGGCGAGGACGAGCGCGAGCACGCAACTGGATCGGCTCGCCGGCACCGCCCACTCCACCCTATCGGGAGAAGGCGAGGCGTGGGCTCGCGTCCTGAGTCAGGAGCGCGCCCCCTCGTGACCCAGGACCCTAGTTGCTGCGGTCGGCGAACCGGCGCCGCAGGTAGCTCGCGCGCAGGCGATCGCGCTCGCTGACCTCGAGCAGGCCCTGGTCCGCGACGTCGCGGCTCAGAGCCTGGAGGTGCCCCTTCTGGATCTGGATCGCCACGCGCTTCAGGTCGCTCGTCGCCCCCTCCGGGAGCAGGGCCAGGCACTCGCCCAGCCGGACCAGCGAGAGCTGGGAGAGCGCGACCTCGGTCGGCATCGCGCGCGCAGTCCTGAGCATCCCGTAGGCGCGACTCACCTTGTCCTGCACGGCCGCGCGCTGTTCCTCGAGCAGGACCTCGCGCACGCGGCGTTCGAACGCCGCGACGCAGGGCACGAGCTCCTTCAGGTCCCCCACCAGCTGCTCCTCGGAGCGGCCGAGCGTGACCTGGTTGCTGAGCTGGTAGAAGTCCCCGGCGGCGCGGCTGCCCTCGCCGTACATGCCGCGCACGGCGAGGCCCGTGCGCTGCGCGGCGGTGAAGACCTTCTCGAGCTCGTTGCGCACGAGCCCGAGCGCCGGCAGGTGCAGCATCACCGACGCGCGCATCCCCGTGCCGACGTTCGTCGGACAGCCGGTCAGATAGCCCAGCCGGTCCGAGTAGGAGTACTCGACCTCGCGCTCGAGCTCGCGGTCGAGCTCCGACGCGCGTCCCCAGGCCAGGTCGAGGTCGAACCCGGCGGCGAGCCCCTGGAGGCGGACGTGGTCCTCCTCGTTGATCATCGCCGACAGGGTCTCGGTCTCGCCGAAGGCAACCGCGCGACCGGGCGGCATGGGCTTCTTGCCCCCGCTCGGCGCGAGGTCGCGGCTCGCCAGGTGGCGCTCGCGCAGGAGGAGCCGCAGGACCGGGTCCGCCTCCTCCATGTCCACCCACACCGTGTCGCCGTCGATTCCCTTTCCGACCAGGATTTCCTGCAGCCGCTCGGCGATCCCCTGCGCCGCGTCCGGTGCGAGCCGGGACACGAACGGGAAGCCGACCAGGTTGCGTGCCAGCCGCGCCCGGCAGGAGACCACGACGTCGGAGTCCGGTCCTTCCTTGAGGATCCAGGAGCCGACGCGGTCGGCGAAACGCTGCGTGTCGATGGGTTGAACCAATGCCTTTGGATAGTACCCAGGGCGATCGCGGATACCATCCTAGTGTACGGGTCGCGGGAGGGGCTCCCCGCCGCCGGCGACCCTCGCGGGCGCCCTGGTTGCGGTGGAAGGGGCTCGTTGCCATCCTGCCGCTCGCCGCATGATCGATCCCCAGATCATCGTCCTGGCGGTCCTGATCGCGAGCGTCGTCCTCTTCGTGAGCGACGCGATGCGATACGACCTGATCGCCATCCTCGTGGCGTGGGTCCTGGCGGTCACGAACTGCCTGACTCCCGAGGAGGCCTTCGCGGGGTTCGCCTCGGAGGCCATCGTCGTGATCGCGTCGATGTACGTCTTCGGCCGCGCGACCGCCCGCTGGGGAATCGCGGAGCTCATCTCGCAGCGGCTCATCATGCGCGCGCGCACGACGGAGTCCCCGCTCGTCCTGCGCATCACCTGCGTCGCCGGCTTGATGTCCTCGGTTCTCTCGAACACCGGTGTCGTCGCCACGCTCATCCCGGTCCTCGGCTCGGTGTCACGCGAGACCCGCGTCGCCCTCTCGCGGCTCCTGATCCCGCTCTGCTACGGGAGCCTCGTCGGGGGGATGGTGACCGTGATCGGCACGTCCACCAACGTCGCCGTCAACGGCGCCATCCGCGAGCTCAACGAGGAGCCGTTCGCCCTGTTCGAGTTCGCCCACCTCGGGCTCTTGATGCTGGCCGTGACCGCGCTGTACTTCATCTGGCCCGGCCGCCAGCTCCTCCCGCGGAAGCGCATGGAGGAGTCGCTGACCGAGCACTACCAGGTCCCCAAGTTCATCACGGAGGTGCTGGTCGAGCCCTCCAGCGCGCTGATCAACCGGCTGGTCGCGGACGGGCACTTCTTCGAGAAGTACGGCGTGAGCGTGCTCGGTATCGTCCGCAAGAAGGGCGGCGGCACGATGCTCGCGCCGGGACCCTACAACCGCATCCGCGGTGACGACGTCCTGATCTTCCAGGGCGAGCCCGACGCGATCCTGCGGCTGCGCAAGGAGTTCGGGCTGCGCGAGCGCGAGAACGTGAACGTCGGCGCGCAGCGCCTCGACTCGCCGGACGTGCTCGTGATCGAGACGGTCGTGCCCGCCACGTCTCCGCTCGTCGGCCAGACGCTCGTCGGGGCCAACTTCCAGGAGGAGACCGGGATCAACGTGCTCGCGATCGCCAAGCACGGCGACGTCCAGCCGCGGAAGATCGGGAACACCGTGCTTTCGGTCGGCGACACCCTGCTCATCCAGGGACATGTCCGCGACGTGGAGCGGCTGCGCGACAGCCGCCAGCTCCTGGTGCTGGCCGAGGTCGAGTCCCAGGACTTCGGACGCGGGGCGCTCTTCACCATCCTGATGCTCCTGGCGGTCCTCCTGCTCGCCTCCCTGACCCCGATCCCGCTCTCGCTCGCCGCCCTGACCGGTGCGATCGGCCTCGTCATCACCGGCGCCCTGCGCCCCCATGAGGTGCGCGACGCGATCGACTGGTCGGTCTTGATCCTGATCGGCGGGATGCTGGCGCTCGGCCTCGCCTTCGAGCGCCATGGGCTCGGGAGAGCGCTGGCGGAGTGGATCACCGGGCTCGGCTCGACGGCCAGCGACCCGACGGTGATCCTGGCCGTCCTGATCGGCGTCACGACGATCATGACCCAGGTCATGAACCACGTGACGGCGGCGGTGATCATGACGCCGGTCGCGATCTCGCTCGCGAGCGAGCTCGGCGTCAGCGACCGACCGATGCTGATGGGCGTAATCGTCGGTGCGAACCTGGCCTTCATGTCGCCGGTCGCGCACCAGGCCAACGCGATGGTCATGGGGCCGGGCGACTACAAGTACAAGGACTTCCTGCGCGTCGGGACACCGCTGACGATCGTGCTGGCGGCGGTGGCCATCGCCGTGGTCCCGTTCTGGTGGCCTTTTTAGAGCGAGTTGACTTGGCGCGCATCAGCGCGCGCCGCCGAGTTGACTTGGCGCGCATCAGCGCGCGCCAAGGATGCCCTGCGGGCGGCACGGCGCGACCCCGCGCCGGGGCGAGGCCTTCGGCCTCGCGGGGCGTGACGTTTCTCGCGGTGCCGCTCGTCGTCCTGGCCGCCCTCCAGGACGGGATGGGGTGGGACGAGTTTCCGGTCTTCGTCTGGCGCCAGGAGTATCGCGGGCGGGCGCTCCCGGAGGCGTTGGCCGAAGCGTTCGGCGGGACGAACGTCGAGCGCGGGGAGTCGATCGAGTGGATGGAGGAGCGGCCGCTCGCGTTCTACGTGGGGCATGCGCCGGGGCGGAACGACCTGCACCTGCGGCGGGACGAGGCCTACACGAAGCGCTTCGACAAGTGGTACGCGTCGCGCGACGAGCGGTTGCTCGTGCGCGAGCCGTGCCTGACGGATCCCGTGACGCGCGCACGACTGTTCGAGACGCTCGAGGTGAGCCTCGCGGCCCGCGACGGGAACCACGGGCTCGGGATCTCCCTCGGGGACGAGGTGTCGCTGACGCCCTGGGGGGATCCGTCGGACGTGTGCCGCTCGGAGACCTGCGAGGAGGCGTGGAAGGAGTACGCAGCGGAGCGCGACCTGCCGGAGCGCGCGCCGACGACCGACGAGGTGCGCCTCAGCTTCGGCGACGGGAACACGAGTCTGCTCGGTGCGTGGCTCGCGCGACGGCGCTTCCACCAGGACGTCGTTATCGGCCTGCTCGAGGAGCTCGCCGCGCGCGCGCGCGAGCTGGCGCCGGGTGTCCCCATCGGACTGCTCGGGCTGGGCGGACGCACGGCCTTCGGCGGCGTCGCCGTCGAGCGCGCGGCGGAGTTCCTCGACTTCCTCGAGCCCTACCGCACGGACGACGCCCGCGAGCTCTTCGCGACGCGCCGGCGGGGCGACCAGCGCGTGCTGACAACGGTCTTCGCCGACCGAGCCGGCCCGAGCGACGCGGCATGGCAGATGTGGGAGCACTTCCTGCGCGGCGGCGACGGCGCGGTCGTGTGGAGCGACCGGATCCTCGCGGGCGACGACAGATTGCGCGAGCGGCTCGCACAGGCCGCCGCCGACATCCGCACCGTACAACGCGAGATCGGAGCCTTCCGTCCCCGGACGTCCGGCGCGGCGATCGTTCACTCGCCGGACTCCATCGCCCTGGCCTGGCTCCGCGACGCGTTGCTCGACGGACCGACCTGGCCCAACCGACTGGCGAGGTACCAGCGCGAGAACGGAGTACGTGAGCGGTCGCTCGACTCGTGGCTGAGGGTCTTCGAGGACGTCGGGATCCTGCCCGGCTCCATCCCCGTGGACGAGATCGGCGCCGCGACCGCGGAGCGGTTCTCGGTACTCGTCCTTAGCCACGTCGAGGTGCTCTCCGATGACGAGTTCGAGAGCATCGAACGGTATCTCGGAGCCGGAGGACGGATCGCTGTCGAGGGTGCGCTCGGACGCTTCGATGAGAACGGCCGCCTGCGCGGAGGAAGGCTCCGAAGCCTGGAGCGCGCCTTCTCAGAGAGCATTCTCCGGCCGCCCGATGGTCTGACGGAGTACGAGCAGGAACGCACGCGGCTCATCTACGTCGACTTCGGCTGGGACACGACGGGGGAAGAATCACCTCGGGGCCAACTCGTCGTCGAGGCCGTGGGTGCGTGGTTCTCACGGCCGTGGCGCGCTCCGTTCCGCATTACCGGGAGCTGGACTTCGCTTTGGCTACAAGCCTACGAGCGCCGTCCGGAAGGCGACGTCTGCGTCGCCATCACGAACGACGGGAGTGCCTCCTACTACGATTTTGAGATCGAAGTTCCCGAGGGACACCGAGTGGAGTGGATCCACCCCCCCGAGGGAGAGGACTTCGAACTCGAAGCCTCCGAGAGAAACGGAGTGAAGTGGATGGGAGAGGACTACGCCGGCGGCGCACTGGTCTTCCGCGTGCTCCCGAAGTGACGGCTACTTGCCGCTCACCAGGCCGCGGAGCTTCAGGAGCACCTTGACCGGGAACCACTTGGCGTCGCGCTGCATGCGCTCGACGGCCTCCTGGAAGCGGGCGAGCTCGGCCTCGGTGTCGGCCAGCACGCGCTGGTGCTCCGACAGTGCCGTCTCGCGATCGGCGACGACCTCCTCGAAGGCCTTGCGCTCCGTGCGCCACGCGCCGCGCTCGCGGTCGAAGGCGGCGAGCTCGGCGGTCATCAGCGCGGTCGGGAGCAGCGGGTCGGAGAGCGCGCCGTCCGACGGACGCACGAGGTCCGCGAAGTCCGGGAGCTCCGCCTCGCCCTTTGCGGCGACGACCACGTGCCGGTACACGGGCTCGGCGACGTCCGACGGATAGAGCGCCTCGTTGTAGTAGGCGAAGACGTCCCCGGCGAGGTCGCGCAGCGCCGGATCGTTATCGAGCACCATCGAGACCGACATCATGAACAGCCAGCGGTAGAGGTTCCCCTGGCCGAAGGCCGCCACGCGCGCGCCGTTCTCGCCGAGCTGGCGCTCGACGGCAGCACGGTCCGGGAGGCCGTAGTCGCGATGCTCTTCGAGGTAGCGATGGCGGAAGTCGAGCTTGTCGGCCATGAAACGCTGCAGGAGCTCCTCCGCCCGCGCCACGCGCGGGGCGTCGTAGGGCCCCGCGACGACGCACCAGCGGCGCGCGACGCGGCTCGCCTCGGCCACGAACGCCTCGCGCTGCTCCGGCGGCACGTGCTCGAGCGTGTCGAAGGCGCACACGACGTCGAACGCGCCGTCCGCGAACGGCAGGCGGCAGCCGTCGCCGAGCACCATGCCCTCGCTCACGTCGGCCGCCTCGACGTCGACGAGCGTGATCCGGTCGCGGTCGAGGAAGCGTCGCAGGAGCGCGGTGCGTCCGCCGACGTCGAGCACCTCGAGCGGTCCGCCGTCCCCGCGCATCCGATCCAGGAGATCGGCCACCAGCCGATAGCGCTGGTACTGGTCGAAGGGGAGCCGCAGGACGTCGTCCGTCACGGCGCGCCTCCCCCGTTCCGGTGCACCGACCAGCGCGAGGGCAGGTGCAGGATGCCGTGCTGGTGGTGGCTCGAGTCCATGACCTGGAACGAGAGCGCGTGCTCACGGTGGTCGACGGGCGTGGGTGACGGCTTGCTGTGGTCGTACAGGAACACGGTCACGTAGTAGCGGCCCGGCAGGAGCGGCAGCGGTCCGAGCGCCATCTCGACGACACCTTCCTCGCCGGCGCGCACGTTCTCGATCTTGACCGGCTCGTCCTGCCAGAGGTGGTTCGAGCCGTTGATGTAGGTTCCGTCCGCGCGGTAGAGCCCGAGCCCGAAGACCGGCTGCGCGACGTCCGCTCTCGCCTTCCACAGCATGCGCGCGGTGAAGGACTCGCCTGTCTGGAAGACGACGGTCGGGTGGCCCTCGTCGCCCACGAGCTCCACCTTCTCGACCAGGATCTCCCCCGAGCCCCAGCGCGGGTAGGCGGCCGACGCCTGCTCGGCCTGGGCGATGCTCTCCTTGCCGCGGGCCTGGGCCCGGCGCAGGTACTCGTCCGCGACCTTCTCGGGCGCACCCTGCTTCACGATCCGCCCGCTGTCGAGGTAGATCACGTGCTGGCAGAGCGTCTTGACCGCGCCCATGTCGTGCGAGACGAAGACCACCGTTCCGCCGGCCTCGCGGAAGTCGTTCAGGCGGTTCATGCACTTCCCGCGGAAGTACTCGTCCCCGACCGACAGTGCCTCGTCGATCAGGAGCACGTCGGGTTCGACGCAGGTCGCGACCGAGAAGCCCAGTCGCACGTGCATTCCGGAGCTGTAGGTCTTCACCGGTCGATCGATGAACGGACCCAGCTCGGAGAATTCGACGATAGACCCCTCGCGCTCGCGGGACTCCTTCTCGTCGATGCCCAGGATCGAGCACGCGAGGCCGATGTTCTCGCGCCCGGTGAACTCCGGGTGGAAGCCGGCGCCGAGCTCGATCAGCGAGGTCACACGGCCCTTCACCTCGACGGTCCCGGTGGTCGGGTAGGTGATGCCGGACAGGAGCTTCAGGAGCGTGCTCTTGCCCGCTCCGTTCTCGCCGATGATCCCGATCGTGGTCTGTCCACCGAGCTCCAGCTCGACGTCGCGCAGCGCCCAGAACTCCTGATGCCGTTGGGAGCCCGGCAGAACCAGGTCCAGCAGGCGATGGAGGGGTTTCTTGTAGAGGTGATACACCTTCGAGAGGCCGCGCGCGCGCACGACCACCTCGCCGGTCTCCACGGTCTCTTGCTTGTCCGCTTCCATCGTGTCGGTGTCAGAGCAGGTCGGCGAAGCGGCGCTGATGCCGCGCGAAGAACCGCGAGCCGATCGCGAGGAAGACCAGGGAGACGATCGCGAACCGCAGAACGAGCCGCCACCTGGGCCACTCGCCGAACATGAGCACGCGCCGGTAGGAGTTGATCAACCAGAACATCGGGTTGACCTCGAGGAGCAGGCCGAGCGACATCGTATCGCGCTGCTCGGCGACCTCGCGTCGGTGGAGGACGCCGCTGACTGTCACGTAGGAGTCGAGACTCTCGGGCGGTATCGCATCCGGCATCGCCTCCCGCGGCCGGTCGTCGCGCTCGTTGGGTTCCAGGAACTCCCTCACCTCCGGCGAGTACGTCTCCAGGTCGGCCTCCATCTCCCAGAAGCGGCGCGGCCGGCGGGTCTCGTCGACACTGACCGTGACCTTCCCCGTGAGCGGGATGCGCCTGCGGCCGATGTCGTGCTTCACCCAGACGTCGACGTTCTTCGCCGTACCGGGGACCGGGACCCGCGCGTTGTTCACGAGCGTGGGCGGATAGAAAATCGGCGTGCCGAACATCCACACCAGGGTCAGCACACCGATGACGTGATAGGTGTCGCGAAGGAAGAGGTTCATCGCCGACAGGAAGTAGCCGAGACCCAGCGTGAACAGTCCCTGAAGGACGATCAAGATGGGCAGCGCCAGGTAGGCGATTCCCGGCACCTTGTCCGCGAACACGTAGGTCCCCACCACGACGATCGGGAGACCGATCAGCATGTTCACGATGGACGAGACCGTCAGGAAGGCCGGCAGGATCTCGGCCGGGAACACGACCTTCTGGATCAGGTTCGCGTGCTCCACGAGGCAGTTGGTCGCCCGCGACAGCGTCTCCGCGAACGCGTGCCACGAGAGGATCCCGACCAGCATGAAGAGCGCCGTGTCCTGCGGCCGCGCGCCGTCGGTCCAGCGCGACTTCAGGAGCAGGCTGAACACGACCATGAACACGAACAGGTAGATGAACGGCACGACCACGGACCAGAAGAAGCCCATGGCGGAGCCGACGTAGCGCGACTTGAGGTCGCGCACCACGAAGGCCTTCACGAGCTCGCGCTTGGTCCAGACGCCGCGGAGGAGACGAAACATGCCGGGGTTGGGGGAGGAGGTGCCGCGCCCGGACGCCGGGTTCTCGACCGATTGGCCGGGGGGTGAGCTCTCCATCGCCCCTCCTCTATCGGCTGCGCCGGGAGGGCTCACGCAGGGGTCTCCGGAGTCCCCGCGGGCTCTCGGCGGTCTTCCCTACCGCGGGAGCTCACAACACCCTCTTCCCCAGGGCGGACAGGACCAGATCGCGAGCGAACTCCGCCGTCTGGTTCTTCACGTCCTCGATCGGATTGATCTCGGTCAGCTCCAGCGCGAGGAGCTTTCCGGACTCCGCGGCGTGCTCCATCACGAGGTGGGCCTCGCGCGAGGTCAGCCCCGCGGGAACGGGAGTGCCGACGCCCGGCGCGACGGAGGGGTCGCAGGCGTCGATGTCGAACGAGAGGTGGAAGCCGCCGGTCCCATCGGTGGCGATCTCGATCGCGCGGCGCATCACCTCGTGCGCGCCGAGCATGTCGATGTCACGCATCGTGAACGTGTGGATCCCCGACGCGTGGATCAGCTCTCGCTCGCGATCGTCCACCGAGTGGATCCCGACCAGCACCGCGTTCTCCGGGCGCACCATCGGGACGCGCTCGCCGAGGTTCACGAGCTCGGGCGGACCGTAGCCGAGCGCGGAGGCCAGCGGCATTCCGTGGATGTTGCCCGACTCGGTGGTCGACGGCGTGTTCATGTCCGCGTGGGCGTCGACCCACACGAGCCCGATCTCCTGGTCCTGCCGCCCGTACCAGGCACTCAGTGCCGCGACCGTCCCGCACGCGACCGAGTGATCGCCTCCGACGACGAGCGGGAACTCCCCGTCCTCGAGCATGCGTTCGACACGTCGCCTCAGTCGCTCGCAGCAGTGCGCGATCTCCGTCAGGAAGCGCGCCTTCGGATCTCGCGGGTCGCGCGCCTCGGGTCGCGGGACGGGCACGTTTCCGTGGTCGGCGAACGAGAGTCCCAGGCTCTCGACCGAACGCTCGATCCCCGCGATGCGGAGCGCGCTGGGTCCCATGTCCACTCCGCGCAGACCACCGCCCAGGTCCATCGGGACACCGAGCAAGCCGATCGTTCTCTCCGCGTTCACGTGAGCCTCCTCAGCAGAATCGGTTCTCCGGCCCCGCACTCCAGGTGCTCCGCGGCACTCCCGCCGGAGCGCGCCACCTCGACCCTGTCGAAGGAGTCGACGAGAGCCAGGAGCTCACCCGGTTCCGCTTCCGAGTAGGCTCTTCGCAGGGGCACGGACCGCCCGCGGATCACGACCTCGAAACCGTCCGAACCGTTCACCTCTCCGGCGGCGATGTTCGTGACCAGGTTCCCGAACCGGTCGACGACGAGCACCTCCCCGCGCAGGCCGCTGCCGTCATCCAGGGGGACGGGGAAGCCGACGCTCTGGCCGACCTCGGCGAGCGGTCCGGCCTGGTCGGGGTCGAGCCCCTCGACGAAGGCGGCCGCGGCCGGAGCGAACACGTCCCTGCCGTGGAACGTACGGCTGACGGGCTCGACGGCGAAGCGCGGCACGTCGAGCTCCCGGACGACCGCCGCAGGCGACAGGGTCCGCGACAGGAGCCCGTTGTCCGGCGCGAGGAAGAGGTGCCCCCCGTCCACGGCGGAGAGGATCCGGCGATCCGACCCGACGCCCGGGTCCACGACGGCGACGTGCACGGTCCCGTCGGGGAACCAGGTGCGGGCGTGAGCCAGGTGGAAGGCCCCGCTCCTGATGTCCTGCGGTGCGATCGCGTGGGTCAGGTCCACGACGGCGCGCAGGGAGGGGCACCGCGACCAGAGCACGCCCTTCATGATCCCCACGTAGGGGTCCTGCGTCCCGAAGTCGGTGAGCAGGGTGACGATTCCGCTGGGAACGAAGGCCATGAAGGGCCCCCGGGCGGCTGCCGTTCCCGGGGGGAGGGAACCCGGCAGTCTACTGCGTCCGGGCCGTCATTGCCCCGAGGTAGGCGCCCTGCAAGGCCGGGTCGCTGCTCGGTCGGCGGCGGGACAGGACCTCGAGGGCCTCGAAGCCGCCCCATTCGCCCAGCGCGAAGCCCACCCGGCGCCGATCGCCACGGCCGACGGGGCCGGGAGGCGAGTCGAGGTGCAGGGCGAGCGTGTCGATGCCCCGGGAGACGACGATGAGGCCCGCGGCGATCACGCTCTGGTCGAAGTCCGAGCTCCACAGTGCCTGCTCGAGGAGCGACAGCCCCACGGGGTGGTCGTGTTCGACCAGGGCCCGCGCGAGCTCGATGTCCTGCTCCCTCCTCCCGGTCGGGAACAGGCTCGAGAGGAACTCCAGGTCCTCGTGATCGGCGGAGATCGAGAGTGCGCGGACGAGCTCCGGACCCAGGTCGGACTCGACCCCGCGCTCGAGGGCGTCGCGCACGATCAGGCGTGGCGTGGAGCTCGTGCCCGAGCAGAGAACACCGGCGACGCGCAGCCGGAGCGCGCCCTCGAGGTGCGGGAGCGCCGCACTCAGGAGCGGGGGCACGCGCGAGTCGCGGTGGACCTCGAGGAGCTCCAGGACGACGCTCCTGCGGTCCGCGTGCTCGCCATCCAGGACCGTCGAACGGACGACCTCCTCGGCCGGGCGGTACCGCATCCGCATCTGTGCCACGAGCGCCGCGGACGAGAGCCTGTCGTCGGATTCGGAGCGCAGCTTGCCCAGCTCGGCGATCCAGCTCGGATCGCGAGAGGAGCCCAGGCTCCGTGTCAGGAGGATGCGCTGCTCCAGGTCGTCGGAGAAGAGCAGGTCCTTCAGCTCTCCGGTCCTGGTCTCGTCCCCCATCGCCATCAGGATCCCGACCGCGCGCGCGCGGAGCTGCTCGACCTCGAACGCAGCGCGCGCGATCTCGTAACCCTCCTTGGGAGTGCGCGTCTCCACGAGCGCGTCGAGTGCGGCATCCCACTCCTCCAGGTTTGCGGGTTGCCAGATCCCGAGCTGGATGAGGCTGCCGAGAGCAAGTGGGATTCGCGACACGGCCGCATGGACGACCTCCGGGCCGCCCACCTTGTCGACCATCGCGAGCAGGTGGTCCCGCACTCCGGGGAGCGACAGCTTTCGGGCACTGCGCAGGACCACGGTCCCGACGAAGGCCGGATCATCCCAGAGCCGATCGATCTGGAGCTGGGAGTAGCGACGCCCGTTGACGAGTCCGAACTTCATCGCCGCTTCCCAGCGCAACTCGTAGAGGAGCTTCACGGACGGCGGGGCCGGAGCCGGACCGCCCGGGTCGGCGAGGAACGCGAGCAGTCCCGCAGCCACGGGGGCCAGCTGAGAGGTGGGATCGTCTGCGACCGCCTGGACCTCCGCCTGCACGGCCGGCGAGCCCATGCGCAACAACCCCAGGAGCCCGACCTCGGCCAGGAACGGATCGGTCGACTCGGCGGTCTGACGCAAGAACGTGACGCTCTCGGGTCCGAGCTCTGCCAGCGCCAGCACGGCCGCCCGCTTCTCCAGCGGGCCGCCGGTGCGAGCTCCCTCGACGAGGAGCTGGCGGCCGCCGGCGAGGCCCGTCGCACCCAGCGCCGTGAGGGCGGCCGCGCGCCGAACAGGGTCCGCCGACGCGCGCGAGCTCAGCGCGCTCGTGACGTCGCGGACGAGCCCCGTCGGGAAAGCGATCGACTCCTCCCGGATCTGCACGATCCGCCAGTTGAACTTCAGCGCGAGCCGCTCGGCGAACGGCTTGACGACGAACAGGGACTCGGTGATGGCCGGAGCGGGAGCGGCCGGAGCGGCAGGGGCCGGCTCCTGCTGGAGGGCCAGCGCGAGTACGAGGGGGAGGAGCATCGTCAGGAGAACCTATCGTCCATCCCCTCGCCCCGCTTCACCGGCCGAGGGGAGCGAATTTTCGCCGTGTCTCTCCGGGCCGCCTCAGCGTCGGTCGCGGGGGCGGGCGAGCCTCACGACGATCTCGAGCCGGCCGCCGGAGAGCGGCAGGAGCCGGTTCCCCCCCACCAGGCCGCTCGGGTGCGTCGCCTGGAGCCGTCCCTCGAGGCCCGGCGCCATCCCGCGCAGCTCGAACCGGCCCTTCTCGTCCGAGAGCCCCGTCGTCCCGTCCGGAAGGGTCAGCGTGACCCCGGAGAGCGGCTTCCCGGTCGCGGCCGAGAGGGCCGTGCCGACGATGACCGGCGGCCCGCCGCGCGGGACGAAGGCGGGCGCGGCAGCGCCCCCGGGCGATTCGTCACGTCCGTTCGACTCGCAGCTGCAGGTCGCGACCAGCATGCAGACCAGGACGGGCGCCAGGAACCAGGAGAGACGTGCGGCACTCACTCCGGCTCTCCCAGCAGATGGACCAGCTCGTCGCGTCGCGTGTCCCGCAGCGCGGAGGTGCGCGCTTCGAGGTTGAGGCGCAGGAGCGGCTCGGTGTTGGACGCTCGGACGTTGAACCACCACCAGTCTTTGTCGGCCAGGCCTCCGTAGGCGACCGTGATCCCGTCGAGCTCGTCCTGCTGACCGTCTGCGTAGCGATCCTTCAACATCGCGATCATGGCGTCCTTGTCCTCGACCCGGAAGTTGATCTCCCCGGTCGCGTGGTAGCGCCGCAGGCCGGCCACGAGCTCGCTGAAGCTCGAGCCCGGGTTGGCGGTCAGGTGGCTGAGCACGCTCACCATCGCGATCACACCCGAGTCGCAGGTGAAGTTGTCGGCGAAGTAGAAGTGCCCGGAGAGCTCACCGCCGAAGACGGCTCCCTTCTCGCGCATCGTCGCCTTGATGAAGGAGTGTCCGACGCGATCGCGGATCGGCACGCCGCCGGCCGCCTCGACCACCTCGCGCACGACCCACGACGAGCGCAGGTCGTAGACGATCGGGACGCCGGCCTGCCCGTTGACGAAGCTCGGTGCCAGGAGCGCGGTCACGAGGTCGGCCCCGACCGTCACACCCGTCTCGTCGACGAAACAGCAGCGGTCGGCGTCCCCGTCGAACGCGACTCCGACGGCGGCGCCGCTCTCGCGGACGAGCTCGCGCAGCCCGTCGAGGTTCTCCTCCTTGAGAGGGTTCGCCTCGTGCACCGGGAAGGTCCCGTCCGGGTCCATCAGCATCGCCGTGGTCTCGACGTTCGGCAGGC
>JAJDET010000015.1 GCA_029259655.1 Planctomycetota bacterium
GTGGGCGGTCGGGGGGGGGTGCGCCGCCACGTCCCCCGCCAGGAGCGGGACGGAGAACTCCTGGAGGAAGTTGACGATGCCCTTCTGGGGAGAGCTCAAGCGGGCTCCTTTCGACCGCCGGGTCGAGGGGCGCAGACCATAGCCATCGGAGCGAGCCTGCGACAACCAGGGAGAGCGACGGGAGGGGAGCTCCGGCGGGCCCACGGGAACCCGAACCCGACGGGAAGATCCCGACCGCGACGGCGTCCTTCGATCCGCAATCAACGCGTCGTCTTCGAAGGCGCGTGCCCTTTGACTTGCCCTCGCGGCCCGCCTACAGTGCCGCCCTCGCCTGTAAATCTCTCGTCCTCAAGAAGATAGAACGAAAGTCCGACCTGGACATGGAACCTCGCGCCCTGCTCCTCGGCCTTGCTCTCACCACCCTCCCGGTCTTCGCCGAACCGGCTCCGCAAGGCCCCGGCCAGGGGACGGTCCCCATCATCCAGAGGCAGGGGGACTACTTCATCCTCAACTTCTCCGAGGACAAGGACGACGCTCCCGACCTCGAGTACTTCGTGAAGCTCTGCCAGGAGGCGACCGGGCGGAACTTCACCTACATGAACGACACGGGGGGACTGCTCAAGAAGGAGAAGATCCGGATGTTCGGGACGAAGACCGTCCCGGTCGAGGACTTCTACCGGTTCTTCCAGATCATGATGTTCATCCACGACTTCGTGGCGGTGGAGGTCGGACCTCCGCACCTCGCGGTCGTGGTGATCCAGTCCCTGCAGCAGCCCCAGCAGCGCGGCGCGATTCGCCAGAAGACGAGGTACGTCCTGCCCGACGAGCTGGAGGACTACTCCGACCAGCCCGCCGTTCTGATCACGACCGTGCTGCACCTGCCGAACACGGACACGCGTCAGCTCCCGGCAACGTTGCGTCCGCTGCTCGCCGACCAGCAGACCCAGTCCCTGGTCTCGGTCGGGAGCACCAACTCGATCATCCTGCAGGGCTTCGGGAGCCAGATCGCGGCGCTCGCGCGGTTGCTCCACATCGTCGACCGCGAGTCGGAGCTCGAGGAGGAAGAGGGGCCGGTCTTCGACACGATCCCCCTCGAGTTCGCCTCGGCCGACGAGGTCGCCGACCTCCTCGACCAGCTCCTCAAGGCACAGGCCGGATCGCAGCGGACACCTCGCCGCCAGCAGCAGGCGGAGGGCGTCGCCGGTCAGCTCGCATCGGAGATCGACCCCGAGGTCCTCGTCGACCACCGCACGAACTCCCTGATCGTGATGGCGATGCGCGAGGACATGCCCCAGATCAAGGAGTTCGTCGCGCGGCTCGACGTCGACGTCATCGAGCCCGAGCGCAACTACCACATCTACGCGCTGGAGAACGTCCAGGCCGAGGAGATGTCCCGTGTCCTCGACGAGTTCCTGCGCGACGCCGCGCGGCTGTCGGAGACGGGGACCGGGACGGGCGGGCGCGCACAGAACACGACGCAGACGACGTCCCGGCGGCAGAACGAGGTCGTGGTCGTACCCGATCCGACGACCAACGCGCTCCTGATCGCCGCGAGCAAGACCCGCTACGAGGACATCCTCGAGCTCCTGCGGCAGCTCGACCGCCGTCAGGACCAGGTCCTGATCGAGACGGCCTTGATCGAGCTCACCGGCAGCAACCTGCTCGACATCGGCTTCGAGCTCGCGGGCGCCGACATCCCGCTCGCCAACGAGGAGGGCCAGTTCGGAGTCACGAACTTCGGCCTCTCGACGCTCCAGGACCTGCAGGGGAACGACGGCATTCCGGACACGCGGGTCCCGAACGTCGCGAACGGCATCACGGCCGGCATCATCGACGGCGGCGACTTCAACCTGCCGTTCCTGCTGCGCTTCGTGGCGGAAGAAGACAACGCCAACGTGCTCTCCGTTCCGTCGATCCTCGTGAACAACAACGGGAGTGCGAACGTCAGGACCGTGGACGAACAGCCGACGACCCAGGTGACCGCACAGGGCCAAGGCCAGACGCAGGAGAGCTTCGCCGGTTACCAGGAGGCGGGCATCGAGCTCTCGATCTCGCCCTCGATCTCGGCCTCGCGCTACCTGCGGCTCGGCGTCACGCTCCTGGTCTCCAACTTCACCGGCGCCTTCCAGGGCAGCATCCCGCCCCCGCGGACCACGCGTGAGCTCCGGACGACCGTGAACGTCCCCGACGGGGACACGATGGTCATCGGCGGCATCGTGACCGACAACAAGCGCGAGAGCATCACGAAGGTACCGTGGATCGCCGACATCCCGATCATCGGTCACCTCTTCCGCCGGGACACGGACTCCAACGACCGGACGACGCTCTACTTCTTCGTGACGCCGCGCATCATGCACGACGTGGACTTCGCCGACCTGTCCGAGTACTCCTACCGCCAGAAGCACAAGGCTGCGCAGATCATCGGGCTGGACCGGGTCCAGGTGGTCGATCCGGCGTTCGGTACGGACGCGACCGAGGTCGACCTCAGGAGCTTCGAGCTGCCCCTCTACCAGGCACCCGAGCACGGCGAGATCGACGGCGAATCCGTGGGCCTCGACGCGATTCGCCAACGGGAGCTCCTGCGAGAAGCGCAGGGCGTCGAGGACTGACAACTAGGAAGGCGCGACAGCGATGGCGAACCTGGCAGATCTCCTGGTCGACGCGGGGCTCACGAGGGAGCGCCTCGAGGAATGTCGTCGGATCGCGGGCAAGAGCGGCGAGTCCCTCGACCGCGTGATCCTCCAGAAGGAGTACCTACCGGAGGAAAACGTGCTCGAGGTGTACGCGCGACACCTCGGCTACGAGTTCTGCGGCAACCTGGAGGGCATCTCCGTCCCGAGCGAGTTCGTCGATCAGATTCCGGTGCAGTTCACGCGGAACTACAACCTGGTCGCGCTGGGCGAACCGGCGGACGGAATCCTGCGGGTCGCCACCTGTGCCCCGCTCGACCCGAACCCGATGGACGACCTCTCGGCCATGCTGGGCTCCGAGGTCGAGCCCGTCCTGGCCACGCGCTCGCAGATCACGACGTTGATCGCGCGCGCCTACCGCCACAAGGCGGACGGGGTCGACGAGGCGCTCGACGCCGTCAGCGAGGACGCCGACATCGCGGGACTCGCGGAGAAGATCGACGACGCCGAAGACGTGCTCGACGTCTCCAACAAGGCGCCGATCATCAAGCTCGTCAACACGATCTTGTTCCAGGCACTGAAGCTGCGAGCCTCCGACGTTCACTTCCACCCCTACGGCGATCGCACGCAGGTCCGCTTCCGCATCGACGGAATCCTGTACGACATGGACTCGATCCCGCGCAAGGCGCACGAGGCCATCGTCAGCCGCGTGAAGGTCATGGGGAAGATGGACATCGCGGAGCGGCGGCTGCCGCAGGACGGCCGCGCGACGATCAAGATCGGGGACGGCGAGGTCGACGTGCGGATCAGTTCCGTTCCGACGACCTCCGGCGAACGCATCGTCATGCGTCTCCTCGACAAGACGGCCAAGCTCTACCTGCTCGACGAGATCGGTCTCTCGGAAAAGAACCTCGTGACGATTCGCGACTACATCAACTGGAGTCACGGGATCATCCTGGTCACGGGGCCCACCGGGTCGGGCAAGACCACCACGCTCTACGGGAGCATGTGTGAGATCGACACGACCCAGAAGAACGTGCTGACGATCGAGGATCCGGTCGAGTACGGGATCGGTGGCATCAGCCAGGTGCAGGTCAACACGAAGAAGGGCCTGACGTTCGCGTCGGGACTGCGCTCGTTCCTGCGCCAGGACCCGGACGTGATGATGGTCGGCGAGATCCGCGACCTCGAGACGGCCGAGATCGCGATTCGCGCGGCGCTCACCGGTCACCTGGTGTTCTCGACGGTCCACACCAACGACGCGGCGAGCACCATCACCCGAATGGTCGACCAGGGCGTCGAGCCCTACCTCGTCTCGAGCTCGCTCATCCTCGTGATCGCCCAGCGTCTCGTGCGGACGATCTGCCCGCACTGTCGGACGTCCGTCGAGATCAGCGACGAGGAACGGGCCAAGCTCTCGAAGCTGGGCATGACGCGCGAGGAGCTCGACAACGAGATCGCGTTCGGCGCCGGTTGCGACGAGTGCTTTCACTCGGGATACGCGGGCCGGACGGCGATCTACGAGTTCTTGCCCGTCGAGGAGACGCTCCGCACCCAGATCATGGAAGGCGTGACGGCGTCCCAGATCAAGCGTAGCGCCATCGAGCGCGGGCTCATCACGCTGCGGATGGACGGCTGCGACAAGATCCGCCAGCGCCTCTCGACCCCGGACGAGGTCCTGCGCGTGACGCAGCTCGACCTCGGATAGATTCGCCCCCGATGCCGATCTACGAGTACAAGGCCTATGTCGCAGGGGGCGGAACCAAGGCCGGCGTCATCGACGCCGACACGCCCCGCGACGCGCGCCAGCGGCTGAGACGCGACAACGTCCTGGTCAGCGACATCCGCGAGATGCGCGGCGGCCGCGGGACACGCAAGGGGAAGATCGGAGAGAAGCCCGAGCGTCGTTCCTTCGTGGACAGCATCCAGCGGCTGCGCAGCACGAGCCGCGGCCCGAGCGGCCGCAACCTCGAGATCGTCGGCGGGATCACGCGGCAGCTCGGGACCCTGCTGAGCGCCGGCATCCCGCTGACCGAGGCGCTGAACGCGATCGTCGAACAGGCCGAGACGCGGCGCATCGAGACCATGTTCCGACGCATCCGCGAGCGCATCACGCAGGGCGCTTCGCTGGGCGATGCACTGGCCGACCACCCGCACATGTTCAGCGAGATGTACGTGAACATGGTCAAGGCCGGCGAGGCCACGGGGCGCGTCGACCAGGTGCTCAACCGGCTGGCGGACTTCCTCCAGCGCAGCCGCGCGCTCCAGCGCAAGATCATCTCGGCTCTGACCTACCCCATCATGATGATCCTGCTCGGGATCGTCGTGGTCAGCATCCTGATGACCGTCGTCGTGCCGAAGATCACCGCGATGCTCGAGGACACGGGTCAGGAGCTCCCGGTTCCGACCCAGATCCTCATGAGCACGAGCGACCTCTTCAGCAACTACTGGTGGGCGGGTTGCCTCGTGATCGCCGCGATCTCGGCCATCGTCGAGCGCTTTTACAAGTCGGACCGCGGGAACCTCGTGATCGACCGCTTCCTCCTGCGCATGCCGCTCCTCGGAGACCTGCTCCGGAAGGCCTCGGTCGCGCGCTTCGCACGGACCCTGGCCACCCTGCTCGAGAGCGGCGTCACGGCCATCCAGAGCCTCGAAATCACCCAGAAGGTCGTGGGCAACCGCGTCATCGCCGACGCGACCGGGAACATCCGGATCCGCATCCTCGAAGGCACGGACATCGCGACGCCCCTCAAGGCGTCCGGCGCCTTTCCCTCGGTCGTGGGCTATATGGTCTCGGTCGGCGAGAAATCCGGTGAGCTCGAGCAGATGCTGGACCGCATCGCCTCGGCCTACGACGAGGAGATCGAGGTGGTCACGGAGCGCTTCACGACCGTCCTGGAGCCGATCATGATCATCTGTCTGGCGACAGTGGTGGGGTTCATCGTCTACTCGATCGTCCTGCCCATCCTCCAGGTCGGGGCCATCGGATGACGGACGCCCGGGAAGAAAGAAGTCGCCGGGCCGTACAACCACGAAATGGAGCTAGAACCATGAGACCCAGCACCGGAAGAGCCTCACGGCGAGGGGGCTTCTCCCTCGCGGAACTGATGGTCGTGATCGTGATCATCGGCCTGCTCGTGACCCTCGTCGCGCGGAACGTGATGGCCAACCTGGCCAAGGCCCAGGACACCAAGGTCAAGGCGGACATCTCGACGATCATGAGCGCCCTGACGGAGTACGCGATCAACAACGCCTCGCGTTACCCGGAGAGCCTCGAAGTGCTCGTGACGCCCGACGAGAAGGGCCACACCTACATCAACGCGGACACCATTCCGACGGACCCCTGGGGAACCGAGTACCAGTACGAGCCCCCGGGGCCCGGTCTGCCCCGGCCGGTGATCCTGTCGCTCGGCAAGGACGGCACGCGCGGCGGTGAAGGCGACGACAGCGACATCTCGAGCGAGGACCTGCGCAGCTGAGGCCGGCGACATGCGCACATCCCGCGCAGGATTCAGCCTGGTCGAGATCCTGGCGGTGCTCGTCATCCTCGGCCTGATGGCCGGCATCGCGACCGTCTCCTGGCAGGCGACCCTGCCCCGCGCGCAGCTCAACACGAGTGTCCGCGTCCTGTCGGAGCGCATTCACGGGACGCGGGCCGACGCGATCGCGCGCAACCTGGAGTTCCGCCTCTACTACGACATCGAGAAGAACCGCTACTGGGTCGAGACGCCCTATGCGCTCGAGGGTGGCCGGCTAGCGGTCGGGGACGAGGAGCACGCGATCGTCTTCGAGACCCCGCTCGAGCAGAGCATCGCCTTCCACGAAATCGTCATCGACGGCGAGGTGTACACCGACGGAACGGTATACGTCCGGTTCGATCCTCTGGGCGCCGCGAGCGACCACCGGATCATCCTGTACCAGGAGATGTTCGATCGTTACTTCACCATCGAGGTCCTGGCCCTGACGGGGCTGGTGCGCTTCCACGACGACTTCTTCGAGCGGGAACCGCCCCGCGACGGGGACTTCGATTGAAGGGCGCACGCCATGCCGGCCGGGAGGGCTTCACGCTGGCCGAGGTGGCGGTCACGATCGTGATCGTCGGAGTGGCTCTCGTCGCGCTGCTCCAGGGCATCAACACGGCCAAGATGACCGCGGCCCACACGCGCAACCTCAAGCTCTCGAGTGAGCTCGCGCGTCTGACCCTCGGGCGGGTCGCATCCGGGCTCTTCCGGGACGACCTGGACGTAGGTGTGTTCCTGGACGGGACCTACGCCGACGAGGGCTATCCCGAGTTCATCTGGGAGCTCGTGCTCGGCGATGAGGAGTTTCCCGACCACGAGGACGACGAAGAGGTCGAGTACCGCGACCGATACGACTCCTTCAGCTGGAACGACGACGAGGACGAGGAAGACGACGAGGTCGAGGAGCCCTACGAGACGGTCAAGGTGCGCGTGATCTTTCCCGCGATGCGCGAGTTCTCGAACGAGCTCGTCCTGGAGCGCTGGATTCCGTGGAAACAGGTCTACGGGGAGGACGAGGAGTGAGGTCGCGCGCCGGCTTCACGCTGGTCGAGGTCCTGCTGGTCCTCATGATCCTCTCCGGGATCCTGGTCACCATTGCGCAGGTCTTGACCGCCGCGCGAACGAGCCGGGACACGATCCACAACGTCCGCGAGACGCAGCTCGCCGGGCCGGCGATCCTGGACCTCATCGAGTACGACTTGCGCGGCATCTGGACGTTCAACACGGACCCCGAATCGATACTGCGCATCGGCGACCGGGTCGTCGCGGGCCTCGACGCCGATCGCATCGACTTCGCGACGACGACCAACGGTCTGGTCATCACACCGGGAACGACTCGGTTCCTGCGCGCCGACGTGAACGAGGTCGGCTACTGCCTGCGTCCCAACCCGGACAACAACGACTTCCTCGAGCTGTTCCGGCGCGAGAGCTTCGGGGTCGACTCGGAGCCCTTCGTCGGCGGCGAGTACACCTTCCTCCACGACCGCATCGTCGGATTCGACATTCGTGTCTACGAGGAGGACGGTCTCGACGTCGAGGAGTACACCTCCTGGGGCACCGAGTTCGACGAGTTCTCGGGGATCCCGGCCCGGGTCGAGATCGACGTCTCGCTCGAGCTCGCCCCCCGCCTCCTGCGCGAGCAGCTCAAGATCGCGCCGATCCACGCGCGCACGGTCACGCACCGCCGCGTGATCCGCTTCCCCGAGGTGCTACGCCGGGCCGTGCGCCTGCGTCCCGTGGCGCTGATCCCCGACCTCGCGCCGCCCGTACTGCAGTCGGGTGCAGGCGTGGACCCGACCGCGCAAACCATCGAGATCCAGGTCGACGGTGACGACGGTGTCCAGCCCCTCTTCGGTGGCGGCGGGAACGAGGATGTCCAGGGGGGCAACCCGTTCGAGGCGATCAGCAACGCCGACGGGTAGGAGCTCAGACGCTCGCGACGAGGCGCGCGAAGTTCGCGAGCACGCGACGACCGTCGTCGCTGTCCCTGGCTCCGCCGGCGAGCGCGTCCGCGTCGAGCCCCTCCGCGAGCACCGTCTCGCGACGCTCCTCGACGTACCCCCGGACGATGTCGGCGTCGAACTCGGGGTGGAACTGCAGCCCCCAGGCGTGATCCCCGACTGCGAAGGCCTGATGTGCGTCGTGCTCGTTGTAGGCGAGGAGGCGCGCACGGTCGGGAAGGACGAGCACCGATTGGGAGTGTGAGGACTGCACGGCGAGCGGCGCTTCGACGCCGTCGAAGAGCGGATCCGCGCGGCCGGCTGCCGTCAGGTCGACGTTGACCGTGCCCAGCTCGCGCCCGTTCGAGTTCCAGCCGGCCTCCCCCCCCAGCGCACGAGCGAGGAGCTGGTGGCCGTAGCACACGCCGAGCACTCGTACCCGCGCGCGAACGGCGTCGGCGAGCCAGGCCTCGATCGCAAGGCTCCACGCGGCGCCGTCCGTCACCATGGCGCTCGAGCCCGTGACGACGACCGCGGCGTGGTCCCCCACCGGCGGCAGGGGCTCCGTCTCCGGCCGAACGACGTCGCACTCGAGCGGGGCGAGCCCGCCACGGAACCAGTCGTCGAAGTCCCCGCGCCGGGGAACGAGTCGCGGGACCGTCGCTCCCGCCTTGACGATCAGGACGCGCATCCGCTCGCGACCCCAGCTCTCAGGAGACGGCGGCCTCTTCCGCGATCTCGGGTATCTCGAGCGTGCGCGTCGACCGGAGCCGGCGCGCGAGCTCGAGCACGCGCTCGAAGGGAACGACGACCTGCTCACGGGTCCCGCGCCGGCGCACGGCCACGGTGCCGGAGTCCCGCTCGCGATCGCCCGCGATCAGCATGAGCGGCACCTGGTCGTGCTGCGCCTGCTTGATCTTCTTGTTCATGTGGCCGGGATCGTCCAGGCACTGGACGCGGAAGAGCTCTTCCCGAAGCCGGTCCGCGAGCTCCCGACAGTAGTCGGCGTGCTCCTCGCGGATCGGCACGAGCGCAACCTGCGTCGGGGCGAGCCAGAACGGGAAGCGCGCGGCGTAGTGCTCGATCAGCCCCCCCACGAAGCGCTCGAAGCTGCCGAGGATGGCGCGGTGCACCATGATCGGACGCTTGTGCACGCCGTCGCTGTCGGTGTAGGTCAGGTCGAAGCGCTCCGGCAAGTTGAAGTCGCACTGGACGGTCGAGTTCTGCCACTCGCGCCCCAGCGCGTCCTTCACCTTGAAGTCGATCTTCGGGCCGTAGAACGCGCCGCCCCCCTCGTCCAGCTCGAGCGGCATGTCGACACGCGCGGCGGCGGCCCGCAGCGATTCGGTCGCGCGGTCCCAGATCTCCGCGTCGCCGATGGTCTTCTCGTCCGGACGGGTGGCCAGGTACGCGGTGTAGTCGAACCCGAAGGTGGTCAGGATGAAGTGGACCAGCTCGAGCACGCCCGCGATCTCCACCTCGAGCTGATCGGGTGTGCAGAAGATGTGGCTGTCGTCTTGTGTGAAGCCGCGCACGCGCAGCATCCCGTGCAGGACGCCGGAGCGCTCGTAGCGGTAGACGGTGCCGAGCTCGGCCCAGCGCAGGGGCAGATCGCGATAGCTGTGGCCGCGCGACTGGTAGATCAGGATGTGCCCGGGGCAGTTCATCGGCTTGACGCGGTACGGCTGATCGTCGATCTCCATGGCCGCGTACATCATCTCGCCGTAGTTCTCGAGGTGTCCGCTGACGGCGAACAGGTCCTCGCGCGAGACGTGCGGGGTGTAGACCGCCTCGTAGCCTCGCCGCTGGTGCTCCTGCCACCAGAAGTCCTCGATCTCCCGCCGCACCGCGCCGAGCTTGGGGTGCCAGAAGACGAAGCCGGCGCCCGCCTCGGCATGAGTGCTGAAGAGACCCATCTCCGCGCCCAGCCGGCGGTGGTCGCGCTTCTTCTGCTCCTCCAGCCACTCGATGTGCGCCTTGAGGTCCTCCTTCGTCCAGAAGGCCGTGCCGTAGACACGCTGCAACATCGGCCGCCCCTCGTCGCCGCGCCAGTAGGCACCGGCAACGCTCAGCAGCTTGAAGTGGAACCTATTCTCTTTGAAGGAGGGCAGGTGCGGACCCTCACAGAGATCCTCCCACCCGGCGTGGGAGTAGAAGGTGATCGGCTCGCCCTCCGGAATCTGATCGAGAGCCTCGACCTTGTAGT
>JAJDET010000141.1 GCA_029259655.1 Planctomycetota bacterium
GCCGGCACACACGATGCCGAGCGCAGCGGCTACTACCGGGCCGAGCGCTGGACGGACGCGGTGGGGAGGACGTTCGAGCAGGAGCTCCGGAGGCGCGACCGCGGCGAGGTCGAGCTGCGCGAGGGCGAGTTCAACGCCTGGCGCGCGGACGGGAGCCCGTGGATCGAGGGAGTGTTCCACCGCGGCCGTCGGCACGGCGTCTGGCGCTTCTGGCACCCGGGGGGCTTCCTCGATCCCGAGTTCGTCTCGGGCGTGTACGCCGACGGCGGGAAGCTCTCCGCGCTCGCGATGCTCCGCTCCGACGATCTCCCGTCGGTCGAGGACGTCCTCGCGCTCACGCCGTTCGCGCCCCCCGACGATCCGGAGGAGGTGCTGGCGCGCGAGGGTACGTCCGAGATGCTCCGGAGGTGGATGGGCGAGCCGGACGCACAGCTCGCGCGGACGCTCCTCTCGGACGCCCGTCGTCTCGCGCCCGCCTTGCTCTCCGCCCTCGCCGGGCTCGACCTCGAGGACGAAAACGAGCGGGCCCTGGCGGCGCGCGTCCACGCCGAGCTCCTGGTCCCGGTGTTCGGCGGGAACGGTCTGCTCTGGCTTCCGGGCGGCTCGAGCGCGGAGCAGGCGCGCGATCGCCTGACGATCCTGCGCTGGCACGCACTCTGGGAGGTCGTGGCGACGGACGACCTCTTCTGGGAGCTCGAGCTGCCCGTGGCCGGCGCGTGGGAGCGCGAGGTGCAGGGCGTCTCCGTCGTGATGAACCCGCCCGTACCGCGCGCGCCCCGCCGGGAGGTCAGCGGCCCCGCGCAACGCTACGCCAGGCGCTTCGCGACGAACAAGCGCCGGTACGGCGAGTCGCGCGAGGTGCGTGCGGCGATCGACCTCGGCCTCTCCTGGCTCGCCGACCACATGACCGACGGCGCGTGGGACTCCGCCGAGCTGGAAGACCGCTGCATCGCGCTCGACCACGAGCCGTGCGGCGGCGAGGGAGTCGCGCACGTACGCGTCGGGCTCTCGGCACTGACGCTGCTCGCGTTCCTCGCCGACGGGAACCTGCCGGACCGCGGCGAACACGCGCAGCTCGTGCTCGCGGCGACGCGCGAGCTCGTCGCCGGCCAGGACGTCGCGAGCGGTAGGCTCGTCGAGCCGCGCGTCCAGGAGTTCCTCTACCAGCACGCGCTGGGGACCCAGGCTCTGTGCGAGCTCCTGCCCTTTGCAGACACGCCCGCGTTGCGACGCGCTGCGCAGGCCGCGGTCGACTACCTCGAGTCGGCTCGCAACCCCGGTGGTGCGTGGAGGTACGAGGTGCCGCCGACCGGCGCGAGCGATACGTCGGTGACGAGCTGGGCGGTTCTGGCCCTCGTCGCCGCACGCGACGCGGGGCTCGAGGTCGATCCGGCGGGGTTCGGCGGCGCGCTCGCCTGGCTCGACCTCGTGACCGATCCGACGACCGGACGGACCGGCTACGCCGGGCGCGGCAGCCTGTCGGCGCGGACCGCCGGCCACAACGAGCGCTTCCCGCGCGAGATCTCCGAGCCGCTGACGGCCGCCGCACTCCTGTGCCGGGTGCTCCTCGGCCAGGACCCCGAGGAGGTCCCCGTCATGAACGTCGGCATCGACCTCGTGGCGCGCCGCCCGCCGAGCTGGACACCGGACGGCGTGGAGACGGACGTCTACGCCTGGTTCTTCGGCACCCATGCGCTGTACCAGCTCGAGCCGCGCCGCCGCGGGCCTTGGCGCGGCTGGGAGCCCCTGCTGGAGGAGACGATCGCCGCGGCGCAGCGTCGCGAAGGTCCGCGCGCCGGGAGCTGGGATCCGGTCGGCGCCTGGGGCTACTACGGCGGTCGCATCTACGCCACGGCGCTCTCGACGCTGACGCTCTCCGTGCACACGAGCTACGCGCGCGTCCTCGAATGAAGGCCGCGTATACTCGCCGGATCGGTCACCGGTCCTCCACGTTCGATTCGACGGTCCTGCTCCTGGCCGCCTGCACCGCGAGCCTCGCATGCACCGGAGGTACGCGCGAGGTGAGCGAGGTCAGGAGCCTGATCGAGGCCCTCCCGCTCGAGCGGGTCGTGGCGGACATGGCGAACCGCGCGCCGGTCCAGGACGTCGGGGTCGCCGACGAGGCGGTCGTGGTCCTGTTCGACGAGCCGCTCCTGTTCGAGCGCCTGGACCTGCCGCGAGACCTGCGCCTCACGTTCGAGCTGGGCGGGATCCGGTCGAACGTGGGCGAGACCTTGCGCGTGATGCTGACGATCCGGGCCCTGTTCGTCGGCGGCGGCGACGAGCGGCTCGAGTCCACGCTGAAGATCGGAGAGCTCCCCGAGGGCGAGACCCTGCGCGTGGACCGGGAGCTCTCCTTCGCGCAGCGCGTGTCGGCCCTCGAGATCACGCTGGCCAGGCCCGCCAAGCGCAAGCAGAACCGGTCCGGCGGCGCCGTCATGCTGCGGCCGCAGGTCCACTATCGTCGAACCCTTCCCACGCAGCCCCCCGAGCCGCGCCGCCAGGTGCTCTTCGTGACGCTCGACACGCTGCGCGCGGATCACCTCGGCTGCTACGGGAACGAGGAGATCCGGACGCCGAACCTCGACGCCCTCGCGCGGGCGGGCGTGCGCTTCGAGGACGCCGTCTCCGCCTCGAACGTCACGAACCCCTCCCACTCGTCGATGTTCTCCGGGCTGTACGTCAAGGACCACGGCGTGAAGAGCAACAAGCACCGGTTCGACTCGGCGATCCCGAACCTGCCGGGAGTGCTCGCGGACGAGGGTTTCCGGACGGCCGGATTCGGAGCCGCGTCCCTGCTCGGTGCGCAGGGCGCCAACCTCGGGCGCCTGTTCCAGGAGTTCGACGGCTGCGCGACCTATCACCAGCGCCGCGCCGAGGACGTGAACGCCGACGTCGTCCCGTGGCTGAACGCGCACGCGGACGAGGACTTCTTCGCGTGGGTCCACTACTTCGACGCGCACTCGCCCTACGTCCCGCCCGCGCCGTGGAACGAGATGTACGACCTGCCGCCCTCCGACGAGCGGATCGCGCGACGGGACGTGCGCGAGCACCCCTGGTTCCAGGTCAGCGACGACCCCCAGTACTTCCGCTCGCAGTACATGGGTGAGGTGAGCTACCTCGACCATCAGCTCGGCGTGCTCACCGATCAGCTGCGCGAGCTCGGGATCTTCGAAGACGTGCTGATCGTCGTCGTGGCCGATCACGGCGAGAGCCTCGGCGAGCACGGCATCCATCTCTCGCACCACGGACTCTACGACGAGACCGTGCGCGTCCCGCTGATCGTCAAGCCCCCGGGCAGGACGTCGGCGTCGTCCGGCGGCGTCGTCACCGGTGCGGTCTCGACCGTGGACCTCTTCCCGACCGTCCTCGAGCTGCTCGGCATCGAGAGCGACGTGCGTGTCCGCGGTCGGAGCCTGGTGGGGCCGATCGAGGCGGCGCTCGCCTCGAACGACCCCGCCGAGGCAGGGGCTTCGCTGGCCTTCGTCGAGCACGCCCATCGCCAGCAGGTCGCCATCCGCACCGCGCGCCACAAGCTGATCCTGGCGCTCGTGGATCGCGAGTACTACCCGACCTACGTGATCCGGGCCGGGGATGCGGAGCTCTACGACCGCATCCGCGATCCGCGCGAGCAGGAGAACGTGTTCGAGGCCGAGCAACGGGAGGCGTCGGCGCTTCGCACGGTGCTCGACGAGTTCCTGAGCGAGAGCTTCGGCCACGAGGCCGAGGAGATCACAGACCGGGACTACATCGAGCAGCTCCGCGTCCTCGGTTACGCGGAGTAGTCATGCGCTGCGCGGACCTGGCCCTCGTCCTGGCCGTGATCGCGCCGGCTTGCACGGGAGAGGTCCGGAGCGTGGATGAGGTGCTGAGCCTGTGCGACGTCGTCCCGCTCGGGCGCAGGCTCGCCGACCCGGAGCTGCGAGAGCCCGTCCAGGACGCCGCCTGCGCGGACGAGGCGCTCGTCTTGCGCTTCGGCGAGCCGATCGCGTTCGAGCGGCTGGACCTCCCGCCGACCTCACGGCTCGGCTTCGAGCTGGGCGGTGTTCGCGGAGCGGAGGAGCGGCTCTCGGTCGTGCTGCGCGCGCGCCTCGCCGGCGGCCGGGAAGCGCGGGTCGAGTCCGAGCTCGCGCTCGACGAGGGCGGCGGCGTGGTCCGCTTCGAGCAGGCGCTCGCATTCGACGAGCGCGTGCTCTCGCTCGAGCTGACGCTCGCGTCGCCCGTACGCGCGGACGGCTCGGCCGTGCTGCTGCGCCCGCGCGTGACCTGGTCGGGGACGATCCCCGTATCCGACACGCCCCGCCGACAGGTGCTCTTCGTGACCCTCGACACCCTGCGTGCCGACCACCTCGGTTGCTACGGCGCCGTCGACGTCGAGACGCCCGCCCTGGACTCGCTCGCGGCGGGCGGCGTGCGGTTCGAGGACGCCGTCACGGCTGCCAACGTCACCAACCCGTCCCACGCCTCGATGTTCACGGGGCTCCACGTCAAGGACCACGGCGTCCACAACAACCAGCAGCGCTTCGACGTCGCGATCCCGACCCTCCCGCGCGTCCTGGCGCGCGAAGGGTTCAGGACGGCGGGGTTCGCGGGGGTCTCCTTCTTCGGCGCCGACGGCTCGAACCTCGGGCGGCTCTTCGACGTGTTCGAGGACTGCTCGATCCACGAGCAGCGCCGGGCCGAGGACGTGAACGCCGACGTCGTCCCGTGGCTGAATGCGCACGCCGACGAGGACTTCTTCGCGTGGGTCCACTACTTCGACGCCCACTGGCCCTACGTGCCGCCCGAGCCCTGGGGAACGGCGCCCCCGGCGATCGAGCACACGGGCGTCTTCGACGCGGACCGGCTCGAACCGCTGAAGCGGCTGTACCGCGGCGAGGTGGGTTACCTCGACCACCAGCTCGGCGTGCTCCTGGAGCACCTGCGGCGGCTCGGGATCTTCGAGCAGGCGTTGATCGTGGTCGTCGCCGACCACGGGGAGAGCCTCGGCGAGCACGGGATCCCCTTCGCGCACCACGGCCTCTTCGACGCGACCGTGAAGGTGCCCCTGATCGTCAAGCCGTCCGGGGGCCGCGAGCGAGGCGGCGTCGTCTCGGGCGCCGTCTCGACGGTGGACCTCTTTCCGACCGTGCTCGACCTGCTCGGGATCGAGAGCGGTGCAGCGGTGCGCGGCCGGAGCCTGCGCGGCGCGATCGAGACGGCGCTCGAGTCCGGCAGCGCGGTGGTCGAACCCCGCCCCGCCTATGTCGAGCACACGCACCGTCAAGCGGTCGCCGTTCGCACGGCGAGCTACAAGCTCGTGCTCGGTCGCATCGACCGTGAGTACCTGCCGACCTTCGCGATCCGCGCCGGAGAGTTGGAGCTCTACGCGCGCGCGGACGATCCGCGCGAGCTCTTGGACGTCTCGGTGGAGGAGGGAGCGACGACGACGGCGCTGCGTGCGCTCCTGGACGAGTTCCTCTCCGAGAGCTTCGGCCACACCGCGTCCGAGATCACCGACGACGACTACGTCGAGGCGTTGCGCAAGATCGGCTACGGGGAGTGACGGAGGCTCGGCTACACTCGTGACCATGGCCCCTCCCCGGCGACGACGCGCAACGGCCCTCGGCGCCTCCCTCCTGGCCGCCGTCGTCTCGGGCGCGTGCGGCGGATCGCGACCCGCGGACGGCGTCGGAACCGGAGCGGAAGAGGGACCTGCCGTCATCCGGAACGACTTCAGGAAGGCGTGGAACCTGGAGGACGATCCGTCCCGGGACGGGTGGGACACCGAGGCCTTCCACGAGCGCGCGAAGGAGCAGCTGAAGCACATCGGGCACGCCGTGGAGGAGCCGGGCGCGTTCGAGGCCGCGGCGCTGGCCCCGTTCCTGGCCGCCGACTTCGCCTGCGGTGTCCTGCGCCCGGATGAGCTCGCCACGGTCCACGAGGGTTCCGAGTTCCGGGTCCGGCGCGGAGTCCCCGTCCCGGGCGAACGTCACCGCGGCCCGGATGGGCTGGCGGATGCCCTGCGCGGGATGCTCGCGGAGTACTCCGGCGAGCTGCGCATCGAGTTCAAGCCCTTCGACATCCAGGAAGCCGACGACGCGGTCGAGATACGCTCGTACGTGGCCGTGGTGGGGCCCACGGAGACGGGACGGCTCGAACAGCACGCGACCTGGACGACGCGCTGGACGGTGGACCTCGATCCCCCGCTCCTGCGATCCATCGAGCTGGTCGAGTTCGAGGAGGTCGAGCGCCCCTCGGAGGAGCCGCTCTTCGCGGACTGTACCGCGGCGGTGCTCG
>JAJDET010000142.1 GCA_029259655.1 Planctomycetota bacterium
CGACGTGGGGTCGGTCGTCTTGAGGCACGAGCTCGGGACGACCGACCTCGTGCGTGCGGACATTCTCGCGAGCCCGAGCCCCGAGGACTGCCGCGACCTGGCCCGGCGCCTGAGAGCCAAGAAGGTCGAGCTCGCGAGCACGCGGCACGAGCTCGCCGCCGAGACGCGCGCACACTACGCCGTCGGGCGCGATGCGGAGGCGCTCTCCGGCACCGAGCGCTTGCGCGCCATCGACCGCGAGCTCGGCCTGACGGAGGACGCGCTCGACCGGCTCTACGACCTGCTCCACCCGGGTGCCGAGCGACGCCGCGGGAAGCGCACGCGCGCCGCATGCCTCGATATCGCGACGCGCCGTCTCGAGGCAGTCCGCGCCGCACTGGTGAACGCCGGGATCGCCCCGGATCGCATCGACGTACGGCGCCCCCGCTTCGAGGTCGGCGAGCGCGCCGACGGCGCGATCCACGTCGTGCCGAAGCGGCGCCCCTGAGCGCGTCAGGTCGCCCGGGGCAGTCGCGCGACCGAACCCGTCTCGGGCGCCATCGCCTCGACGACCTCGACGAAGGCGTCGATCGCAGCCGCCTCGACGGGCACGACGAAGCCTGCCGTCGCGGGGCCGGCGGGATCGGCGCGCGGGTCGGTCCGCAGCGTCACCTCCACGCCGGCGTGTCCGGCTTCGTCCGAGCATGCGAGGAGGAGGTGCGCCCCACCTCCCGCCTGCTCTTCGTCGAAGGTGCCGAGCTTCAGCTCGCGCCGGTCGTCGGGCGAGTCCGGAAACCCGCGGAAGGTCTCCGCGACATCCGACAACCCGTCGCGCGGAACGTACACGTTCGTCGTGCCCGCGAAGCGCCCGTTCCCGGCGCACACGCGGAGCTCGAAAGCGTCGCCGTCGAGCCACACGATCTCGAGCTCGATACCGTCCATCTGAGACATGGTTCTCCTCCTTCGCCGCCCCGTCGGGAAAACGGGCCACGCGCGAGCGTCTCAGCGGCGATACGTGAAGTCTCCGTCGCGGCGGTGGGCGCTGTCCATACGGTTCTCGGAAACCGGCGAGAAGAAGCGTTTATGCCTGTAAGTCCGCCCGTTTCGCGCCCGTCGGCGCAGGGCCCGGATAGACCTGAACTTAGGTGCCCCGACCGCGGCGAATCCGACCAGGACCTGGAATTGAGGCCGAAGAGGGCGCCCTGGCTCCCGCCCGCATCTACGGCGGTTTGCGTTCGAATGAGCCCGAGTACAATCGCGTAGCCCCGGGTCTCCCCGATCCGAAACCTCCCATGAAGAACACGATCCTCGCGCTCGCCGCCCTCCTCCTCGCCGCACCGATCCACGCCGAGGGTCCCTTCCGGGAGGCCTCGTTCGAGGAGGCGCTGGCCGCTGCGAAGAAGGACGGCAAGGTGGTCTTCGTCGACTTCTTCACGACCTGGTGCGCGCCCTGCAAGAAGCTCGACGCGACGACGTGGAAGGATGCGGCCGTCGTGAGCTGGCTGGGCGAGAAGACGATCGCCCTGAAGCTGGACGCCGAGGTGGAGACGAAGCTCGCCGCCCGCTACCGCATTCAGGTGTATCCGACGATGATCTTCATCGACCCCGACGGCACGGAACGCGGGCGCATCGTCGGATACCGCGATGCGACGGGCTTCCTCTCGGAGGCGAAGGACCGCGTTGCGGGCAGGACGGAGCTCGATCGCATCGAGGAGGAGCTCCTCGGTGATCCGAAGAACGTCGAGCTGCGCCGCGATCGCGCCAACGAGCTCGCGCGAGCGCAGCGGCACGAGGAAGCCCTCGAAGAGTACCTGTGGTGCTTCGAGGCGGGCCGGACCTGGCCTGGGTACGGCGGCGTGCGGCTCTCGTACCTCCTGGGCGAGATCGTCCGGCTCGGAGCGGAGCACCCCCCCGCGGTGGCTGCGTTGGTCGAGCTGGGAGAGGCGGCCACGAAGCGCCTGAGGGAGGGAAAGGGCGATGGTCTCGACGCAGCCAGGGAGCTCTCGAGCATCAACTCAAAGCTCGATCGGAGCTCGCAGACGCTCGCGCTGTACGACGAGCTCCGCGCCGTCGAGGAGACCCAGCCCGCGGTCCTCGGCGTGCTCTTCGACGAGGTCTTCGACGTCTTGCTGGAGAAGAAGCGCTACGCGGACGTGCTCGAGGCGGCGGGCGACGTCTTCCACCGCTTCCAGAGCAAGGTCGATCTGTACGAGAGCATGGTCCGTACGTACGCAGACGAGGACCCCGAGCTCAGCCCCGTCGAGTACATGAAGCGCTTCGCAGTGACGGAGGGTGCGAAGCTCTACGAAGCCTTGCTCGGCGTCCGCGACGCCGAGACCGCCGCGGAGCTCGCCGAACGGATCCTCGAGCTCGACGCGTCCACCGGTACGTTCCGCGAGCTCGTCGCGAGGGCCGCCGCGGTCGAGAACTACGAAACGGCGCGCAGGCTCCTCGAGCGCGGGTTCGCGACGCTGCCCGAGGACCAGCACAAGCGGCTCGGCCGCGCCGAGCGGAGGCTACCGCGCGAGGAGCGCCTGGACCGGCACGACCGGGACGCCTAGCCCGGGTTATTCATGAGCCGCGAGACAGAACGCCTCGATTCGGCTCCTGCTGGTGCTTTTCGTGCGTCGGCCCCGCAGGCGACCTTGACAGGTCGTCGAGGACGCCGGCACACGAAAAGTGCCGGCAGGGGCCGAAAGGCCGGCGAAGCCGGCCGGTCGTGGGGTTCTGTCCGCGTGGTCATGAATAATCCGGGCTAGACGTCGCTTCGCCTTGCGGCCGCCGGCGTCAGCGGTCACTCGTCTCGCGCCCTTTGTACATCGCTTCGAGCACGGCGAAGTCTCCGTCCAGGACGGGCACGCAGTGCTTCCGGAGCAGAGCGGCGTCCAGTAGCAGGTAGCGGTCGACGTCCTCGAGCGTCTTGACGTCGAGAGGGAGCTCGCCGCTCGAAGGGTACGCGGCCGGATCGAAAGCGAGCACGACCGTGTGGAGCGCGAACTGCCTCGACACGTAGGGGCGGAATACGGCGTCCTCGCGACGCACCTGGAGGATCGCGGAGTACTCCCACCGGCTCCAGCAGAGGTTGAGCTCCAGCTCGGGCTGCTCGAAGCGGACGTAGCCGGAGTCGATGACGCGAAACGCGAAGCTGTGGTCCGACTCGAGGAATGCGAAGCGACGGCGGGCCAGGGTCGCGAAGGGGTCGGTCTGCGGCATGTCAGGTGATCCACCGGCCGGGCTAGCGCGGGTTCGCCGCTCGGTAGTCGGAAATGAACTCGTCCAGTTTCTCGAGGACCGGGTGGTCGATCACGTCCATTCGATCGGGCGTCGTCAAGCCCAGCGCCAGCTTGCTCCAGGTCTCCGCGGGAAGCGACGCGGAGGACTTGCCGCGGTCGAGTCGCACTTCGCGTCCGCGGCGTCCTCCTCCATCGACAGCACGTTCAGGTACACACCCCCGAGCCCTCGCAGGGAGTCGAGCGCCGATCGGGATACAGAGAGGGTCGGGGCGGCCGCGGTGACCAGAGCCGAGACCGCAGCGATGAGAAGGGTAGTTCGCAACTTCAAGGCTAGCTCCTTCGTCGTCGGTCGCGACGACTTCAGCGGTCGTCATCCTGACCGCGCATCTCGTGAACGTACCACTGCAAGCTCCGGAGATGAGACCCCCAGTGGTGCGTGAATCCGAAGTGGAACAGCCACAGGGCCTCGACCTCTCCGACACGGTCCCAGAGCCATGCCACCTCCGACAGGTCGATCGCGATGTCGGCGATATCATCGATCGCATCGCCGACGAGGAACACGTCATCCGGTTCCGGGCTTCCCGCACGGTAGAGCCCGTACCGGGGGAAGCGTGCCACGACCTGCGCATGCATCGCTTCGTACGCGTGCCTGGGTGCTTCAACGTCGGATCCGGCATCGCTCGGCTCGGGGGCGTGCGTGACCAGAGCCAATCGATCGAGCAGGAGCACGAGGGCCTGCTCGTTCTCTGTTGTGGAACCGGATGTCCCCTCGACCAGGTCGAGGAAGTCCCGAATCGCGGTTCGAATCGGGTCTTCAGTCATCGCTGCACCGCAGCCTGGGTCTCCCTTGGTAGTCAGGCATCTTCGCCCTGAACGACGGCGTCTACCTCGACCTCGACGAGCCACTCCTCATCGATGAAGCGACTCACCTCCACGACGGTGTCCACGGGGCGAATGTCCTTGAAGTACTCTCCGCGCACCTCCGCGATGGCCGACCAGTCCTCGATGCGGGTCAAGAGCATCCGGGTGCGAACCACGTCGGTCATCGCGGCGCCCGCCGCGGCCAGCGCCGCTTCGATCGTCCGGAAGCACTGACGAGCCTGGGCGGCCGGATCTCCGGCGCCGACCGTGTTTCCTTCGGCGTCGATCGGCGCGGTGCCTCCCACCGAGACGTGGTTCCCGACGCGTACCGCGCGCGAGAAGCCGATGATCGAGGCGTAGGGACTGCTGCTGGGTACGAGAGTGCGTTTCATCGTGCTCCTCGAGGGCGAGTTCTTGCCCATCTGTCGCCTCTGCCGATCAGCAGCGGCCGCCGTTACAGGAATGACGCCCGTAGCCGCTATTCGCTGGGCCCCACGTCCATTCCATCGTACGACCGCAGACCGTGTTCGGCTGCGAATGCGTAGAGCTCCTGGTTGAGCCGGTGGAGGCTATCCACCGTGTGGGCTTCGACCCTCTCGACGTGGAGCAAGAACCAACTCGGGTCGTCGTCCTCCGCACTCGGGGCAAGGAGGCCGACGACACGGAACCCCTTCGCTTCCAGATGGCGTGCCGCGGCGAGCAGCTTCTCTTGATCCTCGTCCCCGAAGAAGTAGCCCCACAGGCATGGCGCCCGGATGTCCCATGGGTAGCCCTCGGCCCCATCGAACATCGCCTGGATCTGATCCCGGGTGATCATGCTTGCACGACGCCTCGCAGATCTGAAGGCATCCTGCTCTTCCTCGAGCACGTCCCCACTCGCGGTCTCTACGACAGTTTCACACCGCACTTGGAGCAGAAGCTCGGATTGATCGCCTTGCCCAGGTACTTCTTGCAGGCGGGACAGCGCCAGTTGTAGAGGGAGTAGGCGAGTCCGGCGAGCACGATCACGAACGCCGCGGGACCGACGATGGCGGTATCCATCCCGAGCACCGTCTCCTCCCCCTCCGACATCACGAGAATCACGATGACGGCGATCAGGGGGATCGCGAGGACGAACTGGTTTCGTCGCTTGCACCGGATCTGCTCCTTGAACTCCGCCTCTTGATCTTCCGTGTACGGCATCGTGACTCCTGCTTCCTTCGTCCTCGATGAGCCTTTGCGCGCCGGGCGCATCATGCCCGGTTGGAGAGCAACCGCGCAACCTCGACCTCCCTGTTCCCGTAGCGCGTGCTGCGCCAACTCGCCCGGCGTCGTCGATGCGGTTTGGAGTGAGAGCTACGAGTCTCGCACGATCGCGACCATGAACCTGGAAGAGACTCTGACGGAGCTCGAGGCGCTCGGCAACGACAAGATGCGTGCGCAGAACAGCAAGAACGGAGCCGGCGAGAAACAGTTCGGCGTCCGACTCGGCGACATCCGCAAGCTGGCGAAGACGATCAAGGCCGACCACGAGCTGGCCCTGGCGCTATGGGAGACCGAGAACGTCGACGCCCGGCTCCTGGCAATCCTCCTGATGAAGCCGAAGACGCTGCCGGCCGACGAGATGGACCGGATGGTGCGGTCGGTCACCTTCGTGCAGGTGGCGGACTGGCTCAACTCCTACGTCGTCAAGAAGCACCCCGACAAGGAGACTCTTCGCCAGGGGTGGATGGCCACGGGCGACCCGATGGCTGCTCGCGCCGGATGGAGCCTGACCACCGAGCGGGTCGTGAAGAGTCGGGACGGGCTCGAGCTCCCGGCGCTCCTGGCTCGCATCGAGTCCGAACTGGGAACGGCCGCTCCGGAAGTGCAGTGGACGATGAACTGCTGTCTTGCGGAGATCGGAATCCACGTCCCCAAACTCCGCAAGCGGGCACTCGCCATCGGCGAGTCGCTGGGAATCTACCGTGACTATCCGGTTTCCAAGGGTTGCACGTCCCCCTTCGCCCCGATCTGGATCAACGAGATGGTCAGCCGGCAGAGCTGAACCCGCAGGGCCGGCCGCTCGAGCAGCTCGTCAGGTGGTTCGCTTGGCACACTGCCGGATCGATTCGGCAAGGGTGCTGCGCTCGTGCCATTCTGCGTACTCGCGAAGAGATCTGCCCAGATACGTGACGTCCTTCCGCGCCCCCGACTCGATCAACAAGAGCGCGATGGCATCGTGGCCATGCTGAATGGCGAGGTGCACGGGGGCGGGGCCGTCCTTCTCACGACGGGCATTCGGGTTCGCGCCCGCATCGAGAAGGTCCTGTACGACGCCGGCGTGCCCGTTTCGAGCAGCCCAGTGAAGCGCGGACGCGCCATCATCGGCGGTAAGGTTCGGAGTAGCTCCATGGGCAAGAAGCAGCTGCACGACATCCGTGTGGCCTGCGTAGGCAGCCGTCATGAGCGGAGTCATGCCGGTCTTTGAATGCAGGAAACCAGAGCTTGCACCCTCGTCGAGTAGAGCTCTGAGTCTCCGAGCATCGCCGCTTCGAGCTGCTCTCGTTCCTGATAGTGCGCCATGTTCTCAACCGTCCACATGCAGGCGCTGCGCATCAGCGGCGCGGCGAAGCCACATTCGCCTGCATCCCATTGCTAGCGGGTAGGTACACGATACCACGCGGAAAAACCCTCGACGCCCGCCCGACACCAGTCCCCGAGCATCTCCCCGAGAGCCTTGTCATGACCCGGATGGGGCACGCCTGTGGGATCACTGGGGCACGAGACCTCATGGCCAAGATCGACGCGTCGTCCGGGTACGGATGGTTGGGCGTCAGTCTAGCGCCATCCAGCGGGCCGCCACTGTCCGTCCAGCGTTGTTGCCGATCCGCGGACTGCCGAGCGCCGTCCGCAGCATCTGCATGTTGAACG
Organism: Planctomycetota bacterium; assembly: GCA_029259655.1. GTDB lineage: Bacteria > Planctomycetota > UBA1135 > UBA1135 > OFTM220. The sequence continues at coordinate 6,966 of JAJDET010000142.1, forward strand.
GCATCATCATTCATGCCCACTGAGCTCAGCCGACTCTCCGGTGACGAACGAGGCGACCGCTCCCTGAAACTTGTCGCGTTCCTCGAGCTGCAGGGCATGGCTGCTCTCCTCGAACACGATGTGCGTGCCGAGAGGCAGCAGCGCAGCCGCGATCCGACCTTGGCGCGGACCCAGGACGGAAGAATGCCGTCCCGAGAGCACGAGCGTCGGACTCTCGACCGCGGGAAGCACGTGGATCAGCGTGTCAGCGTCGTCCCCATCGTCGGTCGGATCCTCGGGGGCCTTCGACTCGTCGCGAAAGAAGCGGTACGTCGCCTCTTCGAGGGCTTTGGTATCGACGTTCCCTGGGCGGACCCAGTTCTCCCACATGGCGCGAACGAGTCCCCGCGTCGGGTGCCCCAGCAACCGTGTCAGGACGAGATGCGGTAGGTCACGCCAGCGCAGAGGAGGGAGACCGGCCCCCAGCCCCACGATGTCGACGAGGATGAGGTGAGACAGGCACGCGGGTTGCTCCGCCGCGTAGTAGACCGCTGCCGGTCCTGCCATCGACCAGGCGCAGAGCGCCGCCCGCTGGAAGCCCATGGCGCCAGCCAGTGCCTCGAACCAGCCGAGCTCCCCCATCGTGTTGGCGGGCACCGTCGATCGCTCCCACACGGGTACGGCCACCGTGCACGAACCCATGAGGCGATCGAGTGAACCCCACGCGAGCGGGCTCAGCGCATGCGAGAACACGACCAAGGGCCCCTCGCCGCCCCGCAAGTAGGTCAGCGTGCCGTGCTCGAGGGCCAGGCTCTCTTCATTCATCAGGTCACTTGCTCAACGGAGCGATTCGCACCCTTGTCCGGATCAACGCTCGGAATCAGCGGCGGCGCGGATCGCCGTCCGCTGCATGCCGTTGTTGGGTGATCCGTTGTTCACCTGTAGAGCCTCGTGCATTCGGGAAAACCCATCCGAAATCGCATCTTGCCGTTGTGCTCCGCTGGATCGGCTCAGCGCCGCTTCACTGCGGCGTCCAGCGGGAGGCGGTCGAAGCTCCCATGGAGGACGAGGGGCTTCGGCGGCCAACCGAGGGGCTTCCCCGTGTCGGCATCCTCGCAGCGGGCGAGCTCGATGTCGAAGCTGCCGCTGAGCTCACCGGACTCGGCCAGCTCGGTGGTGCTGAGCGTGCCGATCGCCGGATCGCTCGGCCGGCAGCGCACCATACGGAGGCGCTCCTCGAACATGAGCTCGAAGACCACCTGGGTCTCGGCCATCACCCGCCCGTCAGCGTCGAGGACGAGGACCAGATCCCAGCCGTCAGCGCCGAGCTCGAGGCGCCCGGGGCCGACGCTGCCGACGGAGGCGCCGGCGCTCGCCGATTCGAACCCCAGGTGCGCCTCGAGTCCAAAGAGCCGTGGCGGAAGGATCCCACCGAGGGGCAGACCGAGCCGCGGACGGACTACCTGCACCACGAACGCCGGGCCTGAGGAGGACCCCGGAACGATGGTGGCGACAGGTCGGTCCGGCGGATACACGACGAGAGAGAGGTAGACGACGACGGCAAGGCTGGTCAGCAACCCCAGCAGGAGAAGGGTCCACGACGGTTTGCGATCCAGTGTCATGAGTCGCCCTTCGGTATTGTCCTTCCGCATCGACAATGCCGTCTAACGTGATGGCGATCAGCCGCGCGGCGAGCGGCGTCGGTTGCATCGCATGGTTGGGCCACCTCGGGCCAGTCTACGTCGACGCTGCAACGGCCTGCAGAACCAAGCACAGGTAGCCGTAGTCGTCGCCGCACGCCTCGTAGATCGCCCGCTCGAGCCGGGTGGCGGCGTAGATCTCACGTTCGCCGCGCCGCGAGATCGCGTCGCGCAACGGCGCTTCGAGGCCGGCGTAGTACGCGTGCCAGTCGTCGGCCGGCAAGCGGAACGAGCCGAGCAGATCGTAGCGCGCGCTCCGTGCCTGACCGATGCGCGTCGCCTCGTCGCGCATGTCGGGGTACTCGCCCGCGAAGAACGCACGCGCGCGCTCGGCTGGCTCGGCGACGAACCAGACGAGCTCGGTCACGACCAGGCAGCCGGCGGGTCGCAGCAGCGGCCGCCACCGCCGCAGGGCATTCTCGAAGCCGATCGAGTACGCGCTGCCCTCGGCCCAGATCAGGTCGAAGCCGGCGCCGAGCGAGGTGGCGTTCGCCATGTCGGCGGCGACGGTCGTGATGCGGTCGGCGAGACCGCGCTCCTCGGCTCGTGCTCGCAGCGTCGCGAGGAACGGTGGATGGATGTCGACCGCCGTGACGTGAGCGCCGGTGTCTTCGGCGAGCACGATGGTCGAGCCACCGGTGCCGCACCCGAGGTCGAGCACACGCTCGACCCGCAGTGAGTCGGGCAACAACCGGAGCGCGCGCCGGGTGGTCTCGACGCTCCCGGGGCCCTGCCGCGGTGTGTTCTCGAAGACCTCGAACAGCAGCGTCAGATCGTCGGCTTCCACGGCGTCAGGGTAATGAGTCGACCACTACCGAGTCGACGTGGCCTTCGTCGGTCCGCCCAACGCGTCTTGGACGGCACTTGTCGCGCACCAGTGGCGCCCTGTTTCTCCCGGTACTTCTCTAGCGCTTCATCCAGAGCTCTCTTGAAATCCGTTGGATCCTCGGGTGTGAACAGAACACGCCGTACGCCTTCGCTCTTGTCGATGACGACGTGCTCTACGAAGTTGGCCCAGTCAAGCTTGAGGGCAGGTCGGAAACCCTTGAGTTGCAGGCCACCCTTCATCAGGCCTCTCACGTTCGACCCTGAGACATCGGCCCGCTCGATCTGGCCGAACGGAATCGTTAGCTTTCCGAAGAGGGTGTCAAATACCACACGGTCCTCGAAGATGTGGTAGTCCTGCCAGAAGCTCTTGACCGTGCTCGCTGACGTGTAGATCGGTGTCTCGCTCATCGGTTTTCTCTATTCAGGTATGGCCGTCCAATGACTCTGCGCCGGTCCGTATAACGCCTCGGGCGATCAGCGGCGGCCGAAGGCCGTCCGCTGCATCGGCTGGTTAGCTGGCTCCTCTCGCAAGTCGGCCAGGAACCTCGCGACTGCCTTGACAGAGTCCAGGATCACCACGTTCTTGTCCGATTCGAGGCCATGAAGTCTCCGAAGGAGACGGGGACGACGGACTTTGCGATAGGTCCAAATCCACTTGATGTACTCAACTGTCAGTCGTTCTGGACATCCTTCGGATAGTTCCTGCCTGACTCGACCACGATACTGTCGGTAGCGCCTGAACGCCCGCCAGAGGCAGCGCCAACGAGGTAGATCGAGGAAGACCACGGTATCCGCCGCTCGAAGGCGGGCATTTATCGTCCCACCGTAGTTTCCGTCGAGGATCCAGGTCGATCCGCTACACAAGTCTCCATGGACGCTCGGCCATTCATCGGCCGATGCCGGGATCCAGCCCGCCTTCCAGTACCACCGGTCGAGATGGCGGACGGGTATGTTGAGCGTCGCTCCCATTCGTCGCGCCAAAGTGGATTTACCACTCCCACCGCACCCAATGATCGCGATTCGCTTCACCTTGCACTTGCCCAGCTAACGTTGTTGGCGCTCAGCGGCCGCGCGAAGCGCGGTCCGCCTGCAGCGCCTTGTTGGCTGGCATTTACTCCCCGTAGATTTGACGAAACACCTCGGCAGACTCCTGGACGAGAGCGAACAGTACAGGGTCGACCTCTGACTCGCTGAGCAGGCCTTGTGCGAGGCCCCACGCGACCCTCTTTTCGGGGTGCTTCAGGCGAGCGTGCTGGGACCAGACCGTTCGTGCAGGTCCATGGTGATACTCGTGAACATGCTCGCTGAGTTCGCTGGCCGAGATCTCTCCTCGCTCCCACTCCTGGAAGCACGCGTGAAGCTGACCGAGCCAATGACCGAGCTCTCGTTCGTACGCAAGCTCTGCCAAGCGTCGCATCTCGGACTTCTGCTTTTTGTTCACGTGGCAACTAGTGTGTCGCCGAAGGCCGTCCGCTGGAGCGGCTTGTTAGGCACGACTATCAATCGCGCGGATTTCACGAACGTACCGGACGATGGAGACGATGAGCACGACGCCGAAGACTGCATGAAACGCACCGACGGTGAGCGTACCCCAGGGTTCCACGAATCTGTCGACACCCCATGCGATGCCCCAGAACGCCAGTGGGAAAAACGGGATGCCGGGAAAAACGCTTGTTCCTGGGCGCTCGCTAGGCGGCTGACCTTTCTTGGCGCCGCGCAAGCTGCTCTCCTCGGCGCATGCCGCCACCCAAAGGAACCAAACCAGGAAGACCAGCACCGGCAAAATCCATGCGGTCATGATTCGAGTTCCGGGTTCCGCCTAACGCCTTTGCCGATCAGCGGCGACGCGAAGTGTCGACCGCCTGCATCGGCGTGTTAGACCGCTCATCAGTCGCCCTCCACAACACGAACCACAGGCCCTCCGCAAACAGAGCAGAAGCCCTGCAGAATGATATCCCCTGCCTCGACATGACCGGAGCAGTGAGAAGCCGTGACGGACGAAGCGCATGCCGAGCACCAGACGTTCGCGAGAATGCGTTGCTGCACTTGAGCGTCAATGCGCGACCAATGACTCGCGGCTTCGGTTGTCAGGTTGAGGTGCTGCACTTGAGCTGTCTAACGCGTCTTAGACGGACCTGGGTAAGGGGCTGCACCGGGGCGGGGGCTGCAGTCCAACGGGTTGTCGCAAGTCGAGGCTCCCTTCCATCTTGTGGGTCCGCCTGGGGTTGGGGCGGGTGGCTTTGCGAGCGGGTGGGGATGGACAGGTCTGTATATCACGGGTCCTGGGAGGCGTCCAATCGAGGCGGCAGGGCGTCCAGGGGGCTGCGCACGCCGGGGGGACGGTCGAGGACGTGCTTGTAGATCATCGTCGTCGCGAGGTTCTTGTGGCTCAGGAGCTTGCACCGTCCGGATGTCTTGACCGGGACTCGAGCAAGTGCGTCGAGTAGGAGCGACGTAACGTGTGGGACGTGACTCGGAGAGCTCTCGACCCCACGAGGACGACGAGGCCGGAGAAGAGCCATGGGGCTCGCGGTTCGGGCGGCGCACCACCGGAGAGGGACTCGCCTCGCTCGCGACGGTTGCGCCCCGATTCCAGCACCGCTCGCCGCTAGCAGCCCGTTGAAAAACCGCGGGGCGGGGCGTTACTCGGCGAGTCGAGGTTAATACGGTGTGGCGCAAGGAGCACGCCCCATGTCCATGCGCCACCGACCGGCCGAGAAGCAGCCGAACCTCTGGATCGCGACGGGTGATCTGGCGAAGACGCCCGGCCACCCGTTCTACGACCGCCTGAACCGCGTGCTCGCGGAGGCGCGGTTCGACGAGTTCGTGGAGGAACGCTGCGAGCGCTTCTATGCGGAGGGCAAGGGCCGGCCGAGCATCCCGCCGGGGACGTACATGCGGATGCTGCTGGTGGGCTTCTTCGAGGGCTTGGACTCCGAGCGCGGCATCGCCTGGCGCTGCGCGGACTCGCTCTCGCTGCGTCACTTCCTCGGCTTCGACATGTCGGAGGACACGCCGAACCACTCGAGCCTGTGTCGGATCCGGCAGCGGCTCGACGTGGAGGTGCACCAGGAAGTCTTCGGCTTCGTGCTGAAGGTCTTGGCGCAGAAGGGGCTCTTGCAGGGCCGGACGATCGGGATCGATGCGACGACGCTCGAGGCCAACGCGGCCCTGCGCAGCCTCGTGCGCCGCGAAGACGGCACGAACTACCAGGACTACCTGACCGAGCTCGCCAAGGCGTCGGGAAAGGAGACGCCGACGCGTGCGGATCTGGCAAAGATCGACAGGAAACGGCCCAAGAAGGGCTCGAACGACACGCGACGATGGAGACGGTGGAGGAGTGCGGCCTGCGGAGTTACTTCAGCGAGCCCGATCGCGGGCGACGGAGATGGCGAGGACGAGAGTCGGCTCGCGAGGGAACGTATTCCAATCGACGCCGGCTCCGCACGAAACGAGGCAAGGCGCTGATGCGCAGGCGGGGCGAACTGCTCGAGCGAGGCTTCGCGCACTGCTTGGAGACGGGCGCGATGCGCCGGGTGCATCTGCGCGGCCGCGCCAACATCCTCAAGCGCTACCTGATCCACGTCGCGGCCTTCAACCTGAGCCTGGTGATGCGCCAGATCTTCGGAGTGGGAACGCCGCGGGGTCTGCAGGGCCGTCTCGACGCCATCCTGGAGGTGTTTGGCCACCTCGTGCTCGTCCTCGCACGGATCGCTGCCGTCGATCGCGACCGGCTGGACGGTCCGACCCTCTTTCCCACTCGAATCGCACCGACCGTCGCGGCATGAGCAGGCTCGCGGTCACGGCCCCTTCTTCAACGGGCTGCTAGCCGGCCCTTCGGTGCCGCTTGACCTCCTTCTCCAACCGCCCCGCGAGCCGATCACTCTCCACGTCGAGCTCGTAGTCCATCTGGAGACCGAACCAGAACTCCGGCGAGGTCCCGAAGAAGCGACCGAGTCGAAGCGCGGTGTCCGCGGTGACGCGCCGATTTCCGTGAACGATCTCGTTGATCCTCCGCGGAGGAACGCCGAGACCCCGCGCGAGCGCGTTCTGACTCAGACCGAGGGGCTCGAGGAACTCCTCCCTCAAGACCTCTCCGGGATGGACGGGATCCAGCTTCTTCTTGGCCATGACGACTCACCTAGGCGTGGTAGTCCACGATCTCGACGTCGAAGGCATCCCCGGTTTCCCACCGGAAGCAGAGCCTGAACTGGTCGTTGATCCGGATGCTGTGTTGACCCCTCCGGTCTCCCTTCAGCGCCTCGAGCCGGTTGGCCGGCGGCACGCGCAGGTCAGCGAGGACGCACGCCCGGTGAAGCATGCGGAGCTTCCGGAGAGCGACGCGCTGAAGGCTCGCGGGGATCCGCTTGACCATCTCCCGATGGAAGAGCCGCTCGGCGTCGCGGGAGGCGAAGCTCCGGATCATCTCGAAGGGCATAACGCATGACGTTATACGGTAAACATGCCCCGTCGGCGAGAGGTCGGTCGAGGGACGGTCCGGTTTCCGGCGGAGTCCCTTCTCTCTTACGAGCAGGGGGAACCCTGGAGCGTCGCGGGAGACCGGGCGCCTGGACGCGCGGCCCGGCGAGCGCCCAGCTCGCACTGTCGGTCACGCGGATTCCAGGTTCCTTCGATCCCTCACCCGCAGCTCCACCTCGCAGCCGAGCACGTGCAGGAGAGCGAGGAGCTGGTGGAACGACTTCCGGTAATTCGTCGGATCCAGGAGGCGATAGAGCTGCGTCGCGGACGTGCCGAGCCGACGCGCGATCTCCCGCCGGGAGAATCCGGAGCGCTCCAACCGCTCGACCGCTTCGACCGTCAGCCGGTGCAGCAGGAGATCCGCGAGCGCGTTCGGATCCTCGTTGTACTCGAGCACGCTGTCGACGTGCACGCTGCCCTCGGCGCCGGACTCGAGCCTGTACGTGAATCCCTCGCGGCCCAGCTCGGGATCGACGTGGACCTCGGCGACGCGGTCGCCCGCGGACGGTCGCGGCTCCGCAGCAGCGTAGGGGAAGGGAAGCTCGCCCCGTCGCGTCCGGACCTCGAAAGCCCGGCGGTGGTTGTTGGCGCGCACTGCCCGGATCTTCACAGCCGTCCCTCCTCCACCAGCTCCCGCAGCAGACGCAGGACGCGACGCGGGGCTCGACCACGCATCGGCATCCAGCGCTCCAGGTTCCACTTCACGACGAGCCTCCCGTTGCGGTACACGTGCACGTGCCGCGGAGCGTGATCGCCGATCCAGGACACGAAGACGTAGCCGCCTCTTCGGATCTTGGGCAAGGCGAACTGTTACCGCAAGAGGTAACACCTTCGAACGCGGACCTCCCGAGGACGCCCGGAGCCCGATCCGGTTTCCGGCGGAGTCCCTTCTCCTTGCGGCCAGCGGACTTGGGGCGCTGTCGGTCCTCTCGAGCGTCCACTCGACCACAGGTATTTTAGGGTTTTGTTAGCCTTCCTCTCCGGCGCGAGGGGAGGGCGCAGCCGGGACTCCATGTACGTCCCCCTTCGCGTTCACGGGCACCACTCCCTCCTGACCGGCGTCGACTCGCCGCGGGAGCTGTTGCAGCGCGCCAAGGAGCTCGGGATCGGCGCGCTCGCGCTCGCGGACGTGGACTCGACGGCGGGACAGGTCGAGCTCCTGGAGGCTGCGCGCCAGGTCGGCGTGCGACCGATCCTCGCGGCGGAGATCAGCGCGGCCCCCGTTCCCGCGAGCGGCGCCTCGCACACCCGGACACGCGAGGCTCCGGGGCGGCTCATCGCGCTCGTGCGCACCGACGAGGGCTACCGCAATCTGTGCAAGCTCGTCAGCTCGCGTCACCTCGGCGGCGATCCGGGAGATCCGGACGAGCCGCTCGAGGGAGCGGAGACCTTCGAACGCGTCGAGTGCGCCGTGCGCTTCCAGGCCGGGCTCACCTACCTCGTCGACCACCCGCGGCTCGCCTTCGCGCTCGCGGGGAAGGTGCCGGCGGGGAACCTCCTCGTCGCGATCCCCGCGACCGCCCTCGCGAAGCGCCCCATTGCAGCGGGCACCGCCGGCGCACGCGTGCGCGACGGCGAATCGCGCAACGTCTACCTCACCCCCCCAGCGCGCAAGGCGCTCGCCGTGCGCGAGCGCACCGACGACGACGCGCTCGACGCGAGCGACAGCTACAAGGTCCCGCCGCCGCCGCGCAGCATCCCCGCGCTCGACCTCGTCGAGGCGGCGCGCGCGGCCGGACTCGCGACGGTCGCGGCGCCGGACGTGTACTTCGCGACGCCGAACGGTGCGCGGCACCACCGCGTGCGCGTCGCGATCAAGCACAACGCGCTCGCCCACGACCTGCCGGAGAGCTGGCTCGCCGAGACGCCGGGACACCTGCTCTCCCCCGCCGAGGTGAGCGCGCTCTACACCGACCTCCCGGACGTGCGCGGGCCCTTCGAGCGCGGGACCGACTGCGTCTCGCGCACGCTCGCGCTGGCCGAGGACTGCACCTTCCTCCCCGAGCTCGGCGGCGTCGTCTTCCCGGAGGTCGAGCTCGGCGAGCACGAGACGGCCTACTCGAAGCTCGTCGAGCTCGCCTTCGACGGCGCTCGCAAACGCTACCGGCCGCTGAAGCCCGAGGTCGTACGGCGTCTCGATTACGAGCTCACCGCGATCGACGAGCTCGGCTTCGCCGCCTACTTCCTGCTCGTGCGCAAGATCCGCGACTTCGCCGTCGAACGCGGCATCCCGTCCGTCGGACGCGGGTCGGCCGCCGACAGCCTCGTCGCCTACTGCCTCGAGCTGACCGACGCGGACCCGCTGCGCTACCGGCTGCCCTTCGAGCGCTTCCTGAACCCCGCGCGCAAGGACCGGCCCGACATCGACCTCGACTTCTGCTGGCGGCGGCGCGACGAGGTGCTCGAGCACGTCTACGACGCCTTCGGGCCCGAGCGCACGGCGATGATCTCGACCCTTAACTGCTTCGGGCTGCGCTCGGCCTTCCGCGAGGCGGCGCTCGTCGAGGGCGTCCCGCCGGCCGAGGTGAACCAGTGGTCGCGCCGGCTGCCGTGGGCCGTCTCGAGCGGCGGGGACTTCGACGGCGTCGAGACGGTGCCGGGAGACGCCGGTACGGTGCCGCGACACCTAGCAGCGGATTCACCCGCCGACGACGCTGCGCACTCGAGATCGCTACCGGGTGAATCCGCTGCTAGGTGTCGCGGCACCGTACCGGCGTCTCCCGTCGCCCAGGCCTTCCGCTCCGTCCCCGAGTGTCGCGACTTCCCCTTCGCGGACGAGCGCATGGCCCGCGTGCTCGAGAGCGCCGACGCCCTCGTCGACACCCCGCGTCACTTCGGCCTGCACCCCGGCGGCGTCGTCGCGACGCCCGGCCCGATCACCGACTGGGTCGCGTGCCAGCGCGCGGCGAAAGGCGTCATCGTCACCCAGCACGACAAGATCGGCGTCGAGCGGCTCGGGCTCGTGAAGATGGACCTGCTCGGGAACCGCGCGCTGACCGTCATCGACGACTGCCTCGGGATGCTCCGCGAGCGCGGGATCGAGCCGCCCGACCTCTTCGCGATCCGCGAGGACGAGCCGCGGACCGCCGAGCTCCTGCGGCGCGGGCTCACACTCGCCTGCTTCCAGGTCGAGTCGCCCGGCATGCGCAACCTGCTCAAGCAGACCGGCGCGCACACCATGGACGACGTGATCCAGGCCGTCGCGCTCATCCGCCCGGGCCCCGCCGGGTCGGGGATGAAAGACGCCTACGTACGGCGCTTCCGCGGGCTCGAGGAGCCGACGGCGCCGCATCCGCGGCTGACCGAGTGCCTCTGGGACACGCACGGCGTGATGCTGTACCAGGAGGACGTGATGCAGGTCGCGAGCCTGCTCGCGGGAATGGACCTGGCGGAGGCGGACCTCCTGCGCCGCTCGCTCCAGAAGAGCCGCAAGGCCGAGCTCGGCCCACTCGCGCGCCGCTTCGAGGAGGGCTGCCGCGAGAACGGCGTCGCGCTCGCCGACTCCCGCCGCGTGTGGGAGCTCATCACCAACTTCGCGTCCTTCGGCTTCTGCAAGGCGCACGCGGTGACCTACGGACGCATCGCCTACCGCGCGGTCTACCTGAAGGCGCACCACCCGGCCGCCTACCTGACCGCGTTCCTCAACAGCCACACGGGCTACTACAAGACGCGCGTCTACGTCGAGGAGGCGCGGCGGCTCGGCGTGCCGATCCTCGGGCCGGACGTGAACGAGAGCGCGGAGGACTGGAGCCTCTCACCGGAGTCCTGCCTGCGCATCGGCCTGGGCCAGGTGAAGGGACTCACCGAGCACACGCGCGAGCGCATCCTCGAGGGACGCGCCGAGCGCCCCTTCCTCTCGCTACCCGACTTC
>JAJDET010000143.1 GCA_029259655.1 Planctomycetota bacterium
CCTCGCCCGACGCCACGTGGTCGAAGATCTCGCGCAGCGTCTGGCCCCGGACCAGCGGCATCGTGAAGTACACGCGCCCGTCCTTGTCGAGACCGAGGTCGTGAACGGGGACGATGCCCGGGTGGTCGAGCTGGCCGGTGATCTGGGCCTCGTCGAGGAAGCGCGCGAGCTGGTGTTCGCCGACTCTGGGCGTCCCGTCCGCTCCGGGCTCCTCGTCGCGACCCAGCACGACCTTCATCGCGAGGTTCCGTCGCAGGTCCTTGTCCCAGACGCGCAGGATGGCGCCCATGCCGCCGCGTGCGACGACGCCGCGCGGCTGGTAGCCGGCCGTGGAGGAGCCGTCCTTGGCCAGTCGGTCGAAGACGGAGGTGGTCGTGGATTCGTCGTCGTCGCCCGAGAGCGAGATGTCGAGGTCGATCGAGTCCCCGAAGGTGCGCCGGAGCCGGTCGCTGATCGAGGGGCCCTGACCGAGGATCTCGATCAGCTCGGTGGCGCGCTCCCACTCGGTCCACAGGCTGCGGAGCTCGTCCGACACCTCCGGCCGCAGCCGGCAGAAGTCGTCGAAGCTCGCGTCGGGCTCGCGGTCGCGACGCCGCAGGAACTCCCCGAAGGCTGCGACCACCTCTTCCGAGGGAGCTCTCTGTTCCTGTTCCGATGCCATCCGCGGTCCTCGTGCGCGAGGACCGGCATCTTATCGCGTGCGGGCGTCCCGCATTCTAGCTTCAGCGGTTCGCCGCGCGCTCGGCGAAGAGGAGCAGCGCCCGGTGGAACTCGTCCGGCGCATCGAGGTAGCAGGGGTGGCTCCCGCCGTCGATCAAGAGGAGCTCGGCATCGGGCAGTGCGCTGACCAGGTCCTCGGCGCCGCTCACCGGGAAGACCTCGTCCAGGGCTCCCCACACGACGAGGGTCGGGACCTCCGCGGCCGGGAGCGCGTCGCGGAAGAGGTCCAGGGCCGCCGGTGCGACCGGGACGAATCCGGACAGGCGCTCCGGAGAACCGGTCGCGAGCGGGAGTGCGTAGCGACCGCTCATCGAGGGGGCGACCACGATCGGCCGGACGAGCTCGAGCGCGGAGAGGACCTCGCCCAGGAACACGTCGGGATCGTGCTCCGCGCGGCCGGATTCTCCATGGCCCGGAAGATCGATGGCGACGACGCGCAGCCCGGCTTCGCCGAGGGCGTCGAGTGTTCCGAGCTCTTGCCAGGTCCGAGCCGAGAAGCGAGCTCCGTGCAGCAGGACCACTGCGGTTCTGTCGGCGGGGCCCGCCGTGAGGCAGTGGACGTCGATGTTCCCGACCTCGACCACAATCGAGCCGATCGCCTCGGGAACCACGGGCGGCGCTACCTCCGCGGGCTCGGCGCAGGAGAGCGCGAGGCACGACACGAAGACGAGGGGGCGCGCCATGGCCTCGAGCTCACCGGATCGAGATCCTGCGCGTCACGTCGCGCACCTTCTCGCCCGAGAAGCCGACCGTGGCCTCCCCGCGACCGCGGACGAACCACCGGATGCGCACGAGGCCGCGACCGTCGATGCCGTCCTCGGAAGTGAGGCGACCGGGCTCGTGCTCGGCCAGATCGATGCGTTCGGTCCGGAAGCGGTCGCGGCGGAAGCCGCCCGCCAGGACCTCGATCGACTCTCCCTCGAGCGTGAACAGGTCGGGGCTCCCGATCTTCTCGTCCGCGGCGCGCGCAGAGCGCGTCGGGATCAGCTCGAGGTTCTCGAAGACGAGGTCCACCGCAGTGACTCCGCCGCCCAGGTCGGTGAGCTCCGGCTCGCCGATCGAGACGCGCGGCATCGAGCGCGCGTGCCGCAGGCTGAACATCGCGTTCCGGTGCAGCATCTCCTCGATCAGGAAGCTGGGCGGGACGCGCCCGACGTCCTTCTTGAAGCCGCCGATCTCGATCTCGCCGTAGAGCGGGTGATCGTAGGGGTGCCAGTCGACGAAGCCCGAGCCCTGCATCATGTTGTCGTCGAACCACATCCGATCTGCGGAGGAGCGCGAGACCCTCTCGTCCGGACTCAGGCGGTCGTTGGTCCAGAGCTCGTTCGTGAAGCTGATGATCCCCAGGCCCTCGTAGGTCCAGGTGACGAAGCCGCCGAAGACCGTGTAGAGGTCCTTCCAGATCACCATGTACCGGTAGAAGGGGAGCATCTTCTCGCCCTCCTTCCCGAGCTCGTCGTAGACGCGGACGTCACGGCCGGGGTAGTTGCCGAAGCCCTCCGCTCCAGGCCCGCGCAGGATCATCCCGCCGGCGTTGTGGAACGACTGCACGGCGGCGATGTTCGGGTGCTTGTAGATGAAGCGGGCGATCGCGCGCGTTTCCGGCCAGTAGAGCGGGTAGGGCCCCGCGCCGTACTGCACGTGGCCCGGCATCCACATGGACGGCCAGGCGCGGTTCATGTCGTAGCCGCCGACTCCGTCTTCGTTGGTGCGGCCGTCGCCGTCGTCGTCGATTCCCTCGGACCCGAGGTAGACCCAGTCGCCGCGGATCCCGAGGTCGTTCGAGGGGACGCGCTCCATCACGCGCGGGTCGTCGGCGGAGAGGCGGTGGGTCCCTTCACCGGGCAGGAGCTTCCGCATCTGCACGATGTTGCCGTCGCCGTCGAGGTCGTTGGGCGGATCCTCGTCGAACGCTCCGTCGCGGTCGCTGTCCCAGGGCATCGCCCCCGTGCGCGAGGAGTGGGGGGAATGCGCGTCCCGGAACCAGCGCGCGCGGCCGTCGGGGTTGACCATCGGGAGGAGGTAGAAGGCCGACCGCTCGAGGAGCTCGCGCACGCGCTCGTTCGTCTCGCGGTTCTCGAGCAGGTACCAGGCCGTGTAGACGATCGCCTCGGCGCCCTGGACCTCGTTGCCGTGGACGTTCCCGTCGATCCACATGGCGGGCTTGTCCTCGGCCCGTCCGGTCGAGGCGTCGTTCAGCGTGTAGACGATCAGCTCGCGGTTCTCGACGCTGCGTCCGATGGTCCGGCGCGAGATGAGGCTCGGCCACGTCTCGACCAGCCGGTCCAGGAGTCCGTAGACCTCCTCGTAGTCGTACAGACGGTTCCACGCGATCTCGACGCGTGGCGCGCGGTCGGCCGCGAGCCCCGGGAAACCGCCCGACTGGAGGAGCAAGAGGCTCAACCCGATCATCGCTTCACCTCCGCACTCGCGCTCGCGATGCCTGCATGTGTCGTCTCCACGGTGACGGTGATTGCGTCCGGATCCCCCGTGCGGACGAGCCAGGTCGTCTCTTCGCGCTCGCCGTGGAGGTCCTCGATCAGGACCTGCGCGGGACCGGCGACCACGGCGCCGTCGCCCGCGTCGAGCACCATGCGCGCGGGGCGCACGGTCCGCGAGCGTCGTGCGGCGCGTGTCTGGAACGGTAGCAACGCGTTGTTCGCGACGGTGACCGTGACGCGCCACAGCCCGCCGCCGAGCTCTTCGGCCGTGCACTCCGCGACGGTCACGCGTGCGAGCAATCCGCCCAGCTCCTGGAGGAAGGCGAGGTGCACGTCGGCGAGAAGAGCCATCTCGTCGGTCGGCGGCTCGCGCAGCGCGAAGGGCGCGAAGCCCCCGATCTCGACCGAACCGAGATCGGGGTGGTCGAAGGGGCGCCAGTCGACGAAGCGCCAGCTCTCTTCGGACCCGTCGATCCACGTGAGGCGCTTCGCGTCGAGCGAGGGCTCGAGGTCGTTCTCCGGCTCTTCTTCCTCCTCCTCCTCCACCGCTTCCTCCGTCTCGTCCTCGTCCGCGTCGGCCTCGCCCTCTTCCTCCGGCGGCGGATCCTCTTCCTTCCACTCCTCCGGCATCTCCCACAGGACCGTCGAGAGTGTCAGGAGGCCCCGGTGGTCGTAGCACCAGCGCTGGAACGTGCCCGCGTCGTCGGCCTCGCGCGAGGCGGAGTTCTCGGTCGTCTCCTCGTAGCGTTCCGCGAGCTCGGCCAGGACGTCGGCGTCCGACTGGAGCACGCCCTCGGGGGGGACCCTCATCTTCGACGGCGCGTCGTCCGCGACCGACTTGGGCTTCTCGTTCAGGTTGTCCGGAGCGCCGTAGCAGAGGACGAGCGCGATGTCGTCGTGGCCCAGGACGAACTCCATCAGTGCGCGCGCCTCCGGCTCGTCGGAAGGGAAGAGTCCGGCATGCTCGCCGTGCTCCTCCCAGCCGGAGGCGAAGTTGGCGTTGACGATCGTGTCGCGCTCGGGATCCTCCGCGACCTCCTCGTCGCCGTCCCTGTCGAAGCCCTCGACCTCGAGGCGGAACTCACCGCGCTCGCCGGCCACGATCTTGGCCTCGACCGAGGCGCGCGGGTCGGTCGGATCCTCCATCCACTTCCCCTCCGGGTCCGGGACGCGCATCCACGAGACGAGCCCGTCCCCGTCGACGTCCGCAGGCCCGTCCTCTCCCGAGCGCCCGTCGCGGTCGTTGTCGATTCCACGGCCGCCGGTCGTGCGCTCCTCCCGCGGTGTGAGGAAGCGAGCCTCCGCGGCGTCCGGGTTGGCGCGCGGGATCACGTACACGCGCGTGGTGTCGAGCAGCTTCGTCACGGCCTCGTCGGACCCGTAGCCCTCGGCGAGCGCGCGGGCGTGGTCGAGCGCGACCGCGCTGTCGAAGACGTCCGGACCCTCGAGGTTGGCGACGAGCAGGATCGCCGGCTTCGCGGCGAGCTCCGCGCCGTCGAGCACGAGCCCCTGGATGACGCGACCCTCGCGGGAGATGCCGAGCGAGACCGTCGACGCGACGGCGTGCGTATCCGCGATGCGCGCGATCTCCATGCGCAGCGCGTCGTGGTCGCGGAGCTCGAGCTCACGCGCGGCGTCGTCCTGGGGCAGGAGACCGAGAAGGAGGAGGTACCACATGTTCCTGATCGTTTCGGGTCGGAGTGGCCCGACAAAGTACAGCAGTCCGCCAGCGCGCGCGACGGTGGCGCGCCGCGTGGGCCACGTCAGGCGTTCTGCACGCGTTCGCGCGGCGCGCCGAGCAGTTCCGCCAGCTCGCTCGAGCGAGCGCGCGTATCAACGCGCCCGAGCTCGATCAGCGCATCGATGTAGTCCTCCTGGAACATGAGCAACGAGAGGAGGTCGTTGCTGCGCGTCTCCCGCGTGCCGAGCCCGCGCGTCAGGAAGCGCAGCGGTCCAGGCAGGTGAGCCTCGTGCTCGTTCGCGAGCTGGCCGAGGTCGCGCGAGGGGCGCAGGACGAGGAGCGACACCGGACGCAGCTCGCCCGACGAGTCCGCGGCGCCGGCCTCGAGGAGGCGGTTGATGCGCTCGAGGCGCAACGCGTCGCCGTCGAGCTGGTCGAGGAACACCGCGTTCAACAACGAGCCCGCCACCTGGGCCGGAGGTGGATAGGAGTCGACGAAACACCGGTCGGTGGCTTCCTGCACGGTCGGGCTGAAACGCGTCGAGACCGCGAGCAAGCGCTCCGCCCCGAGGTGGATGGCGGGCGAGAGGGGCGCCGTGAGGCGCATGCCCCCGTCCCCGTACCAGCGTCCTTCGATCCCGATCCCGGGGAACAGGAGCGGCAGGGCGGCGGAGGCCATCACGTGCGGAACGCCGATCTCGCAGGCGACGCTGATGCGGTGCGCACGCTCCCAGCCGCGGATGTCGCGCCCCTGTATCCAGGTGACGGACTGGCCCGTGGAATAGGAGGAGCCGGTGACGGCGAGCGCGCGCAGCGAGCCCTCCCGGAGGTTCTCCTCGATGCCGGGGATGCGGTCGCCCTCCGCCTCGAGCGCCACGCGGAGGAACTCCGCCAGGGGCGTCGTGTCGACCATGCCGCGCAGCGCCGGGAGGACGCGGTGGCCGCCGCTCACGAGCCGCGTTCCCCAGTGCACGACGCGCTTCAGGAGGTCGAGGCTCCTGGCGCGGAAGACCCGCTCGATCGAGATCTCGCGCCAGAGGTGCTCGAGCCGCTTCACCTGCTCGTCGAGCCCGCCCTCGCTCGCCGCGAGGGAGCAAGCATTGATCGCGCCCGCAGAGACACCGGTCAGGATGTCGACCGTCAGGTCGGGGAAGGTCCGGGCGATCTCGGCCAGGCAGCCCACCTGGTAGGCGGCGCGAGCTCCTCCGCCTGTCATGACGAGGGCGAGCTCGCCGCCTTCTCGTTCGGGAACGGAGCGGGGACCACTCATTGATTGTCAGAGCATCGTATCGACTCTCCGGCGACGCAAGCGCACTCGACGGTCTCGGTGCTAGGCTCTCGGGCAGAATGTCGCGTGTCGCGCTCAGGGTCTTCGTTTCGTTCGTCGCGATGGCGGCCGTCGGGCCGTTCCTCGCGCCCTCGAGCGCGCAGCGCGTCTCGAGGACGTACTACGAGGACGTGCACAACGGCTACAGGTTCCGGCCGCCCGACGACTGGGCAAACATCCCCTCCAAGCCGGACGATCTCGACCGTGGGATCGTCTGCAAGATGGAAGGGGACACCAAGATCATCAATGTCTCCGGGAACACCTTCGGAGCGAAGCCGAACCTGAAGGTGGTCGTGGTTCCTGACCGCGACGATTCGGGTGAGCGGTTCGACATCGCGCTCGCGCTCCCGGCGCTGGTTCCGATGATCGCCTTTGACCCCGACGATCCCGACGAGGACAAGGAGGTGAAGGGGGCGAAGAAGACCATCGGCAGGCGTCGGGCATGGACCGTCGACAACGGATTGATCGAGCTGGTCGTCGATACCTACGTCTTCTCCCTGGACCACGCCGACATCTGCTTCGTCTTCGTGACGGCTGAAGAGCACTGGAAGAAGTGGAAGCGCACGTTCGGCCTCGTCGCGAAGTCGTTCGAACCGATCGAAATCGAGGAGCTCGAGTACGAGGCGAACGGGACCTACAACGACGTCCTCTCCTATCACGAGCAGATCGTCGCCCGAACTCCGGGCTGGCGTGCGCTACCCACGCCTTCGCAGAAGTTCGTGATCAAGACCTCCTCGGACGACATGCAATTCGTCGACGACGTGATCGAGCGCCTGGAGCTCTCCCGCGAGCTCTTCGAGCGAGATTTCCCGCCGTCGCAGGATTTCGATGCCGTGTCGGTCGTCCGCATCTGCGCGACGGAGGAGGAGTTCCACAGCTACGGCGGAACGCGGAGGGGAACCGGGGGGTGGTTCAACCCTCTCACGACCGAGCTCGTCCTCTTCGACTACAAGAATACGAACCGGAACTCGACCTACGCGGTGATGAGCCACGAGGCGTTCCACCAGTACTGCCACTTCTTGTTCGACCAGTCCGATGCCCACCGCTGGTTCGACGAGGGGCACGGGGACTACTACGGCGGCGTCGAGTTCAAGGGAAAGAAGGCGCGCGCCACGAAGAAGATGCCGGCGGGCTTCGATCGGCTTCCGGTCGCCAAGGATCTGGTCCGGAGCGGCCAGTACGCTCCCCTCCGAAAGCACCTGAACTCGAACCACTCGGAGTGGCAGAACCAGGGGCCGACGAACGTCTCGTGCTACGGGCAGTCGTGGTCGATCATCTACATGCTGCGCCAGGGCATGCTGGGCGAGGTCTCGCGCAAGATCTGGAGGCCTGAGTACGCCGAGATCATTCCCAACTACGTCAGCTCACTGTACGAGGGATTCCAGGTGGCGTTCGCAGAGCTGCTGGCCGAGCGCGAGGCCGAGGCGAAGGAAGAGGGGATCGAGCTCCACCCCGAAGATCGCGAGATCACGCGCTTCGATCTCGACGAGGAGCGCAGGCAGGTCATCTGGGACGCCGCGATGGAGGCGTCCTGGGGCCAGATCGACCTCGACCGGTTCGAGGAGGACTGGCTGGTCTTCGTGAAGAAGCACCTCTAGCGCCAGCGGTTGGCGCACAGCTCCGGAACCGCCTAGAATGAGCCCTTCCCCGGGGGCCGGTAGCGGCGCGGGGGCGATGACGCGTCCGCAACCCGCTTCGAGGCTCCGGGAGAGAAGTCTCGAATGTATCGAATGCGTGAAGCCTTGCGACTCATGGCTCCGGCCTCGTTTCCGGGATGTCTCACGCAGCGTTCTATCCCCGCTCGCTCGCCCCTGGCCCCTCATACTCCTGGGAGCCCGTTGAACAAGTCATCCGGCGCCAGAACGGCGTCCTCCACTCCGTTTCAACGGACCCCTAGGCCTCGCCGGAGTCTTCCCATGCAAGCCGCTCTCGCTCGACTCGGGTCCGTTCTCATCGGTTGCCTGTTCGTCGCTTCGCCCGTCTTCGCCTCTCACGAGGATTCGCGCATCGGGTACTCGGTCAAGCCGCCCAAGGGCTGGGACCAGGTGCCGACGAAGCCCAACGAGACGTACATCGTCGGCAAGTTCAAGGCGGGCAAGAAGCAGTTCGCCCGGAACGAGGAGCTGGGCTACACGTACGAGTATCAGCAGGAGATGCTCGTCCTCCTGTTCCTCGACGATTCGCTCGCACCGGAGATCGAGGTCGAGGGCGACGAGGTTCACTGGGAGTTCAATCCCTACCCGGACTACGACTCGTTCCTGAAGGCGATCGCGTCCGGTTACTACGAGCTGGCCGACCCGGTTCGCGAGGACCACAACGGCCTCCCCGTCGTGAAGCGGGAGTTCTCCGCGCAGGATGGAACTGTCCGATTCGTCACATGGATCTTCACCCTCGACGTGGGCGAGGTCGCCGTGCACTTGACGTCCACCGAAGACGGCTTCGGCAAGGCGAAGAGGGACCTCTACCGGGCGCTGAAGTCTTTCAAAGCCATCGAGCGGACAGAGGACATCGATTCACTCTTCGCGGCGAAGTCGTTCGTCTCCATCTTCGCGATGGACGACCTGGACCCCGAAGAGCGGAAGATTCGTCGGCAGGAGTCCGAGCGTGATGCCTGGGCGCGCGCTCAAGAGGGGCTGCCGGATGGCTGGAGTACCTTGGTCCACAAGGAAGTGCCCATCATCACGCATGCCGACCAGAAGCACGCCAAGAAGATGGCCGACCAGGTCCGCGCGGTCCTGAGCTGGCTCGACAAGGCGTTCCCGGAGATCGGCGAGGGGGAGTACGTCCGGACTCCGATCCTCAGGATCTGCGAAGACGAGGACGAGTACCAATCGTTCCAGAGGTCGGTGTCCTCGTCCGGCAGCATCGAGATCTCCACGTTCAAGAGCACCATGGGCTCGACGAGCATGACGTGGGAGAGCATCAACCGTGGTGCTCTCGCGAGGTGGTTCATCGACCGCGATCGCGACGTCTACTGGGCCCTGCCGCCGTGGCTCTCCCAGGGCCTGCGGGAGATGATCGGGGTCGCCCAGCCCAAGGGGTCGAAGCTGGACTTCCCCGTGAAGCAGTGGGAGCGCGATTTCATCCGATACGCGAAGTCGGGATCCATCACACCTTGCCGCGAGTTGATGTCGATGCCCTGGGACTCGTACTACACCCAGGGCGGGGACCAGGCCGCGCGGATGGGAGAGTCCTTTGCCCTGACCCGGTACTTCCTCGAGGGCCCGAAGAAGACTCGCAGCATCCTCTCGGACTACCTCGTCAACCTCCGGGATGTCGTGCACGAGTTCGAGGAAGCAGAGGAAGCACGGCGCGAGAAGGACGGCGACAAGGAGGCGGAGACGGAGGAAGAGGAAGAGGAGATGGAGGCCGCACGGCGCAAGCGCGCGGAGGAGAACCGGCAAAGGGTCCTCGACGAGACCCTCGAGCGGACCTTCGGGTCCTGGACCGACCGGGATTGGGACTCGTTGGAGAAGGCCTACCTCAAGTCATTCTGAAGGAGATCGAGGAGGAACAGATGGGGCTGATGAAATGTCTCTTCGCCGTGTGTCTCGCCGCTCTCTGCTCCGGGACGTCTCTCGCCGACGTCCTGAGCCTCAAGGACGGTCGGATGTTCGATCAGGTCCGCCTCAGCCAGGAAGAGGACGGCGTGATCATCCACTTCGAGAACGGCGATGTGCGAGTTCCGAACGACAGGATTCACGAAGCCGTGATCCCGGAAGCGATCTACGTTCCGCAGAACGAGGAGGAGCGCAAGAAGATCGAGCAGGGCTTCGTTCGTTACGAAGGTGAGTGGATGGATCCCGGTCGCCGTGATCGTCAACTCAAGAAGAAGCTGGAGGAGCAGAGGGAAACGCTGGAGGCGATGAAGCGTGTGCGCGAGTGGCGAAACCGGCACATGGAGGAGACAAAGAACTTCGCCTTCGAGTCGACGGTGCCGATCCACGTGTTCGAGAGCTACCGCGACCTGTGCGAGACGTACTTCACCGAGTTCTGCAAGATGTGGAAGATCAAGAAGCCGCGCGGCCTGGAAGCCCTGCCGCTGCGCTTCTACATCGACCGCGAGAAGTTCATGCAGATCACGGGGATGCCCCGTGGAGTGGGGGGGTTCTTCCAGTTCATTCCTACCGCACTCGAGCTGCACATCTTTTACGACCGGCTCGATGCGCGCTTCACCGAGGAAGTGATGTACCACGAGGTGGGGCACTACCTGATGAAGCTGATCGACGTCGAGTTCAAGTACCCGCACTGGCCCGGCGAGGCTCTCAGCGAGTACTACGGCGCCAGCACGTGGGACCCCGTGAACAAAAAGCTGACCTGGGGCCTCATGAACGAGTCCCGCCTGGCCCAGATCCGCAACGACATCTCCCACGATCAGCGGGTGAGCCTCAAGGGAATGATCCTCGGCTGCCAGGACCGCAATTTCACGGATTACTCGTGGGGCTGGTCCTTCGTTCACATGCTCCTCGAGAGCTCCAAGTACAAGAAGAACTTCCAGAAGTTCTTCCTCGCGCTCGCGCGGGGCCGAGACATCGATCGCGTGCGCCAGCAGTACCCGAACTTCCAGCTCAAGACGGTGGAAGGCGGGGAGATGCTCGCTGCGTTCATGAAGTACATGAAACTCAAGAACGACGACGACCTCGCCGAGCTCGAGAAGGAGTGGTACGACTACATCGACAACGAGCTCACGATCTCCACGAGCCGCGGCCTGGAGTCAGCGGCGCACCGCGCGTACGAGCAGGGCCGAGAGAAGAAGGCCCGGCGCATGTGGGAGGAAGCCATCGAAGGTGGAACGGAGACCGCGTTGACCTTCTTCCGCTACGCCAACCTGCTCGAGGAAGAGGATGAGCACGAGAAGGCGCGCGAGAACTGGCGCAAGGCGATCGAGATCGATTCCGTGACGCCGGAGTTCTACATCGCGCTCGGAGAGTCCTTGCTGTTCCGGAGCAAGAAGGAAGAGGACAAGAAGGAAGGCCGGCGCCTCGTCGGGCTGGCGCTCGAGCTGGAGCCCGACAACTATTACCTGAAGAAGAACGCTAAACGTCTCCTCGAGGACTGAGAGCAGTAAGGACGGAGGATGCCATGCATGCGCGCGTGCTCACGGCACTGATACTCGCGAGCGCTCCTGCGTTCGCGGAAGACCTGACCGCCGTGTACCCGGTCGACCTGCCCGAGACCGAGGGCGATATCTACGCGACGGACTGGACCGCCGGCCCCGAGGACGTCTGGAGGCTCTCCGACTTCCAGTACGAGATCAAAGACAAGCTGAAGATCCGTCTTGGCAGGTGTCAGGCGGTCATCGGACACGACGGCACGAATGCCGTCTGGGCGTTCGTCGTCCCGGATCGGCCGCCGAAGATCTCCACGTCGTTCGGAGGGGACGGCGAGAAGATCGAGCACGTCTGGGTGCGCTTCCACCCGAAGCGCGTCGGCGAGATCTTCCCGACCAAGACCGTCCGAGGAAACGGTGATCCCGACCTGCTCTACTGGGCGTACCGCGTGTACGGGTTCAAGGCCGGGGACGAGTACGGGGCAGGGAACGTCACGGTCATCCCTCCCGAGGACGCTCTGGTCCTCGACATCGATACGCTCGCCAACACTCGCCGCGTCTATTCGATCGAGATGTCGAAGGGCAAGGCCAGGTACAAGTCGGGGTACCTGACGAACACCTGCCCCGATCTCGAAGAGACGAAGAAGCGCGACGCCGTGGCCATCGTCGAAGCGGCCTGGCAGCAAATGGATTCTTCCTACGCCCTCTTCGAGAACAGCCCCGAGGTGGACTGGAGCTCGGCGCTCGACGATGCCAAATCGGATTGCGCGAAGGCGAAGTCGACCTTCGAGACGGCGATCGCGATCCGGAAGATGCTCGACAAGCTCGAAGACGACGACCTGTGGGTCTTCGTGGGCGGAGAGCTGGTCACGAAGAACCAGTTCACGGTCGAGCAGAACGCGAGCTGGAGCGGCGTCAACTACATCCTGGGAGATACTCGGCCGACCGACCACGGCATCGTCTGGACGAGGACGCCCCAGAACGTCGGCTACATCAACTTCCTCAACATCGGATCCGAGGAGTTGCTAGGCGAGCTCGACGAGCTCCTCGAGACGATCGGTGACACCTGGGCGATGATCGTGGACCTCCGGTACACGCGCATCGGTCAACGGGAGATCGCAGAGAAGATCGCAGGGCGCTTCATGGCCGAGGACCAGATCTACGGCTACATGCAGAAACGGAGCGGGGCTGCGCACGACGACTTCGCCGAAGCCGAGGCGCTGACCTGCGAGGCACGAGGTCCCTGGACCTACGAGGCTCCCCTGTACCTTGTCGTGGGGCCGGGAACTTTCCGAGAGGGAGAGCAGCTCGCGTTGATGCTCCGGCGGGCTGGGAAGGTCGTGACGGCGGGGAGCCCAACGCGCGGATTCAACTCGACCGGCGAACGGCTCGACATCGGGAACGATGTCGTGATCATCGCCGCACTCGGAAGGGATCTCGACTCCGAGGGTGCGGTCATCCAGGGCCGAGGTCTGCAGCCCGACATGCTGCTCGAGTTCGACCCCAGCGAGTTCACTGACGACAACGATCCTGTGCTCTACAAGATCCTCGAGGAGGTCCTGAAGACCCCGGCGCACGAGCGCCTGCGCGGGAATCGCAACAAGCCGAGCGGCGAAGGTGAGGGGGGAGCGACGACGGATTGACGATCCGCCACGCCTATCTCCTCTCTCTCCTCGCTCTATCGCCGTTGCCACATCCCGGCCCGCCCATCTGGAGCGAGCTGCAGATCCTCGACGAGGAAGTGCTCTTCACCTTCTCCGGTGAACCCGAGCCCCTGGCAGAGTGCCTGGGGATCGAGCTCGAGCTCGTCGGCCCCCTTGACGAGAGCGATCACTCCGCGGCCGTCGCTGCCTTCGAGGATCGCTTCCGGGCGGAACGCCCGCTCCGGATCGACGGCGAGCCCGTCGACCTCGTGCTGCGCGAGCTCGAGATCCCCGTGGACGACGTCGACGAAGAGGGCTGGCTGCAGGTCCACGCGCGTTTCGCGGTCGCCGTCGAGCATCGCCCCAGCTCGGTCTCCATCACCTGGAACCGCTACGACGGCGCGGTCTGGAGCAGGCAGACCTTCATCCCGATCACGATCATCGACGGCCAGCGCGTCGAGGAGATCGTGTCCGTGCACCCCGACGAGCCGGAGTTCGTCTGGCACGCGAAGGAGCGCCGCGCGCGACCGATCGCGCCCGTCGTCGTCGACGTGGAGCCGGCAAGCTTCCGGCTTCCGCTCGTCTCGCTCGCCCTCGGGGTAGCCTCGATCGCCGCCTATGCGAGCCTCCGAAGGAGTCGGCGCGGTCTCTCCGCTCTCGTCGGGCTCGGGGGGCTGCTCGTCGCCGCCGCGCTGCGCGACGTGGGCACCTTCGAGCTCGCGTCGCCGCTCCGGCGTGCCGTCGCGATTCCGAGCTCCGACCAGGCGCTGGCCGTCTTCGAGACCCTGCACCGCAACGTCTACGACGCCTTCGACGCGGAGACGGAGGAGGGGATCTACGAGGTGCTCGCCGTCAGCGTGGACGCCGCGATCCTCGACGAGCTCTACGGCGACGTCTACGAGAGCTTGATCCTGCGCGACGACGGCGGTGCGGTGTGCAGCATCGACTCCGTCGAGGTCCTGAGTCGCGCCGCGCGCTTCCCCGACGGTGCGGACGATGAGCGCCCGCGATTCCTCGTCGACTGGGGCTGGCGGGTCGACGGAATCGTCGCCCACTGGGGGCACATCCACCGCCGCCGGAACGAGTACGAGGCCGAATACACCGTGCGTCACGACGGTCAGTCCTGGAAGATCGCCGCCGTGAACGTGATCGAGCACCGCCGCGTAGACCTGCCCCCCGAATCGCCTCCGATGCCGGTCGGGGACGACGAGCCGTGACCGACGCCGTCGTGTCCCTCGAGGACGTCCGCTTCCGCTATCCGGGCGGAGAGTTCGAGCTCGAGCTCGAGGAGCTCCGGATCTCCGCCGGCGAGGTCGTGGCCTGCATCGGCCCGAGCGGATCGGGCAAGAGCACGCTGCTCCACCTGATGAGCGGGATCCTGCTCGCCGGAGACGGCCGCGTGCGCTTCGACGATGTGGAGTGGTCGTCGATCGGTGAGGCCGAGCGCCGGCGGCGGAGGATCTCCCGCATCGGATTGGTGTTCCAGGAATTCGAGCTGCTCGAGCACCTCTCCGTGCGCGAGAACGTGCTCTTGCCGTACTTCGTGGATCCGGACCTCGTGCCCGGGAACGCGGAGCGCGAGCGCGTGGCGGAGCTCGCGCGGGCCGCGGGACTCGAGTCCCTGCTCGACCGGCGCCCACGCGAGCTCTCGCAGGGCGAGCGTCAGCGCGTCGCGACCTGTCGGGCGCTGGTGACGCGCGCGCCCCTGATCCTCGGCGACGAGCCCACGGGAAACCTCGACCCGGAGACCTCGCGACGGGTCGTGGACCTGCTCCTGTCGGACGTCCGCGCGCGGGCGGCGACGCTGGTCGTGGTCACGCACGACCACTCGCTGCTCGACGCCTTCGATCGGGTGATCGACCTGCCCCGGATCGTCCGCCACTCGAACCGCGGAGCGAGCACGTGAAGTTCACGCTGCTCCTGGCCTGGCGATACATCGCGCACCACCGCCTGAAGAGCGCTCTCCTGGTCGCCTGTGTCACGCTCGTCTTCCTCCTGCCGATCGCCGTCTCGAGGCTGGTCGACGCCTACGGCGCGAACCTGATGGCGCGCGCGGAGGCGACCCCGCTCGTCGTGGGTGCGCCGGGCAGTCGCTACGACCTCGTGCTCAACGCGCTCTACTTCAGAGGGCGCGTGCCCGCGCCGACGTCGCGTGCCGAATCCGACGCGATCGCCGAGAGCGGACTGGCCCTCCCGATCCCGCTGCTCGCACGCCGCACGGCCGGCGGGTTCCCGCTGGTCGGGACCTCGCACGACTACTTCGCCTTCCGAGACCTCGACTTCGTCGCCGGAGGGTCGCCGGCGCTCCTGGGGGAAGCCGCCGTCGGTGCCCGCGCCGCAAACGAGCTCGGCGTGGGGGTCGGTGACACGGTCCTGACCGACGAGGGGAGCCTCTACGACCTGACGCTCGACTACCCCCTACGGCTGCGTGTCGTGGGAGTGCTGCGCGAGACCGGTACGCCGGACGATCTCGCCGTGCTCGTCGACGTCAAGACGGCCTGGATCGTCGAGGGCATCGGCCACGGTCACCTGGCGGCGGAAGCCGAGTCGTCCGACCGCATTCTCTCCCGCGGCACCGACGAGGTCGTGCTCGGCGCCGCCACCTTCGAGCACGCGGAGATCACCGAGGAGAACATCGATGAGTTCCACTTTCACGGCGACGCCGCTGCGTATCCGCTGACCGCGATCATCGTCGTTCCTCACGACGCGAAGAGCGCCACGATCCTCAAGGGCCGCTACCGCGTGTCCGAGACGGCCCAGCTCCTCGCGACCACGGAGGTGATCGACGAGATCCTCGGCTTCGTTCTGCGGCTCAAGCGTTTCTTCGACGCGAACGCCGTTCTCGTCGCGATGGCCACCGCGCTCTTCCTCGTCCTGCTCGTCATGCTGTCCGTGCGCGTCCGGCAGCGCGAGATCGAGACGCTCGAGAAGATCGGGTGCGCGCGCCTGACGGTCGCGAAGATCCTGGGAACGGAGCTCGTGCTGGTCGTGGGTACGGGGCTCGCCCTCTCCCTCGGGCTCGGGCTCCTCGCCGCGCGGCTCTTCGCCCGCAGCTACGGCTTCTTCTGAGGCGCCGCGAGCTGCAGGGAGACGTGGCGGTCGGAGTCCACGACGAGCTCCGCATCCGCGAGGCCCGCCTCGTCGGCGACTGCCCGGAGCTCCTCCGGGGTCAGGGCGGCGTGCAGGCTCGCACGGAAGAGCTCGCGTTGCTCGGGACTCGCGCCCGAGGCGTGCATTCGAACGAGCTCCAGCGCCCGGTCGGGCGAGGCCGGGCGGAAGAGGTCGCGGACGAGGAGCACTCCGCCCGTGCGCAGGACGCGGCGCGCCTCTCGCAGGAACGGAACGGGGTCGGGGATGTGGTGCAGGATCGTGTTGCTGAAGACCACGTCGAACGAGCCGTCCTCGAAGTCGAGGCCCTTGGCGTCCGCGACGCGGAGCTCGACGCGGTCGGCGTGGGGGGAGGCGGCGCGATGCCGCTCCGCGTGGGCGAGCATGTGCCGCGCCAGGTCGATCCCGACCACGGACCCGTCGCTCGCGCGCTCGCACACGAGGAGCGGGATATGTCCCGGCCCCGTCCCGATGTCGAGCATGCGCCCGCGCGCGCCGAGCTCGACCAGCCGGTCGACGAACGCGCGGTTCGCGTCCGCATTGTCCATCGCGTCGTAGGAGTCCGCCTCCTCCGGCGTGTCCATGACCTCCGGCTCGAGCGTGCGCTCCATCAGAGCGTGAAGTACTTGGCGCCGGGGTGGTGGCAGATGATGGCGGAGGTGGACTGCTCCGGCCAGAGCTGGTCCTCGTCCGAGAGCTCGATCCCGATGTCCTTCGCGCCCAGGAGGTCGAGCAGGATCTCCTGGTCCGCGAGGTTCGGGCAGGCCGGGTAGCCGAACGAGTAGCGCGAGCCGCGATACCCCTGCTTGAAGACCTCGCGCATGTCGCGCGCGTCGCCCGCGGCGATCCCGAGCTCGCCGCGGATCTGGCGGTGGATGTACTCGGCGAGGCCCTCGGCGGTCTCGACCGACAGCCCGTGCAGGTGGAGGTAGTCCTGGTAACGGTCGGCCTTGAACCACTCGCGGGCCACGTCGGAGGCGTTCTGGCCGACGGTGACGACCTGCAGCGCGACCACGTCAGGCTCGTCGCCGCGGGCGTGGAAGAAGTCGGTGATGCACAGGCGCTTCTTCCCCGCCTGACGCGGGAAGGCAAAGCGAGCCGCCTCGCGCGACGAGTCCTCGGGATCGAGCAGCACCAGCGTGTCGCCCTCCGGAACGCACGGCCAGTAGCCGTATGCCGCCTTCGGCTCGAGGATCTCCTCGCTCGCGCAACGCTTGGCGAGCTCGTGGAAGATCGGTCGCACGTGCGAGTCGACGAACTCCGCGTACTCCTTCTGCGGCTTCCCCTTGCGGCGATAGCCCCACTGGAACTTGAACAGCGTCGTTTCGTTGATGTACGGCAGGACGCTCTGGAGGTTCACGCCCTCGATTCGCCGCGGGCCGAGGAAGGGGGGGGCCGGATAGGTGATGTCCCGATCGAGCTCGGCTGCCGACGTGAGCGGCTGGGCCACCTCGGGGGCCGGCCGTCCGTTCAAGCCAGTAGGTGCTTCCTCCGCGACCGCGCGCGCGACCTCCGAGGCGGTCGGCTTGCCCTTCTTCTCACGAGGTTCGGGGCGCTCCTCGCCGACGGCGATGCGCCCCATGAGCTCGAGCCCTTCGAAGGCGTCCTTCGCGTAGTAGAGCGAGCCGTCGTACAGTCGCCGGCAGTCGTCCTCGACGTAGGAGCGCGTGAGTGCGGCGCCTCCGAGGATCACCGGGATCGACATGTCGCGCCGGTTCATCTCCTGGAGGTTCTCGCGCATCACGACCGTGCTCTTCACGAGGAGCCCGCTCATCCCGATGGCGTGCGGCTGGTGTTCGCGTGCAACCTCGAGGATGTGCTCGATCGGCTGCTTGATGCCGAGGTTGTAGACCTTGTAGCCGTTGTTCGTGAGGATGATGTCGACGAGGTTCTTGCCGATGTCGTGCACGTCACCGCGCACTGTCGCGAGGACGATCTTGCCGCGCGACCCGCCATCGACGCGGTCCATGTGCGGCTCGAGGTGCGCGACCGCGGCCTTCATGGTCTCGGCCGATTGCAGGACGAAAGGGAGCTGCATCTCGCCGCGTCCGAAGAGGTCGCCGACCACCGCCATCCCCGCCAGGAGGTTCGTGTTGACGATCTCGAGCGGCGTCTTCTCCTTCATCGCCAGGTCCAGGTCGTCCTCGAGCCCGGGCTTCTCGCCCTCGACGATGCGCCACTCGAGTCGCTCGAAGACGTCCTTGGGGATCTCGCGCTCCTTCTTCGCCGTCGGGTCGACGCCTTCCATCAGCTCCATCAGCTTCTGGAGCGGGTCGTAGCCCTCGGAGCGCCGGTCGAAGATCAGGTCCTCGCACGTCAGTCGCACTTCCGGATCGATCTTGTGCAGGGGCTCGATCCGCGCCGAGTGCAGGATCGCCGCCGTCAGGCCGGCCTCCTGAGCGTGGTGCAGGTAGACCGAGTTCAGCGCGTGCCGCGCAGCCGGTCGGAGGCCGAACGAGATGTTCGAGAGGCCGAGCAGGAGCCCGACACCGGGGAGCTCCTCCGACACACGCCGGATCCCTTCCAGCGTCTCGGCTCCGAGCTTCCTGTCGTCCTCGTTCCCGGTGCAGATCGTGAACGTCAGCACGTCGAAGAGGAGGTCCTCGGGCCGCAGGCCGTAGTCGCTCGTGCAGATGTCGTGGAGCCTGCGGGCGATCCGGACCTTCTCCTCCGCGGTCTTCGCCATTCCCTCTTAGTCGATGGTGAGGCAGATGACCGCGGAGCCGTGCTCGACCGCGAGCGGGAGGACCTTCGAGCAGCGCTCGAGCCCGTCCTCGAGGTTGACCGAGTTGATGATGCTTCGACCGCCCGTCAGCTTGAGCGTCTCCTCCAGGACCGGGGCCTCGGTCGAGTCGATCATCAGCGGGACGGTGACGTCCGTCCGGTAGCGCTTGACGAGCCCGGTCATGTCCGCGATCTCGTCGCGGCCGACGTAGGCCGTGCAGACGTCGAGCACATGGCTCCCGTCGCGCACCTGGTCGCGGCCCATCTGGACCATGCCCTCGATGTCCCCGGCGAGCAGGTGCTCGCGGAACTTCCTGCTTCCGTTCGAGTTCGAGCGCTCGCCGACGAGCAGGACCGAGTTCTCTTGCTTGAGCTCGACGGGGCTGTAGATGCTCGTGACCGACGGCGCGCGGCTCGGCTTGCGACGTAGCGGTTCGCGCTCACCGACCGCGGCGATCACGGCTTCCATGTGCTCGGGCGTCGTCCCGCAGCATCCACCGACGAACGAGAGCCCGTCTTCTTCGACGAACCGCAGGAGCCAGTCCGCGAGCTCTTCGGGCGTGAGCGGGTAGTACGGATGGCCGTCGACCAGCTGGGGGAGGCCTGCGTTCGGATAGCAGCCGACGCGGCGCGTGCAGGTCTGACCGAGGAGCCGCACGTGCTCGCTCATCTCCCGCGGTCCCGTGGCGCAATTGAGGGAAACGGCGTCGATCGCGTACGGATCCAGCAGCGCGATGGCGGCACCCATCTCGGTCCCGACGAGCATCGTCCCGGTCACCTCCATCGTGACCGACACGATGATCGGGATGTTGCGTCCCGTCTCGCGCCGCGCCGCGATCGCCGCGTTGATCGCGGCCTTCGCCTGCAGGGGGTCCTGACAGGTCTCGATGGCGAAAGCGTGGACGCCGCCCTCGGCCAATCCGAGAGCCTGGATCGAATAGGACTCCTTGAGCGCGTCGTACTCGATCTGGCCGAGACTGGCGAGCTTGGTGCCGGGCCCCATCGATCCGATGACGAAGCGCGGCTTGTCCGGGGTCGAGTACTCCTCGCAGACGTCGAGGGCGACCTCGGCGGCCTTTCGGTTGATCTCCCGCGTCCGGTCCTGAAGGTCGAACTCCGCCAGCACGTGAGCCATCCCGCCGAACGTGTTCGTCTCGACGGCGTCGCAGCCGGACCGGAGGTAGGCCTCGTGGATACCGCGCAGGGCGTCGGGACGCGTCAGCGTGATGATCTCGGTGCAGTTCTCGAGCCCGAGGTAGTCCTTCTCGAGCTCGAGCTCCGCGGCATGGACCTGTGTGCCCATGGCCCCGTCGATGACGAGGACTCGACGCTGGAGGGCTTCGCGAAAGTCGTACGTCATGGTGTTGATCTCAGGCGCGGGTGCCCGTTGCCACGAGCGTCATGAAGTGGGGGGGCTGTGGATCGCGCGCGCCGCGGAACACACTCGTCCGCTTGAAGCCCGCCTCTTTCAGGAGCCCCTCGAGCTGCGACTCGGTGAACCCGAGGTGACGATGCTGAAGCTTCTCGCGAACCCAGTCCTCGGAGTGTGCGAGGAGCTCGATCACCAGCACCCGCCCTCCGGGAACCAGGATCCGGTGTGCCTCGGAGAGCGCCCGCACCGGGGCCTCGGCGTGGTGCAGGGCCTGGGAGAGGACGGCGACGTCGTGCGAGGCGTCGGGCAGAGGGAGGTCCTCGATCTCGCCCTCGACGGTCTCGATGTTGCCGATCCCCTTCGCCTTCGCGCGCGTCTCGAGCTGGCCGAGCATCTCCTTCGAGATGTCGACGGCCGTGACGCGGTCGGCCACCTCGGAGAGCATCAGGGTCAGGAGCCCATCGCCGATTCCGAGATCGGCGTAGCGCGAGCGCGGCGCGAGCTGCAAGAGCGCCCGCGACAGCCCCTCCCAGGTCCGGCCCGGCAGGAGCTGGTCTCCGAACGAGGCGGCCACGCGATCGAAGTAGGCGCGCGTGTCCTCCTTGCGCCGGCGGCGCAGCGACTCCAGGCCCTCGATGTCCGTCTCGAACTCCGGACTGGCCTTGCTCTCGGAGAGCACTCGCTGCCAGAGCGAGGCCGCCGTTCCCGCCTGGATCGAGTAGTAGCTGCGCCTCCCCGCCCGCCGGTCCGTCACGAGCCCGACCTCCTTCAAGAGCGCCAGGTGCGTGGAGATCCGGCTCTGCCCCATGTTGAGGATCTCCATCAGGTCGGTCCCCGAGAGCTCTTCCTGATCGAGCAAG
The DNA here is from genome assembly GCA_029259655.1 of Planctomycetota bacterium. Taxonomy (GTDB): domain Bacteria; phylum Planctomycetota; class UBA1135; order UBA1135; genus OFTM220. The sequence goes on from JAJDET010000143.1 coordinate 20,927, forward strand.
TGCAGGATGCGGAGACGGGTCTCGTCCCCGAGGGCCTTCATCAGACGCGTGGTGCCAGTGAGTCCGATCATGTCATCTGGATTCTATGATGTCATACCGCCCCCCCGCCACCCGTAGCCCCAGGGGACTGACTGGGTTCCGTGTGGAATTCCGGGTGCAGGCCTCGTTCGCGGCGTGATTTGCCCCGGTCCAAGGGCCGGATCGAGCTCCAAGTCAGGGTCGGGGCACGACTTCGGACCCGTCCGTCCACACGGAACCCAGTCAGTTCCCGAGGGTGGCCGGGGGTAGGATCCTTGGCGATGACACGGCCGCCCACTCCTCCCGCCAACGGCGGGAATCTCGACGAGACGCCGCCGCTGCGGACGGGGTACGAGATCCTCGAGGAGCTCGGGCGGGGGTCGTACGGGCGCGTCTACCGGGCGCTGGATCGGGCGCTCGGGCGCGAAGTGGCGCTGAAGGTCCAGGACGAGAGGGCCGGGCTGTCCGCCAGCGAGTGGGATCGGTTCGTCGCCGAAGCGCGCACACTGGCCTCGCTCGACCACAAGAACATCGTCCGCATCCACTCGATCGATGAGCAGGACGGACTTCTCCGGCTCGGGCTGGAACTGATCGACGGGCACACCCTCCAGGACCTGGTCAACGAGCGGGGTCCGCTCTCCGGGCCCGAGGCGGCCCGCGTCGGGATCGAGCTCTGCCGGGCGCTCGCCGCGATCCACGCGGAGGGCTTCGTGCACTCGGACCTCAAGCCCGCGAACGTCATGCGTGCGCGCGGAGGCCGGGTCGTGCTGCTCGACTTCGGCTTCGCGCGGGGCGTAGGAAACCGGGACCGCATCTCGCGCGGTACGCCCCGGACGATGTCGCCCGAGCACTTCGCAGGGCTCGGCGCGATCGGGCCGGCGAGCGACCTCTACTCCCTCGGAGTCGTCCTCTACTGGCTGGTCTCGGGGAGCTACCCGCACGAGGCCACCCACCTCGACGAGCTACGGGTAGCCGTGCTCGAGGGTCGCGTGGTCCCTCTCCGCGATCGGCGCCCCGACGTACCGGACGGCGTCCTCGACGTGGTGAAGCGGGCGATGGCCGTCGATCCCTCCGAGCGCTACACGTCGGCCGGCGAGATGGAACAGGACCTTCGCGACTTCGTCAGCCGGACCTCGGGCGCGATCGCAACCGAGAGAGCCGCCCCGCCCGAACCCGTTCAGGCGCAGTCCCGCGGGAGATACCGGTCGACGGTACTCCTGTTGCTCGCCTCGATCGCCGCGACCGTCGCGGTCGCGGTCCTCGGGCGCCAAGACGAGGCGCAAGCCGGCGTGCCGCCGCTCGGATTCGTCGAACGCTTCTACGCATGGCAGGGCGCCGACGAAAAGACGCGGCTGCTGGGCCCGGGGTCCGAAGTGAGTCTCAGCGAAGAGCTCTTCCTGGAGATCGACCTTCCCGAGGACGACGTGCACGTGTACGTGTTCAACCAGGACGGCACGAAGATCGTCACGCTCTTCCCGCTCGAGGGCTGGTCGCTCCAGAACCCTCTCGCGGCAGGGTCCTACCGCCTGCCCGGCGAGCGCGACGGTTTCCATGAGAACTGGCTCATCGACTCCGTCGGCACGGGGGAGGAGGAGTTCCTGATCGTCGTGTCCCGCGGTCCGAACTCGTGGGCGGAACGCATCCGGTCCGAGGTCCCGGAAGCCGGCGAAGCTCTCTCGCACCTGGGAGACCTGCGCGGGGTGGGGGACACGGTTCGCGTGACCGCCGCCGACGAACCGGGTTTCACCGGCGGGCCGCGACTGAGGGATATCTACAGGCTCGCCAGCCTCCAGGGAGCCACAGATTCCTGGCGCTACATCCACCTCGTGAACAAGGGGGATACCGAGGGCGTGCGCCCCCCGAATGGACGCCGCTGACCCCCGATCCGGAACTCTCGCTTACGCTGTATCCGCATGGTGCCGGCCTGGCGCTCGCAAGGGCCGGCACACGCCCCGCCCGGTCACCCCCATCCAAGGATCTCCGTAGGACGGCGACCATGAGTCGACACAACTTCCGACGCGAGCATCGTCGTGGCCCCGACATGCCGCCCGTGATCTCCGAAGAAGCATGGATCGGGCGCCGCAGACTGCTGGAAGCCTTCGGGTTCGGCGGTGTCTCCGCACTCCTCGCGTCCTGCGGCGGTTCTGTGACCGCGTTCCAGGGCGAAACGGAACCGCTCGGCGAGAGCGGCTGGGCGCCCGGCTGGGAGCCGGCCGGCGGAGGGTCCCTGTACCCCGCAGCGCGAAACCAGGACTACCGTGTCGCGCGCGCCACGACGCCCCAGGACGTCGCCGCGCGCCACAACAACATCTACGAGTTCCACCCCGGCCGAGCGGGGCCCGTCTACAAGCACGTCGGTGACTTCTCCGCCCGCCCCTGGCAGGTGGAAATCCGTGGAGAAGTCGAAGAGGAGCGCACGGTGGACATCGACGACATCGCTCGAGTCGCTCCTCTCGAGGAGCGGATCTACCGCTTCCGCTGCGTCGAGGCCTGGTCCATGGTCGTGCCCTGGACCGGACTCCCCATGGCGGACTTCGTTCGTTGGTGCAAGCCCAAGGAGAGCGCCAGGTTCGTGCGGTTCGTGTCGTTCCTCGATCCCGCGCGCGCCGAAGGTCAGCGGAAGGCGAAGCACTACCCGTGGCCCTACTACGAGGGGCTCCGCATGGACGAAGCCATGCACCCGCTCGCAATGCTCGCAACGGGGATCTTCGGCCACGGCCTTCCGATGCAGCACGGCGCTCCGCTGCGCGTGATCGTGCCGTGGAAGTACGGGTTCAAGTCGCTCAAGAGCTTCGTCCGTGTGGAGTTCACCCGGAAGCAACCGGGGACCTTCTGGAACGACCTCCAGTCCAAGGAATACTCGTTCCTCTCGAACGTGGAGCCCGACGTCCCGCACCCGCGCTGGTCCCAGTCGACGGAGCGCGACATCGCCACCGGGGACCGCATCCCCACGCTGCCGTTCAACGGATACGGCGACCAGGTCGCGAAGCTCTATTGACCGGTGATTAGGTTCGCTGGAGCTCTACTTCGAGGGCGCCGCCGCGGCTCTGGCGCTCGAAGGAGTGGACGCCGAGGCGTTTTCCGTGGGGTCCGGCGAGCCAGCGTTCGACCTGGCCACGCAGGACGGGCTCGCCACGCTCGTTTCCGAGTCCGCGACCGGTGATCACGAGGACTCGCTTGTCGCCGCGAACTCGCGCGGCGTGGAGCTCCTGGGAGAGGCGACGCAACGCGCCCTCGGGCGTGACTCCGTGGAGGTCGATCTCTCTCACGGACACCACCGGTCACTACGGAGCGGCGTCATCCTCTATCTGCAGGAGCTCCACCTCGAAGAGGAGCAGTGCCCTCGGCGGAACCCCGGGTGGATTGCCGGCGGGGAAGACGGACTCGGCCGTGGCCGTGAGAAGGCGCTTACCGCGAGCGTGCATACCCACGATCCCGTCCTCGAGGATCGCCGGGAACTCGCTCTCGCCGAGCGTGATCGTCACCGGGCGTCCGCGCTCGACCGTGGAGTCGAAGACGGTGCCGTCGGACAGACTGCCGTGGTAGTGGAACGTCACGCGGTCGCCCCGCTCCGCGACCAGACCCTCGGGGATCACCACGTCCTGGACGACGAGGCCCGAGTCGCGAGTCACCGGGTCGTACGTCTCGGGACCGGCCCGCAGCAGTGCGCAGCCGTGGAGGAGGAGGAACGACAGTGCGGTGATCACACGCATGTGCACCAGGGGACTAACGCTTGCGCCCCGTGTCCAGGATCTCGACCTCGTACACCAGATCCGCGTCGGGCGGAACGCCGGCCCCCGCGAGCCCCTCCGCTCCGTAGCCGAGCTCGCTCGGGATGTGGAGCACACAGCGCGTCCCCACGCGGAGCCCCTCGAGTCCCAGGGAGAGCCCGCGGATGACACCGCCCTTGCGGAGCGCGAACGTGAAGGGGATCCCGCCCGAGCGACCGAAGGGCTCCTCGGCCTCGGCCAGGCGGGCGACGTACTGGACCGTGACCCGGTCACCGGCACGCACCGCCCTGCCCGCGCCCTCCTCCAGGACCTCCACGCGGAGCCCACCCGGTTTCTCCACCTCCATCGCGGGACGTTCGTCCAAGAGGCCCGGCGCGGGGGAACCGGGACGCGGGGCTTCCCCGACCTCGCCCGGGTCGACGTCCTCACCGCAAGCCACGGCGAGGAGCAGGCACGGCAGGATCGCACGCATCACGGCTCTAGGTTATCCGCCAGGCGTCTCAGCCGGCGAAGACGGCCGCGATGGAGGCGACATCGACGACGTCCCCGGGGCTGCAGCCGCGCGACAGGTCCATGTAGGGCCTGGCCAGGCCCTGAACGAGCGGGCCCAGCGCCGTCGCACCCGTCAGACGCTGCGTCAGCTTGTAGGCGATGTTGCCGGAGTCGAGATCCGGGAAGACCAGCACGTTTGCGCGCCCGGAGAGCGGGGAGCTCGGCGCCTTCTTCTCGGCAACCGAGGGCTCGATCGCGGCGTCGACCTGGAGCTCGCCGTCGCAGCACAGGCTCGGGAACCGTTCGCGAAGGAGAGCCGCAGCGCCCGCGATGCGGTCGACCCTCGGGTGGGACGCGGACCCCTTGGTCGAGAACGAGAGCAGTGCCACGCGCGGCGTCTCACCTACGAGCTTGCGGTGACTCTCCGCCGAAGCGACCGCGATGTCGACCAGCTGCTCCTCGGTGGGCTCCGGTACGACACCGCAGTCCGCATAGGTGAAGACCCTGCCGCGACCCGGTCCCTCCTGCGGGAGGACCATGAGGAAGCAGGACGAGACGGTCTGGATTCCGCGTGCCGTGCCGATGGTCCACAGTCCCGCACGGATAACGTCGGGGGTCGCCGCCTCGCTTCCCGCGACCGCGCCCGCGCAGTCGCCGGACGCGACGAGCAGTCCCGCGAAGAGCAAGGGGTCGCGCGCGCGCTCGCGCGCCTCTTCCACTGTCATGCCGCGGTGCTTGCGGCGCTCGTAGAGCGTCTCGGCCAGACGGTCGGTGCGGTCGTCACTCGCGGGGTCCACGACCTCGCAGCCCGCCGGAGCGCTCCCCATGCCCCGCGACGCGACGAGCACCGGCGCGACGAGCCCCTCCGACGCGAGGCTGCCCGCGGCCTGCACGATACGCGGATCCTGGGTCTCGGGAAGCACGATCCGGCGGGCGAGCCGCCGCGCCTTCTCGCGCAGCTCGAGCAGGACGTCCATCAGGCGGGAGTCTCGGTCAGTACCTCGTCGGGCACCTCGAGCTCGAGGCGCAGGAGAGCGAGTCCGTGGGTCTTGCCCTGCGCGTCGGTCTTGAGCGAGGCCGAGCCGCCTCCGCCCAGACTGTCCTCGAGCAGGAAGTTGAGCGCGCGCATGTTGTCGGCGGCGAACCGCTGAACGGCTCCCAGGTTGAGCTCGCTCATGTGCTGGCGAACCACGTCCTCGGTCAGGTGCTCCTTGAGGAAGGCGTAGGCCGCGTCGGAGCGCGCGAGGATCCCGACGTTCGAACCCTCACCCTTGTCTCCCGATCGGGCGGCGGCGATGCGAGCGAGCTCGACACGAGTCATGGTTCAGGCCTCGAAAACGGTCACCTTGGTCTCGATCCGATCCTTCCGCATGAGCGCGGGCCAGAACCCGATGATCTCGGTCGCCTTCGGGCGCCCGCCGGCGAAACCCGTGACACCCGGCGGACCGCTCGTGACGAGCGGGACGAGCTCCGACCCGAACCGGTCGACCTTGGCGCGGTCGGGTCCCTTCACGCCCATCCGCAGGACGATCTCGCTCGGCTCGCCTGCATCGCGCAGGGCGATGCCCTCGTGGCACACGTTCGCGCCGAGGAACTCGACGATCCGCTCGTCGGGACCGTACTCGAACCCGTCGTACGCGAGCCGTTTCCACACGACGTCGGCGGCGAGCTTCGCCTTGTCGAGCGCATCCGGGCCCGAGATCGTGAGCTGTCCGACGGCCTTCCAACCGTCGTGATAGGACATGGACACCTTGTAGGTATCGGTCGGAGCGCTGCCCGCGACGTCTTCGATCTCGACCCTGTTCGATCCGGCTTCGCGCATCCGGAAGCTCGTGAAGTCCGCGATGCAATCGGGCGTGAGGTAGCGCGACGGATCGCCCATCTCGTAGACGAGCTGGTGGGCCACGGTGTCGCGGCTCACCATCCCGCCGGTTCCCTCGTGCTTGGTGATGGCGAACGAGCCGTCGGCGCGGGCCTCGATCACGGGGTAGCCGACCATCGCGAGGTCCGGCACGTCGCGCCAGTCGGTGTAGTTCCCGCCCGTGCACTGCGCGCCGCACTCGACGATGTGCCCCGCGATGGTCCCCGCGGCGAGCCGGTCGTAGTCGTCCGCACTCCAGCCGAACTCGTGGATCAGGGGACCGAGGACGAGCCCCGGGTCCGTTCCGCGACCCGTCAGGACGATCTGTGCGCCGTCGGCGAGCGCCTCCGCGATCGGGAACGCGCCGAGGTAGACGTTCGCGCTCGTGATCGTGTCCCGCACCCTTGCGAGCGGCTCGCCCGTGTCCATGTTGGCGAACGTCTCGCCCGCCGCCATCAGATCGTCGATCCGATCCAGGATGTCGTCGCCCTCGACGACCGCGATCTTGACGCCGCGGAGCCCGTGCTTGGCGACGACCTCCTTCAGGGCCTCGACGCACGCCATCGGGTTCACGCCGCCCGCATTGGCGACGACCTTGACGTTCTTCTCGACCAGCTCCGGCAGGACCCGGTCGACGAGCCGCACGAAGTCCGTCGCGTAGCCCTTGCTCGGGTCTCGCGAGCGCAGCTTCTGCATGATGCTCAACGTGACCTCGGCCAGGTAGTCGAGCGTCAAGTAGTCGAGCGGCCCCTCGCGCAGGAGCCGGATCGGACCGAGGATCGAGTCGCCCCAGAATCCCTGTCCGTTGGCGACGAGCACTTGTTCCTTGGAGGGCATGACGGCGAGAAGTCTACTTCCAGCCCCCTCCCACGTCTTCTCCCGTGCCCGTGGCCGTGCCCGAGGATCCCGAGTCCTACTCCACTCGCCGCGATCCCGTGTGCACCGAGCCCATGCCCGTGTCCAGGTCCGCCGACCCGTAGCTCGTGCCGGCCGCGTCGATGTCGCCCATGCCGGTAGAGGCGGTGAGGCGATCGAAGTTGCTCGCCACGAGGCTCACGTCGCCCATGCCGGTCGCGACTTCGGCAACGCTGCTCGTGATCTGGTTCAACGAGACGTCCCCCATGCCCGAGGAGGCCGCGATGTGGCGGCAGTCGAACGAGACGAGCTCGATGTCGCCCATGCCGGTCGAGAAGTTCCCGTCGCCGAGGCTCCCTCCGTGCAGGACGGAGATGTCTCCGAGGCCCGACGAGAGCGAGAGGTTGCCGTCGATCCGGACGCTGTCGACGAGGATGTCCCCGGTCCCCGTCGCGATCACGAGGTTGGGGATCGGGCCGCTGGTGTAGATCGAGACGTCGCCCAGAGCACCGGGCTCTCCGCTGTTCGTCTCCACGACCAGCTCACCGTCCTTGTACTCGAGTCGCGCGTCCCCGTGATAGCGCTCGTGCACCGTCGCGACGATGCGCGTGGGCCCCGACGTCGACTCGACGCGGGCGTCGCCCAGGGCGAGCTCCATGATGAGCCCGCGCGAGTCCCACGCGACGATCTCGAGGTTCTCTTCGTGTTCCTCCTGCAGGCGGACGCCGTTGACCGTGAACCCGCTGTCGAGGTCGATGTGGCAGCCGGGGGCGAGGACGATCGCGAGGAGGAGCGCACGCTTCATGGGGAGGATCTCCGTGGGGGCGGGTACGAACCGTCGCGATACGCGGGGGCCGTGACCTCATTTCTCGGTCGCGAGGACGATCCTGGGCCTGCCCTCGACGGACGGCGGAGCGGAAGCGGCGAAGGTGCGCATGGCCTCTGTGAAGCCCGTGAGCTCGAGGCCCATGAATTCCTCGCCCACCTCGCGCTCCACCTCCTCGAGCTTCTGCGTTCCCATCGTCGAGAGCCGGGCCAGGCCGGCGGGCTGCTCCATCGGGATCTTGAGGCAGGCGGCGGCGCACTGGATGAGCCCCTGGAAGAAGCCGGCCAGGACGGGATCCCGCTTGGCCGGGTGCCAGAGACCTTCCCAGGCCTCGTGGGCTTCCCAGAGGAATCCGTGGTTGTAGAGATCGACGCCCCACAGGTACTCCGCGTTGTCGCGCCAGTCGTGGGGCGAGGAACACTCGCTCGTCTCCAGCTCCTCGCCGTACGAGTGCCCCTTGGGGTCGCGCGTCGGGTGAGCGTCCCGACCCGGGAGGTAGGCGTACGGGGGGAACGGCCGATCGGGGAGGTAGCGGGGAATCTCCATGGTGCCTCAGTCGAAGAGCTCGCCGACGCGTTCGGGCAGGAGCTCGGACATGCAGACCGGTCCCTCCCGGTGGCGGCAGGACCGCGACAGGCAGGGCGAGCACTCGGGCGGGTCGGCCGACGTGACGACCGTGTGAGGGGATCCGTCGCGGTCGGTCGGCGGCCATGGGCCCGTGCGGGCCGGGTCCTGGGGGCCCGCGAGTGCTACCACCGCCATTCCGCAGGCGGCTGCCAGGTGCATCGGTCCCGAATCGCACGAAACGAGACGCGCATCGCGCCGCGCGCTCGCCGCGAAGAAGGCGGACGTCTCCCGCAGGTGGTGCTGGCCCACCCAGTGGCGCAGGCCGGGGCGCGTCCCCATCGCCTCCCGCAAGTGCACGCCGATCGGACGCTCTCCGGGTCCCGAGAGGAGCAGGACGCCACGACCGCGCGAGAGCAGGAGCTCCGCGAGCCCGCGATAGTGGGAGACCGGCCACGAGCGGACGTCGTTCGGGGCTGCGAGGTGCACGATCACGGCCGGTCGTCCATTGCCGGGCAAGTGGCGTCGCGCGAGAGCCTCCCCGCGCGCCAGCTCGGCCTGCGTCAGGCCCGGGTCCGTTCGCAGCTCGGAGTCGTCGTCGCCGAGGGCTCCGGCCGCGTGCCGGGCGAGCGAGAACATCCGCTCGACCGCATGCGAGCCCGGACGCGCCGGCGGCGCCGCGTCGTTGACGACCAAGGCACCCATTCGCTCGCGCCAGTCGACGCGTGCCAGGCCGATTCGCCGCGGTGCCCCGGAAGCGAGCATGGCACCGGCGCTCTTCAGGTTCCCCTGTGCATCGACTGCCAGGTCGGCGGAGAACTCGCGGAGCTCGCGTCGCAGCCGGACCCACGCCCCGATTCCACGCCGACGCCCGAAGGGGAAGACGCGGTCCAGGCCCGGGAGGCCCGCTAGCAAGCTCCCGAACTCCGGCTGAACGACCCACCCGATCTCGGCCTCGGGCGCAGCCGCGCGGAGCGCGTGGAACACCGGCAACGCGGAGACGACGTCGCCGAGGTGCGAGGGTCGTACGACGAGGATTCGCCTGGGCGCGGGAGCTTTCACGATCGTCGAGCCGCGCGCCAACCGTGTGCTCTTCCGGCGCTGCGAGCGCTGGTATAGTAGCCAACGATGCCCGCGCGACGCTCGTCGCCGTCACGGACGGGCCTCCCGAAGCACGGGACCGCTTGAAGCTCCGCCGCATCTCCACGAAGTTCGTGCTGGCCGTGCTCGCGGCCGTGATCGTCCCGTTCTGCGGGTTCGCGGTCTTCGTGGACCAGACCGTCGCGAAGCGCTCGCTCGAGGTGGTCAAGCAGGCGCTCGTCGGGCTCGCGACCGATCTCGCCCGAGAAGTCGATCGCGAGATCGAGCACCGGCGGGGAGAAATTGCCCTGTGGACGGCCGACCCGCGGACCCACGAAGCGATCGTCGAAGCTCGCTCGGATCGTGAGCGCACGACCTGGGGTGTCGCGGAGACGAGGGCGGTCGCCGCGGGGAGACGGCCGGGGGGGCCGGACCGCAACCACCGGCGCGAGCAGACGCTTGCGTTCGATCGCTACGTGGAGAACAGCCGCGTCTACGACCTCTTGCTGCTCGTGGACGCGGACGGACGGCTCGTCTCCGTTAATTGCCGCGGTCCCGACGGAGCTCCGCTCCCCGAGCTGCAGCTCGATCGCCTCTTCGCGTGGGACTTCGGAGCCGAGGGCTGGTTCGACCAGGTCGTGCGGAGCGGGGAGGCTCTCGTCGACCACCACCGCTCCGAACGCCTGGGGCTGCGAATCCCGGACGATCCCTCTGACCTTCCGCGCACCTACCACATCGGGATCGCCCGGGCGATCCACGACGTGCCGGGCGGCGAGTTCGCGGGCGCACTCCTGGGGCTCGTGAACTGGAAGACGTTCGACGACCTCCTGCGGGCTCCGCTCGTGAAGGACTACTTCCGCGGCATGGTCCCCGAGGACGTCGTCCCCTCGCCGTACGCGTGGATCTGGGGCGCGGACGCGGACACCATCCTGGCGCATCAGGACCCCCGGCTCATCGAAGAGCGTGTGTCCGGTGAGCTCGTGAACCTCCCGCAGATGGTCGCGGACGCACGCTCGGGTACGCCGGGCGAAGCGGGTCTGTTTCGGGAGTACACGTTCCACGGGGTCCGGAAGAACGCGGCCTTCAAGCAGTGCGCCGCGGGAACGAGCGGCTTCGGCTGGTTCGTCGGCGTCGGGATCAACAACGAGGACATCTTCGCCGTGACCGAAGAGCTCACGGCGCTCCTGTACAAGGGCACCGCCGGTGTCTTGCTCGCGTGCGTTCTGTGGGTACTGGTGATCGCGCGTCGGACGACGAAGCCGATCCTCGCCCTGCAGACCCACACCAGACGCGTCGCCGAGGGCGACCTCTCCGCGCGGATCGAGATCGGCTCGCGCGACGAGCTCGGGGAGCTCGCAGACGCGTTCAATGCCATGACGCGCGATCTCTCGGAGAATCGCGAAGCACTGATCAAGGCCGAGAAGGACGCCGCCTGGCGCGAGATGGCGCGCCAGATCGCACACGACATCAAGAACCCGCTCACTCCGATGAAGCTCTCGCTCGACCTGCTCCGAAGGGCCCGCGCGGAACGGCGCGGGGACCTGGAGGAGATCCTCGATCGGACTCTGGCGCTCATGGACCGCCAAGTCGACAACCTGCGAGAGATCGCGACCGACTTCTACGAGTTCACCGGTGGCCGAAAGCCCGTCCCCCAGCGGCTCGACACCCGCACGCAGGTCGACGAGGTCCTCGAGCTCCACGGCGCCTGGGCTCAGGAACGCGGCGTCTCGATCCACATCGAAGGCGAGTCCCGCGTCGTCTGGGCGGACCCGGGGAAGCTGCGTCGAGTCCTCACCAACCTCGTCTCGAACGCCCTGCAGGCCATGGACGAGGGAGGTCGCTTGCTGGTGCGCATCGAGTTGCCCGACGAGTCACGCGTCCGGATCGAGATCCTCGACACGGGTGCGGGACTCTCGCCCGAGGCCAGGGAGCGTCTGTTCGAGCCGTTCTTCACGACCAAGGGCGAGGGGACGGGGCTCGGCCTCGCGATATCCAAGCGGGTCGTGGAGGAGATGGGGGGGGACATCGAGCTCGAGCCGCGCGCCGACGCGCCGGGTACCGTCGCGCGGCTCGATCTCCCGACGCCTCCCGAGGTCGCCCGCCCGATGCCCTGATGAGCCGGGTCCTCGTGACAGGCGCGACGGGATTCCTGGGCGCGGAGATCGTGAGCGAGCTCTCGCGGTGCGGTCACGACGTTCACGGCCTCGCGCGCTCCGGCTCGGACAGGAGTCGGCCGTCCTGCAGCAGTTGGCATACCGGGGACCTGCTCGAGCCCGCGAGCCTTGCCCGCGCGGTGCGGGAGTTCTGCGACGCCGCGCAGGACGACGAGGATCTCGTGCTCGTCCACTCCGCGGCAGTGATCAGCTACCGGACGGGGGACCGCGATCTCCAGATCCGCTCCAACGTCACCGCCACTCGCGCCCTCCTCGACGCGGCGCAGAGCTCCCGGATTCGTCGCTTCGTCCACGTGAGCTCGATCGTCGCGCTCGGCGTGAGCACGCTTGCCGACGGCGCGCTGGAAGAGGATGCCGAGTTCAACGGAGCTCACCTTCAGAACGACTACGTCGACACCAAACACGCCGCGGAGGTCGCGGCCCTCGAGGCCGACGGCGACGAGCTGGAGGTCGTCGTCGCGAGCCCCGGTGCCGTCTACGGGCCGACCCACCGGCCGACCAACATGGGCCGGTTTCTCGCCACGCTCGTGACGCGTCCCTCTGCGGGGCTGGTGGCGCCGCCGGGGAGTCTCAGTGTCGTCGGTGTGAAGGACGTCGCGCGCGGCATCGTGCTCGCTCTCGAGCGAGGGCGTGCGGGGCGTCGCTACCTCCTGTGCCAGTCCAGCCTCCGGATCGGTGAGATCTACGCGCGTGTGTTCGACCGGCTGGGGCGGGGGCGCGTCCTCTTCACGCTTCCGCCCTTCGCGTGGAGCGTCGTCGTCAGAGCGGCCTGGCTCCTCGATCGGATACGCCCGATCGAGTTCGCGACGCCCCAGGCATTACGGCTTCTCGGCGCCCACTTCCGGGTCCGTGCCGATCGCGCGCGCGCCGAGCTGGGCTGGGAGCCTCGCCCCTTCGCCGAGGTCCTGGAGGAGACCCTGGATTCCGTGCGGAAGGACACCGCCCGGCACCCCGAAGACGGAACTCCGTTCGGCTCGGGAACGTCCGTCCCCTGAACGCTTCCGACCCCGTATCCTCGGCCCCATGGGTCTGACTCTCCCGGTCCTCCTCTTCGTCCCGTTCTTCGTTGCTGCCGATGAACAGGCGCTCCCGTCCTCCCCGTTCGCCAGCCCCCTGTACCTCGAGGAGGAACCGCCCGAGCTGCGTACCCTGGGCCTGATCTGGATGCCCCACGTCGGCGTCGAGGGCGTGTACCCACCCGTCGAGTCCGAGCCGGAGGAGGTCCTCGAGGAAGCGCGTGGCCTCGTCCAGGACCTCCGCGGCGGTGCGGACTGGTATGCGGTCGCGGCGGAGCGCTCCGCGCTCGGGAACGGCGACAAGGGCAGCATCCTCGGGAGCTTCGCCCAGGGCATGCTCTCCGGCGACCTGGACGCCTTCCTCTTCTCGGCCGAGATCGGGGAGACCGGGGATCCGATCGTCACCGAGCGGGGGGTCTTCGTTCCCCGCAGGTTCGAGACGTGGGCCGGATGTCGCTTGATCAAGATCCGCGGCACCGAGGAAGAGGCGTGGGAGCTCGCGCGCTCGATCGCGAAGCGAGCGAGGGACGGGGAGAGCTTCGCCGCGCTCGCGCTCGATCACTCCGCCCACCCCGCGAGCGCAGCGCGCGGCGGGGCTTGGTCGATCTTCGAACGCGGCTCCCGCGACAGCCTGATCAAGCTCGAAGTGTTCAAGAGCCGCGTGGGCGAGGTCACGGGTCCGATCGAGGCTTCCGGATCCCTGTACGTCGTCCTCCGCGTCCCGCCCGAAGAGCTCGACCCCGAGTTGCGCGAGAACAACTGGATCCGCGTGCGTGTGCTCGCGCTCGCATACGACGGAGCCGAGCCCGGACTCCGGCCGAATCCGCGCGAGGTCCTGGATGCCATGGATCTCGCCCTGGACCTGCGCGAACGGATTCTCGGTGGGGAGGACATGGGGCGCCTGGTGAAGACCTTCGGCGACGACCTGTCGAGTCTCTCGAGGGGCGGTGACCTCGGCTGGATCCACCGGACGGCGCCCAAGAACTCCGCGCCGGTCCAGCGCATGTTCCAGGCCCGCAAGGGCGCGCTGATCGAGCCCTTGAACGGCGAGATAGGCATCGTCCTCCTGCGCCGCGAGCGCTGACCCGTGCCATCGGCCGTGTTCCACACCCTCGACCGCGGGTCCGTCCGCGTCGGGATGGTCATTCCCGCGTTCGACGAGGAAGAGGCGCTGCCCCTCGTGCTGTCCGAGCTCCCTCCGGGCGTGCTCTCGCGACTCGTCGTTGTCGACAACGGATCCGGGGATCGGACTGCCGCCGTTGCCCGAGAAGGGGGGGCAGAGGTCGTTTCGGAGCCGCGTCGCGGTTACGGACAGGCCTGCCTCGCCGGTATCGCGCGGCTCCTCGACGAGGCGAACGGCGACCAAGGGCCCCTGGGGGACGAGGACGTCCTGGTGTTCCTCGACGCGGACCACTCAGATTTTCCCGGAGACCTCCCGCTCGTTCTCGAGCCCGTGCTCGCGAACAGTGCGGAGCTCGTCATCGGCTCGCGCTTGCTGGGCGGCGCCTCGATGGACGCACTGTTGCCCCAGGCCTGGCTCGGCAACCGCCTCGCGTGCTTCCTGATGCTCGCCCTCTTCGGCGCCAGGCACACGGACCTCGGTCCCTTTCGGGCCATCAGGGTCGGTGCACTTCGACATCTCTGCATGGCCGACCGGGATTTCGGCTGGACGATCGAGATGCAGCTGAAGGCGCGCACCGCGCGGATGCGCGTCGTCGAGGTGCCGGTCCGCTACCGCCCGCGCGTGGGCAAGAGCAAGATCACCGGAACGGTCACCGGGACTCTGCTCGCTGCAAGGAAGATCCTGGGCTGGATCTTCAGTTGGAGGTTCCGTCTGTGGCTTCGGCCGGGGCGAATCCCCACGTACCGCGAAGCGTCGCGCGACGGAAGCTGATGATGTCGAGAATCCAGTCGAACCGCCCGAAGTAGGGCGTGACGATCTGCTCCTCGACCCGCATGTTCGGTTGTCGGGCGTCTGAGAGGTTCTCGCGAGGGACGTCGACCGCGCGCTTCGGGATGTCGATCGCGAAGATCGTGAAGCACCATCCCTTCGCCTCGAACTCTCCGTGGCTCTCCGAGAGGCGCGAGAACTCCACGGTCGTGCAGCTCGTCAGGAAGACCGCGATCAGCGCGACTCCCAGTGCGGCGAGGCGAGAGCGACTCATGCCCCGACCATAGCTCTGGCAGCGCTCGCGGGCCAGTCCAGCGCGCGCGAACCCTCGCTCGTGTGGGGTAAGCTCTGTCCCGATGAAGGAGGGGAGCCAGAACGCGTCACGTCTCCCGCTCGCGGACCTCGTTGGAGCTCACGAGCGCGAGTTTCGCGCCCGATTCGGCGCGGGACCCTCGCGCGTCTTCTTCGCCCCTGGTCGCGTGAATCTCATGGGCGCCCACCTCGACTACAACGGGGGCCCCGTGATGCCCACGGCTCTCCACGCTGGGACGGTCGTCGCGCTTCGGCCGCGTGCGGATCGGACCGTGCGGCTCGCCTCGACGCTCGAGCCGGGGGAGCACGAGATCGAGCTGGACGCGTTACCGCTCGGGCCCATCTCGTCCTGGATCGACTATCCGGTCGGAGTGATTCGCGAGCTGGCGACTCTCGCGGGCAGGGAGGCGTCCGGAATCGACCTGCTCTTCGGGGGCAACCTGCCGATCGGAGCGGGTCTGTCCTCGTCGGCCTCGATCTGTGTCGCGACGGCTCTCGCTCTGGATCGGACGTGGGGGACCCAGCTCACGGATCGCGACATCGTGGAAGCGGCGCTGTCCGCCGAGCGTGGCTTCGTCGGCGTGCAGTGCGGGATCATGGATCCCTATGCCGTCGGGTTTGCGCGGCCAGGGCACCTGCTCTGGCTCGATTGCAAGGACGCGAGCTTCGAACACCTGCCGCTGGACCCGGACCAGGTCGTGATCGCAGTCGCGGATACCGGCGTTCGCCGGAACCTCGCCCAGGGCGCGTTCAACCAGCGCGTCGAGGAGTGCCAGAGAGCGTTCTCGGCCCTGGCCCCGCATGCCCCGGGCGCGACCTGCCTGCGCGACGTGACGATCGAGGTCTTCGACGCGTACGAACACGAGCTTCCCGCCGACGTTGCTCGGCGTGGCCGCCATGTCGTGGAAGAGGTAGCGCGCACTCGGGTAGCGCGGCGCGCACTGTTGGACCACGATCTGGCCGTTTTCGGCGAGCAGATGTCCGCCGCCCACCGTTCGCTCGCCGACCTGTTCGACGTCTCTGTGCCCGAGCTCGACTGTCTCGTGGACGCCTCGCTCTCGTGGGAAGGCGTCCTCGGCGCCCGACTGACGGGGGCCGGGTTCGGAGGATGCGCTGTGATTCTCCTGCGGAGTGACGCTCGCGACGGCTTCGAGTCCTACCTCGCGCGGAGCTTCGAGGCGACCTTCGGCCGCGCACCCGAGGTCACCTTCTTCGAGGGCGACCCCGGGCCGCGAGAGCTCTCCTGACTCAGCGGGTGCCGACCAACCGCTCCGCGACTTCGCGCACGCGTTGCGCGGCGGGGTCCTGGCGCAGTGCGGCCGAGTAGGAGCTCTCCAGCACGTTGAAGGCCTCGCCAGGGCGGGCCCCGAAGAGCAGGTTCAGGGCGAGAACCAATCGCGAGTCGGTGTCGTTCGGGTGGTCCCGCACGTACTGCTCGAGGAGGTCGAGCTGCCGATCGAACTCTGCAGGATCCGAGTAGAACCCGTGCTTGTCGACAGGGTGGTCGATGAGCGTCGGATCGAGCTCGAGAGCCTTCCGCACGACATACGCTGCGTAGTGGTAGTCCCCGGTCGCGAACAGCGCGTCGGACAGGACCAGGTACATGACGCCCTCGTCGGACGCGAACTCCGTCGCCTTCGCGTAGAAGTGCACGGCGTCGCCGTAGCGACCCTCGCGGAAGGCGCGATCCCCGAGCTCGAGGTAACGCTCGGCTGCTGCCGTCAGCTCGAGCGGAGGCATCTCCTCACCGGTCGCGAACGTTCTCGGCTCGTCCACGTAGACGATCTCCTGGGCGGGAGACTCGTAGCCGGCAGTCTCGTACACGGCGATCGAAGACGGGTAGTTGACGTAGACGTAGCTGTGCGAGGGATAGCGCCAGCGGACGTACCAGTCGTAGTAGTAGTAGGGCGCGCACCACGCGTACCAGCCCCAGTAGCTGAAGGGAGAGTAGCCGTGGTGTCCGTAGTACCCGTGGTGTCCACCGTGGTCGAAGTGGCCACCGTGTCCGTGGTGGTATCCGTGGTGAACCGCCTTGGAGATCGTCGGAGTGGTGACGATCGGCGTGCCGCCCGGTGTCACGTATCCGGACGAACCGGGCACCGGGGCGCTCGCGCCGCTGCCGCCTGTCGCGCCCGGAACGACGTTCCCGGGCTCGGAGACGCGTCCCCCGCGACGACCTGCGATGGCGCCGCTGTCGCCGCCGCGCGGGCGGTTCGCGGGGTCCAGTCGTCCCGCCGGTCCGGCCTTGTAGGCGCCATCGGGAACGTTCACCAGTCCGGTCGGTACCGCGCTCGCGGGGGTGTTCGAGCCGGGGCTCGGGCTCGTACGGCCTCCGCCGCGTCGTCCCGCGGGGCCCGCGCCGCCTGCACCACCCGAATCACCCGCGTCGTCCGGCGCGTCGCCTCCTGCGCCGCCCGTCGGTGCTCCTCGCGTACCGCCCGATCGTGTCCCCCCCGAAAGAGTGCCGCCGCGCGACCTGCCGACGTCCCCGGATCGATAGCGCGCGGCGATGTCGCTCACGTCGCGGGGGACGCGGGGCGCAGAGCGGGGAGAGGCGGGCGTGGTCCGCGTGCTGCCCGCATCGCCGCGGGGGGTGTAGCTCCGGGGCGTGTACGTCCTGGGTGTGTAGGCCCTCGGGAAGCCGCGCGAGCGCGACGGAGCGGCCGGTTCGACGTAGGGGTGTCCGGTCGGGGGCACAGGGCTCGGTGCGTCCAGCGTCACCGGACTCTGCGAAGGCGATCCGGCGCCGCCCGCGTAGCTCCTGCCGCTGTAGCCCCGGCTGCCGTAGAGCGACGAGCCGCTGGAGGGCGTGCCGGACGAGTAGCCTCCACGCGCTCCGCTCGTCGTCGTCGGCGAGTAGCGCGTCGAAGTCGGAGACGTGTAGGTCGGCCCCGTGTCGCGCGTCGAGCGTCCGCTGATCGTGGGCGCACGGTACGTCGGTGTGCCACGTGTCGTCGTGGGCGTGACGTAGCGCACCGAGGTGCGTCCCCCCGAGCGCCCGAAGGTCGTCCCACGTGAGATCGGCGCGGCCGTCCTGGTGCTCCCGGACCTTCCGACGGTCGAGCCGATGCTGCGCCCGATGGACGTGCGGCCGATGCTGCTCCCGATGGAGCGCGTCGGCCGTGAGATGGAGGGAGTCGAGCGGCTGCCTCCGGATGACCCCGCACTGCGAGTCGACACCGAGCCCCGCGAGGATCCCGAGGACCGACCCCGCTGGGCCTCGACACCGGCGGCGAGGGCAACGAGGGGAACGACGAGAGCGACCTTCTTGAGCACGGTGAGAGTCTTCATCGGGGCCTCCAGGAAACCAGGGGTCGGGGCGGACGCCTCGAACGTAGCAATTCCGATGCCTCCCGGGGGGCTCCGCGGGGGAGGCCAGGGCACCCTCTCGAGTGCTCTCCACCGTCCCCGGGCGGGGACACCGGAGGGCCGCCGAGGACACTCAATCCTCTGGAACCAGGGGCAGGACCACCTGCACGTAGGAGCGCGTTCGACGCACGTAGACAGGCGCCGGGCGGGTCCCGGGCGGCAACGCGTCGAGGAGCCGGCGGACGACCGAGCGGTTCAAGTGCGTGAGGTCGTCGAGGACGAGCATCAGGCCGCTGCGACTCTCGAGGAGCTCGTATCCCGCTCGGTCCCGGGACGTGGTACTGAGCGCGAGCAGGACGTGTGTCGGGGTTCCATTCGCATCGATCGCGAAACGGGCGACGGGATCGAGGTCACCGCCGAGGCGCGTACTCTCGCTGGCGAGCTCCTTCTCTGCCGTGCGCTGCGCCTGCGCCCAGTCCGACTTGCTCGCGAGCGGGACACGCTTGAGGCGAAGGACGGGGAGCTCCGTGGTTTCGACCACCGACGTATCCGTGGTGCCGCCTGGCGCGTCTCTGCGATCGGTGGGGACGAAGAACGAGTCCAGGTAGCGCGTACGGACGTCGATCGCTCGGACGGTTTCGTTCCACACGACTTGGTCACCGACTCGGAAGCGCAGTCGGCGGGGCCATGCGCGGCCGTCGACCTCGTTCCATTCCAGGACGTCGAGGGATTCCTTCGCGATGCCCTCCGCGTCGAACATGGTGAAGGAGCTCGGCCGCTCTCCGTCGCCGACGGTCGCGACGACGTGCCCCAACGGGCCACCCTCGACTCCGCCTACGGATGCGCGCATGTCCCCGTCGCGCTCTTCCCAGTCGAGCCCGTCGGGCCAGAACAGGGTTGCGCGGCGGAGCTCCATCTGGCGCAGCATCAAGTCGCGGCTCCCGCCTTCGTAGGGCGTGGACTCCTCCGTGGCTCCGCCGACCTTGTAGAGCTTCGAGCCGTAGCGGTACTCGACGGAGCGTCGTGCGGCCCCGGGCGTCACGTCGCTCAGCCACCAGCGCGTCCGACCCGGGAAGACGTAGATCGCCTCGAGCCTGTGGGGCCGATCGGGGGCCTCTGCGTAGACGATGTCGGAGACCGCCGTGAAGCCCTTGATGCCTGCCACGGCGAACCGCGGAGGAGGATCCGACGGTTCCCGAGTCTCCGGCACGGGGTCGCGGCCCTCCCTCCCCGGATCCTGCTCGGCGCATCCCGAGAGTCCTGTTCCCAGTGCGAGGGCGGCTGAAATGAGGGGAGTGCAGATCACGGGGGAAATACGGAGGCTGGGGCCCGGAGTCATGGAGCGAGCGAGGAGAGCCGCTGGCGAAGGATCGCTGCTGCCCGCCCCAGCGTCTCCAGGCGTTTCGCGAAGCAGAAGCGAATGATATTGCGCCCGTCGTCAGGGTCGTGGAAGAAGCTCGAGCCGGGGACGGTCGCGACGCCTCCGTCTGCCACGAGCTGCATCGCGAAGGCGACGTCGTCCAGGTCCGTCAGGCCGGAGATGTCGGTCATGATGTAGTACGCCCCCTGCGGTCGGAACGTGCGGAATCCGGTCTCCTCCAGCGCCTCGAGCAGAACGTCCCGGCGTTCGGCGTATTCCATCGCCAGACCGGTGAAGTAAGTCTCGTCGAAGGCGAGCGCTTCGGCCGCCGCCTCCTGCAGCGGAGCCGGTGCGCCCACGGTCAGGAAGTCGTGGACCTTGCGGATCGCGCCCGTGATCTCCTCGTTCGCGATGCACCAGCCGACCCGCCAACCCGTCGCCGACCAGGTCTTGGAGAGGCCGGAGATCGTCACGGTTCTGTCTCGCATTTCGGGAAGCGAGGCGATCGAGACGTGCTGCGCGTCGTCGTAGAGGATGTACTCGTAGATCTCGTCCGTGATCGCGAGGCAGTCGTGCTCGACGCAGAGCCGGGCGATCGTGGAGAGCTCCTCGCGGGTGAAGACCTTGCCGGTCGGGTTGTGCGGTGTGTTGACGATCACTGCGCGAGTCTTCTCCCCGAACGCAGCCGCGAGCTCCTGCTCGTCGAAGGTCCATTCCGGCGGGCGGAGCGTGACGAAGCGCGGCACCGCTCCGGAGAGGACGCAGTCGGGTCCGTAGTTCTCGTAGAAGGGCTCGAAGATCACGACCTCGTCACCCGGGTCGAGGACCGCCATCAGAGTCGAGATCATCGACTCGGTCGCGCCGCAGCACACGGTCACGTGTGCATCCGCATCGGTCGGGATCGCGTTGTAGGCGCTCGTGCGCGCTGCGATCGCGCGCCGCAGACTCGGCGCCCCCCACGTCACGGCGTACTGGTTGATATCCGCGTCGATCGCACGCTTGGCCGCTTCCTTCATCGCGGCCGGTGCCGGAAAGTCCGGAAACCCCTGGGCGAGGTTGGTCCCCCCGCTCTCCGTGCAAACCCGCGTCATTTCGCGGATCACGGACTCCGTGAACCCCAGAGTCTTCTTGGAAACGCGCCCCCTCACCCGCACATCCTACCGCCCGTACATCCCCTGCGCGTCCGAAGCGCCCCGCGCCGCAGGCCACCCCCACCCAAGTACCCTGGCCCCCCCCGCGGCCGAAGGCCGCGCCGGCGCGGAGTCGCGCCGTGCCGCCCGCAGGGCATCCTCGGCGCGCGCTGATGCGCGCCGAGTCAACTACGGAATCTTGTAGGCCCATTCGCGCCAGGGCTCGACGCTGTCGCCGAGGTTGGCGCCGCGGAGCCGCGCGAGCTCGCGGTGGATCATTCTCCTGCGCTGGGACCGCTCGCGGTCGAGGGCGGCAACGAGAAGGCGAGCGGCCTCGCCCGTGTTGACTTCGTTGTCACGACCGATCCGGACGAGGGCCGTTGCGGCGGCCAGGCAGACGAAGTCCTCCTCGTCGTGGAGCAGGTCTCCGAGACGGGGAATCGACTCCCCGTCGGCCAGCAGTCCCAGCGTGATCGCGGCCATGACGCGAATCGACGGCTCGCCGTCGGCGATGCCCGTGCGAGCGCTCTCGACCGCGCACTCGTCTCGTCCTCCCGCCTCGACGATGCGTTGCAACGCGTAGGCAGCATTGCGACGGATCGCGGGATCGGAGTCGTTGCGCAGCGAGTAGCAGATCTGCGAGAGGGGCGTGTCCGGCATCGCGAGGATGCCCAGCCCCAGGAGCGCGTTCCCGACGACGAGGGAGCTCCCGTCCTCGAGGGCGGAGAGGAGCGGACTCTGCGTTTCCTCCAGACCCGAGAAGCCGAGGGCGACCGCCGCGACGGCGCGGTTCTTCGGCGGTCCGGCCTCGAGCTGGGCGATCATGTCCGAGAGGTGCAGGCGCACCTGATTCTCGAGGAAGCTCTCGAGGCTGCGGAGCTTGCGTGCGTCCTCCTCTCCATGCCCCGACTGCTTCAGGACGTTCCAGGCCCGGACGGCATCGTCCAGCCGGGTCATCAGGAACCCGAGCGTGGTCTCGGGCTCGACGAGCTCCATCCGATCCGCCTCCGGGAACTCGATCGGGTCCTCGTCGGGCCCGGGCGTGCTCGAGCATGCGGCGAGGAGGACGGTCAGGGTGCAGGAGAGGGTCTTCAAGGTCGGCGGTGGGTCCGGGGGGGGTCTGGATCGGAGACAGGACGGTCCTGGGCGCAGCCTATTCCCGGGGACCGCAGGCGAGCTCTCCAAGGGAGAACGGGCCGGTCGTTCGCAGTGGTCTACAATACGACTGTAGGGAGTTCGCACGTCCGGCGTCCTCCCCTGAGCCCCCGGCCGCCCCTCCGGGGGCGTGTTCCCCATGTCCCTCCACGTCCTCGATGCGATGGCCCGCGGTGGATTCGAGGAGGTCGTCGCCCTGCACGACCGCGCCAGCGGTTTGCGGGCCTTCCTCGCGATCCACGACACGAGTGTCGGGCCGGCCTTCGGAGGGCTCCGGCGCTGGCAGTACCTGGACGAGGACCATGCCCTGAGAGACTGCCTGCGGCTCTCCCGGTCCATGACCCACAAGTGCGCCCTGGCCGGGCTCCCGGCAGGGGGCGGGAAGATGGTCCTCCTGGACCATCCGGAGCTGGACCGGCCCGCGGCCTACCGTTTCGTCGGCCGGACCGTGGAGCGCCTCGCAGGCCGTTTCTACACGGGCCCCGACGTCGGCACCGGTCCGCGGGAGCTGGCCTGGGTAACCCGCGAGACGGGCTTCGCCACCGATCCGGGAGACGACGGCCCCGGCGATCTCGCCGGCGCCACGGCCGAGGGCGTCTTCGCCGGCATCGCCACGGGTCTGCGGCACCTCTATGGCGAGGAGGACTGGTCCCGGCGGACGATTCTCGTCCAGGGCCTGGGCGGCGTTGGCGAGCGGCTCGCTCGACGCCTTCTGGATCAAGGCGCCCACGTGCTCGGAGCCGAGATCGATCCCGAGCGCGTGAAGCGGATCCAGGGACGGCTCGACCTGGAGATCGTCGATCCGACGCAGGTGTTCGACCGCGAGTGCGACGTCTTCGCCCCCTGTGCGATGGGCGGGATCCTGCACGACCTGACCATCAAGCGGCTCCGGGCCCGGATGGTAGCCGGAGCCGCCAACAACGTGCTGGCCCGCATGGAGCACGGAGACCAGCTCCACGCCCGCGACGTCCTTTACATTCCGGACATAGCCATCACCTCGGGCGCGCTGATCCTCGGAGCGCTCTTTCACCTGCGCGGCGATCGCCAGCCGCCGGTCGAGATCGAGCGCCGCATCGGGACGGCGGTCTCCGAGATCCTGACGCTGGCTGCGCGCGAGAACCTGTCGACTGCACGCGTGGCTCTGCGCGAAGCGGAGCGTAGGATAGGGAAACGACGAGAGTCGTTCGGTCCTCCCCTGCTCACGACGTGATCCTCCGACGCGCAGGTTTTCTAATGCGCTTCCCCGCGCTGGTCGCGAGCCTACTCGCACCCTCTCTCGCGGCGCAGTCTCCTGCGCCGGCGGGCCAGCCCGCAGTGGACGAGGCCGCCATTCTCGAGGCCGCTGCGTCGCGCTCGGGGCGGATGCCGCACCAGATCGACCGCGGCGAAGGACTCCTGCCGCTCTTCGTCCCCTGGGACGAGGAGCTCGTCTTCGACGTGGACGTCGCCTGGGGCGTGATCGGCGCTGCGCTCGGGACGGTGACGATGTCCGCCGGCGTCGAGGAGTACCGCACTTCCCTCTTGGTCGCGAACGCTCCGGTCGAGGCTTCCGGGACCAATGGAGAGGAGATTCCTCCTCCCATGACGTGCTGGATGAAGGCCCACGCCTACGGGAAGCATCTGCTCTACACGATGGATGCCACTCTCGAGGCCCGCCACCAGCCCCAGGAGTGGCCCCGGATCGTCTACCACTCCACCCAGAAGGGCTCCGAGGAGCGGCGCCGGGAGCTCCTCCTCGGCTTCAAGGAGGAGAAGGCCGTCTCGAGCTACCGCCGGGACACGAGCACGGGCGCGCCCCGCGGGACCCGGATCTGGCGCGACCCTGAGCTCCGGGACATCCCCGCCGAGACGCTCGACATGACCAGCGCCGTCTACCTGGTCCGCACCTTCATCATGCGCGGGCTCGAGCGGACCGAGTTCCCGGTCATCCAGAAGAGGAAGCTGTGGGCGATCACGCTCGAGCTCGGGGAGGTCCTCGTCCACGAGACCCCCGCCGGGCGATTCGACGCGGTCGAGGTCATCCTCAATGCAGCGCGCCATCCGGACGATCTCCTCGACGTCGACGACGAGGACGAGGGGGAGCGGTTCGAGGGACTCTTCGGGCTGCGCGGCAGCATCCACCTGTGGGTGGAGCGCCACACGGGCGTCCCGGTGCGCGTGCAGGGCGAGGTCCCGGCGGGACCGCTGACGCTCGACGTCGACATCTCGCTCTCGAGTTTCCGGGGGACCCCGCGCGCCTTCCAGGTCGTTCCCCCGGGCCCCGGCGAGTAGGACTCCGCTCCTCCTCAGTGTCGGACGGGCGACTCGACGATCGTTGCCTCGACTCCGCCGTCTCCCAGCCGGAAGACCGTCCCGACGTCCTGGTGCTTGCGCTTGACGTAGGCCAAGACGAGCCCCGTGTCGAGGACGAAGGAGTACGCCCAGGACGTGACGATGCCGAGCGAACGCTGCTCCACGCCGTCGAGCCCGAGCTCGGTGCCGGGAGCGACCGGGTCGTCGTGTGCGACACGCAGCGCGAGGAGCTTCTTGTTGAGCCCACCGTACGTGTCGATCTTCGCCACGACCTCCTGCCCGATGTAGCAGCCCTTCTCGAGGCTGAAGGCCTCGTCGAGGCGCGCTTCCTGGGGGTAGACGTCGTCGGTCACGTCGACTCCGAACGCCGCGCGGCCGGCTTCGACACGGAGGATGTCGTACGCAGCGAGACCGGCGGGGACCGCGCCGGCACGGACCAGGGCATCCCACAGCTCCCGCGCGCCGCTCGGTCCGGCGTCGACGCGGAAACCGGGCGAGCCCGCTCCGCCGAGCGCGTTCACCCGGAGCCGGCCGCCTTTCCAGGCTTGCGTGACCGTGGTGTGATCGGCGCGCGCGCCGAGGGGCCCCGTCACCGCCTCCACGACCTCCCGGCTCCGCGGTCCGACCAGGGAGAGGGGAGCGTGCTCGGCGCTCGCGTCCTCGAACGCGACGTCCTCGGTGAAGTGGTACATGTCGAGCGCCGTCGCCAGCGCCTGAACATCGCCCGGTTCCGCCGACAGCAGGAGCTCTCCCTCACCGACGTGGAGGTCGAAGCCGTGCAGGACCTTGCCCTTCGCCGAGAGGAGCAGGTTCGCGTTACCGCTCCCGGGCGTGAGCGCGCGGACCTCGTTCGCGAGCAGCCGATGGAGGAAGTCCGCCGCGTCGCCACCCGTCACTCGCAGGAGGCCGCGGTCCGTGTCGTCGAACAGCGCCGCGCCTTCGGTGCCGGCGCGGTATTCGGCGGGGACGTCACCGAAGGTCAGGGCGACGGTTCCCCAGGGGCGCTGAGCGAGGCGAGCGCCGCTCGCTTCGTGGTGGTCGAGAAGGGTCGAGGGCATGCGTGGTGGAGGTCGGGGGATCGTCACAACTCCCAGGATAGGCCCTGGTTCCGGCGATCGTACGCGCATGGGGAGCGTTTTCCCCGATCCCGTCGTTCACGCTCCGGGCCGCTCGGCGTCCGCCAACCGGATCCGCCCGGAGACGGCGGCGTCCGAACCCTTGGGACCGTGCTCGCCCGTCAACACACTCGGAGCTCTTGGTAGAGACCGACCGAGACCTCATCGACCGCGCCCTGGTCGGGGACCGCGGTGCGTTCTCGGCGTTGATCGAGCGCCACGCGGCGCCGGTCTGGACGGCCGTATCGCGCTCGCTTGCGGATCGCGAACTGGCTCGCGAGGTCTTCCAGGAGACGTGGGTGCGTGCCTGGGAGGGACTCACGGGCCTGCGGAACGCCGATCGCCTGCGCTCGTGGCTCCTGTCGATCGCGCTCAACCTGACGCGGCAGTGGTTGCGGAAGAACGAGCCCGAGGAGCTCGATCGGACCGAGCGCACGGCTCCGGAGGACTCGCCCAGCGAACGTGCAGAGCTGAGGGCGATCTTGCAGTCGGCCGTGGCCGACCTGCCGGCGCAGCAGCGCCGGGTGGTGGAGCTCCGGATCCACTTCGACCGGAGCTACGAGGAGATTGCTCGCGAGCTCGGCACCACGACGGACAGCGCGCGGGCCAGCTTCTATCAGGCGATGAAGCGGCTGCGGACTCGCTTCGACGACGAGGACCTGAAAGGATGACGAAGAAGAGATGAGCTCCAACGCCACTGACGTTCGCGAGACCTGTTCGCGTGTTCAGGCGAGGCTCGAGCGATTGCTCGACGGCGAGCTCTCGCGGGTCGAGGCGGCGCGCGACGAAGGGCACCTCGAGGCATGCGCCGCGTGCCGGGCGGAGCGCGAGCGAGAGGAGCACCTGCTCGCGCTCCTGCGCGAGCCCGCCGAGGACCTGACCTTCGCGCTCGAAGGGCTCGATTCGCGTCTCGACCAGGCGCGCGCTCCGCGCCGCGCGTTCGTGCTCCTGCGCGGCCTCGGTGTCCAGGCGGCCCTCACGGCCGCGGCCGGACTGCTCGCGCTGTTCCTGCTCGAGGGAGTCGTGGGGGAGGTCGAGCTCGGGCGTCCCCACATCGGTTCCATGGACCGCATCGGCGCTGCCTGGGTCGAGGGGCTCGAGGCCGTGCTGGGAGTCGAGTAGCGAAATGATCCGGCGGCTCTCGAAGCTCCTCTCCGGTCTCGTCCCGGCCACGCTCGGCGGGGCCTTCTTCCTTCTCACGTTCGGGAAGGTCCAGGACCCCCACGAGGGTGCGCCCGGCCTCCTGATCCTGGGGGGCATCAGCGGGATGGTGATCGTGGGCCTGATCCGGCTCTTCAAGATCGCGCCCTGGGGCTACCCGATCGCCGGATTCCTCGTCGGGCCGCTGCCCTTCCTGGTCCTCCTGGGCCGCAAGCTGCCGACCGAGGAGGATCGCGGCAGCGTCTGGGTCGTCGCCGCCCTCTTCGGGGTCCTGATCGGCCTCCTGGAGTGGGCGCGGGTTCACCGCCAGGGCACGCGGATCGAGTGAGACCGGTGGCGGACGGCGCTCCGCCGCCCGTGCCCGGTCCTCAATCGGTGCGGGGGCGGCCGCTCGTCCTTGACACCTTCGCGGGGGTGGTCAAACTGCTGCCCATTCTGGCGAGGTCCCGACGGTCGTGTGGGACCTGCACACCGACTGTCGCGGGCTTCCCGCCCCCAGCGTCCGCGGCGTCCCACCACCCTGTCAGCCATGCGTCACCCCGTCCGTCTGGCGCCCGCGTTGCTCCTCGTCGCAGGAGTCGTCACGGGCTGCGAGAACCCGACCCCGCCCGGCCTCACGTACTCGCTCAACGCGAACATCGTCGAGAACGAGGAGAGCGACCTCTACAACGAGGATCTGGCCGGCGATCGCACCGCCCAGGCCCAGCTCGCCGGCGCGCTCGAGATGCTCTTCGGATCGCCGACCGGCCCGGGGTACCTGCTCCCCGAGGAGTGGATCGACGACGAGTACAACCCCAGCTGGGGGGATGCCGAGCTCACCGACGATCAGTGGTCCGAGCTCGTCGAAGACAACGCGCGCGCCCTCAAGTGGCAGCTCGAGGGGATCGCGCAGGGGAATTTCGAGGCGGTCGTGCCTCCGCGCGAAGCGTTCGACCTCCAGGAGGCCTGGTACGACTACGTCGCGGACTGGCAGGAGCTGCGTTCAGAGGTCGAGCTCGGGGAGGCGGAGCAGAGTGAGCTCGACGCTCTCGCGAGCGAGATCACGGAAGAGGGCACCGCCATGTTCGAGGAGTGGTACCCCTCGCTCCGCGAGTCGGCCGAGATGTACCGGCAGCAGTGCTGGCACTGTCACGGCGCAGACGGTGGAGGCAACGGGAGCACGGCGGACTTCCTGAGCCCGCGTCCGCGCGACTACCGGCGCGGGATCTTCAAGTTCACGGCGCTCGACAACAAGGCTCGGCCGCGCCGCGACGACCTCTACCGGATTCTCGAAGAAGGCATCTACGGCTCCGCGATGCCGTCGTTCAAGCGCTTCTCGAAGGCCCAGCTCAACGGGCTCGTCGACTACGTGCGCCTGCTCGCGATCCGAGGCGAGACGGAGATCCTGCTCTCGACCGAGTACGACTCGGAAATCGGCGGTTTCCCGATCGACGTCGTCATGCAGACCTACCTCGACGTCTGGGCCAAGTGGGACGTCGCCTGGGACGAGTTCATCTCCTACGACGGCGAGGTGCCGCGCATCGACGAGGAGAGCATCGCTCACGGGCGTGAGCTCTTCATGGATGCCAAGACGGCTAACTGTTTCTCCTGCCACGGCGAGGACGGCCGCGGCGGCGGGGTCTCGGCTTTCGAGGCACGCGCACTGAACGACGAGATCCAGGCCGAGCTGGACGTCATCGACGCCGCGCTCGTCGACGCGAAGAAGCACGCGGGCGGCATCGCGAAGGACGAGAAGCACAAGCAACAGCGTCACCTCGCACTCGCCAAGGTCGAGCGATTGGAGAAGAGGCGTTTCGACCTCGTCAACGAACGCGTCAAGGACGACTGGGGCAACGAGATCGAACCTCGCGACCTGACGCGCGGGACCTTCCGGTTCGGGCGGCGCCCGATCGACCTCTTCCGGAGGGTCTACGCCGGCATCAACGGGACACCGATGCCGTCACACAGCTCGCTGAAGGGGCCCGACGGCGAGCGCCTGCTCACCGACGAAGACCTGTGGGACATCGTCCACTACGTGCGCTCGCTCGCGGTCCGCGAGCTGGAGCATGCTCCCGAACGGGGCGATGAAGGCGCCCACGGCATCTGAAGAAGGACCGATTCCATGCGCCTCATCGCGACACTCCTCTTCCTCCTGGTCCCCATCCTCGGTGTGTGGACCTTCTGGATTGCTCCCGAGCACGGGTGGTGGTTCCCGAAGTCCGTGTCCAGCTACGGCGCGGACATCGACCGGCTCTTCTACATCATCCTGTGGATGGTCGGGATCACGTTCGTGGCCACGGAGGTGATCCTCGCCTGGTGTATCTTCCGCTACGGGCGGAAGGATCCCAGCAAGGCGGCCTTCACGCACGGCAATCACACGCTCGAGATGGTGTGGACCGCAGTTCCCGCCGTCCTCCTGCTCTTCATCGCCTTCTCGCAGATGAAGGTCTGGGCCGACGTCAAGTTCGGTGACAGCTTCCCGAAGGACGGCCGCTTCACGATCGACGAGCCGATCGGCGAGGTCTGGGCGAGCCAGTTCGACTGGCGCGTGCGCTATCCCGACGAGGACGGGAACCTCGAAGGAGCCGACGTGATCGAGAAGGCCTTCGAGTTCACCGTTCCCCTGGGTGAGCCGGTGGTGTTCAACCTCCGGTCGCGCGACGTGCTCCACAGCTTCTTCGTCCCGAACTTCCGGCTCAAGCAGGACGCCGTACCCGGGATGGTGATTCCGGTCTGGTTCCAGGCGGACGAGCCGGGCGAATACGACCTGATCTGCGCCGAGCTCTGCGGCTGGGGGCATTACAAGATGGCGGGGCGCGTGCGCGTCCTCCCGGCCGACGAATACGACGCGTGGCTCGCCGCCGAGCGCGAAGCCCTCTACGCGAACGGCACCGAAGAACTGGAGGAAGACGAGTGAGCTCCCCGACGACACGCGAGCTACCGCTCGGGATCGACGACCCCGGCACCGTTCACGTCACGCACGAGCACCACGAGCTCGGGTTCATCCGGAAGTACATCTTCTCGACCGATCACAAGGTGATCGGGATCCAGTTCATGTTCACGGGGCTCCTGTTCCTCGTGCTCGGTGGACTGATGGCCATGGCGATCCGCTGGCAGCTAGCCTGGCCGTGGACGGAGATGCCGGCCGTGCTCGGGTTCCTGTTCCCGGAGACCGGTCGAGTCGTGTCGCCCGAGGCGTACACGATGCTCTTCACGATGCACGGGACGATCATGATCTTCTTCGTGATCATCCCGCTGCTCACGGGCGCCTACGGGAACTTCCTGATCCCGCTCCAGACCGGCGCACCGGACATGGCCTTCCCGAAGCTGAACATGCTCGGGTACTGGTTCATGGTGCCCGCAGCGTTCTGCGCGATCGCGGGCTTCTTCACGGAGGGGGGAGCGGCCGCAGCCGGCTGGACGGCCTATCCGCCGCTCTCGACCATCGAGAGCGCCGCACCCGGGAGCCTCAGCGGCCAGACCTGGTGGCTCCTCGCGCTGACCTTCGTCGGCGTGTCCTCGATGATGGGCGCCGTCAACTACGTGACGACGATCGTCAAGATGCGCGCGCCGGGCATGACGCTCATGCGCATGCCGCTCTCGATCTGGGGGCTCTTCATCGCCGCCCTGCTGCAGCTCTTCGCGCTCCCCGTGCTCACGGCGGCGAGCATCATGCAGCTCCTCGACCGCACGCTGCACACGGGTTTCTTCACGCCGACGAACCTGATCGTGAACAACGTGGGAGCGGAGACGGTCGGCGCGGCCGCCGGCGGCCAGCCGCTCCTGTGGCAGCACCTCTTCTGGTTCTACAGCCACCCCGCTGTCTACATCATGGTCGTGCCCGCGATGGGCTTCGCGTCCGACATCATCGCGACGCACGCCCGCAAGCCCATCTTCGGCTACAAGCCGATGGTCTACTCGATGGCGGGCATCGCGGGCCTGGGCTTCATCGTCTGGGGACACCACATGTTCACCTCGGGCATGAACCCGATGGTGGGCATGACCTTCATGGTCTCGACGATCATGATCGCGCTGCCCTCGGCGGTGAAGGTCTTCAACTGGCTCGGGACCCTGTGGGACTCGCGGATCCGTTTCACGACGCCGATGCTCTTCGCGCTCGGCTTCGTGTCGATGTTCATCATCGGCGGACTGTCCGGGATCTGGATGGCGTCGACGCCGGTCGACATCTACATCCACGACACCTACATCGTGGTGTCGCACTTCCACTACGTCGTGTTCGCCGGGTCGGTCTTCGCCATCTTCGCCGCCATCTATCACTGGTTCCCGAAGATGTTCGGGAGGGTGATGAACGAGACGCTCGGCAAGTTCCACTTCGTCGGGACGTTCATCTTCACCAACTGCGTCTTCTACATGATGCACCAGATCGGGATCGCCGGTCTGATGAGGCGCACGGCAGATCCCTACAGCTACGAGACCTACCAGCACCTGCAGCCGCTGAACGAGGTGATCTCGATCAGCGCGTTCCTGCTCTTCGCCTGGCAGGCGTTCTTCGTGGTGAACTTCTTCCACTCGCTCTTCTTCGGGAAGCGCGTCGGGCGGAACCCGTGGAACGCGAGCTCGCTCGAATGGGACGCTCCCTCGCCCCCGGGCCACGGGAACTTCGACAAGGAGCTCACCGTGTACCGCGGCCCGTACGAGTACGGCTCGCCCGAGGTCGAGGAGGACTTCCTCCCGCAGACCCGCAAGCTCGAGACCAAGCAGACGGTCTGATCCGAACCGGCATGCGCACTCCGTCCCCCTGGCTCTCGAGGCTGGCGCTCATGACGGCGCTCTGCTCCGTGCCCCTGATCCTCTTCGGGGGCTCGGTCACGACGCTCGGCGCGGGGATGGCGGTCGACGGTTGGCTGGTGGCCGAGGGTCACTTCCTGCCGTTCTTCCCGGTCGAGGAGTGGTTCCGGGATACGGAGACGATGGTCGAGCACACCCACCGGCTCTTCGGCGTCCTGGTCGGACTGCTCGCGATCGCGACCGTGGTCGCCGGATTCCGGTCGGGTCGTCCGTGGCTGCCCGTGATCGGGCTCCTGGCCGTCTGCGGTCAGGGTGCGCTGGGCGGCTTCCGCGTGCTCGAGTCGAGTCCGGAGCTCGCGTTTCTCCACGGTGCACTGGCGCAGGGCGTGTTCGCGCTCCTCGTCGCCATCGCCGTCGTCAACTCGCCGGCATTCTCGCGCGAGCCCGGAGGGTCTTCACCCGGAGCGCGGCCGCTGGCGAGCGCTGCCTGGCTCGCGGCGTTCGCCGTGTACGGCCAGATCGTTCTCGGAGCGTGGTATCGGCACGGCCTCCGCGGCGGCGGCGTCCAGAGCGAGGTCGCGTTGCGGCTCGCGCTGCACTTCGGCGGGGCCTTCCTGGTCTTCCTCGCGATCGTGGCGGCGATCGGCCGAGCGCGCGTTCTCCTCGACGGAGCCGGTGATGCGTCGGCTCCCGTCCGGCGTGCGGCGCGTCGGCTCGGACTCCTCCTGGGCGTCCAGGTCGTGCTCGGGCTCGTCGCCTGGGCCGGTCGCGGAACCGGATCGGTGACCGCGGTCGAGTGGATCACGACCATCCTCCACGTCCTGTGCGGGGGACTCCTCCTGGCGCAGACGGTCGCGCTCGCGTTGTGGGCCGGCCGCCTCTCGCGCTCGCCGCATACGGCACCCGTGACGGTCGGAGGTGTGGCATGAGGACGCACGCCGTCGCCCGCGTCGGGGAGCGCCCCGCGCTCGCCGACTGGATCGAGCTCACGAAGCCGCGCATCTCGTCGTTCGTCGTTCTCGCGGCGTTCGCCGGCGCGCTGCTCGCCGCCGGAAGCCTGACCGCGTGGCCGCAGGCGATCGCGGCCGCAGTTCTGATCGGTTGCGTCGCCGCGGCATCGAGCGTGTTGAACCAGGTCCTCGAGCGGGACACCGACGCTCTCATGAACCGCACGAAGGACCGCCCGCTGCCGGCCGGACGTCTGTCCGTCGGCGCCGCGGTCACTTTCGCCGCCGCACTCGGGGTGCTCGGCGTCGCGGGGCTGGCCGTGGGGTTCGGGCTCATGCCGGCTCTCCTCGCCCTCTCGACCCTGTGCGTCTACGTGCTGGTGTACACGCCGCTCAAGATGCACTCCGCGCTCAACACCCTGGTGGGTGCGGTCCCCGGCGCCATGCCTCCGCTGCTCGGACACCTGGCGCTTGCTCCGGCGGGACACGGCTTCACCGGATGGGGGATCGTCCTCTTCGCGATCGTCTTCGCCTGGCAGTTCCCGCACTTCATGGCCATCGCGTGGCTCTACCGCGAGGACTACTCGCGGGCGGGGATGCGCATGATCCCGGCCCTCGAGGGCAGCCGCGGGATGGCCGGCCACCAGGCGCTCCTCTACGGCCTCGCGATTCTTCCGGTGTCCCTGATTCCGTATCTCGACGGAAGAGCCGGCGCCGTCTACGGGCTCGGGACCCTGGTCCTCGGGCTCGTCTATCTCGGCGCCTCCGCCGCCTTCGCCCGGCGAGAGTCCAGGGGCCGCGCGCGCGCCCTGCTCCTCGCTTCGCTCGTCTACCTACCGGGCATCCTCTGCCTCGCCGTCTTCGACCCGATCGTGGGTCTTGCCGCTGCCTAGCCCATCTCCATGAACGTCACCGCCTACGATCCCGCGATCGACGCGCCCGCGCACCACCACGGGATCTACGACTACGACAGCGGGCCGCCCGTCGAGCGCGGGAAGTTCGCCATCTGGCTGTTCCTCGCCACCGAGATCATGTTCTTCACGGGACTGATCGGCGTGTACATCGTGCTGCGCTCGGGGTCGGCCGAATGGCCGGACCCGATGGAGCGCCTCGCCGTGGACATCACGGCGTTGAACACGTTCATCCTGATCACGAGCTCGTGGCTCATGGTCCGCTCGCTCTTCTCGGCGCAGCAGGGTGACCAGGCCGGCGTCCTCAAGTGGCTCGGCGCGACGATCATCGGCGGCGCGATCTTCGTCGGGATCCAGGTCTACGAGTACATGGAGCTCATCGACCACGGCTCGCTGCCGAACGTCGACATCTTCTGGTCGACCTTCTACGCCATGACCGGGTTCCACGGCTTGCACGTCGTGGTGGGCGTCCTCTGGCTCTGCGCCGCCTGGGTCAAGGCCGCGCGCGGCGGGTACACGGCGCGCAACTACCTGGGGCTGGAGCTGGCCGGTCTCTACTGGCACTTCGTGGACCTCGTCTGGGTCCTCCTGTTCACGATCGTCTACCTGTTCTGAGGAGGACCGAGATGAGTGGTGACGGCCATTACGAATTCAACGCGAACCGCATCTTCATGTGGCTCTTCATCTTCACGGCCGCGGAGGTGGCCTGGGGCTACGCCGGAAACTGGCTCGAGTGGGGGCGCGTCCTCCTGTGGGGTGGGCTGATCGGCTTCGCGCTGTTCAAGGGCATCTACATCGCGATGTACTTCATGCACCTCAGGTTCGAGGGGTGGATCGTGAAGGGGATGATCCTGCCCACACCGTTCCTGATCGCCGTGATCCTCCTCGCCATCAGCCCCGACGTGTCGCGCAACGAGCAGCTCGTGCACGAGATCGGTTCGATGTACGACCCGAAGACGGGCGAGGTGCACGAGTTCATGGAGAACACGAGCGGGCGCCAGCAAGGTGAGCACGAGGACGGCGAGCCCGCAGAGGCGGACGGGGGACCGGCGCACTAGGGCTGGAACGCCCCGGATCGTGTCCTACGACATCGGCGTGAAGCTCACCGTCGCGCTCGTCGCAGCCGCAGTGCTCGCCCTCGGAGCCTGCAACCGGCCTACCGCCGTCCATGGCGGCTCGTCGGTGCGGCGTGATGCCGAAGCGGCAGACCCGATCGTGTTCGGTGAGGTCGCCGACTTCTCGCTCGTCGATCGAAACGGCGACACCGTCACGCGGGGCGACCTTCTCGGACGGCCGTGGGTGCTCGCCTGCATCTTCACGACCTGCACCGGGCCGTGTCCGGCCATCAGCGCGAACATGGCGCGCCTCTCGGAAGAGCTCGGCGACATCGACGTCGTGCTCGTGTCGCTGTCCGTCGACCCGGAGATCGACACGCCCGAGGTCCTGACCGAATACGCCGAGCGCTACGGCGCCGACCCCGAGCGCTGGCGATTCCTCACCGGGGAAGGGGCGGCCATCGACGAGCTCGTGATGCGGAGCTTCTTCCTGCCGCTCGACCGCCAGCGGCCGGGTGAGGACTTCCCGCTCGGGATTCACGTCACGCACAGCACGGAAGTCGTCGCGATCGACCGCGCGGGGCGCATTCGCGGCTACTACAGCGGCAAGACCGAAGTCGGGCTCGAGCACCTCGCCAGGCGCCTGCGCCACCTTGCGGCGGAACGGCCTTGAGCGCGCTCCCTGCGGTCAACGCCTCGCTCAACGGCATCGCTACCGTGCTGCTCCTGTCCGGCTACGTCGCGATCCGGCGTGGGCGGCGCGAGACGCACGCGCGGCTCATGAAGGCGGCGTTCGGTGCCAGCGCGCTCTTTCTCGTCGGCTACCTCTACTACCACTTCGCTGTCGTCCCGGAGCTCGGTCACACCGCGTTCCACGGCGAGGGGATGGTTCAGAAGGCCTACTACGCGATGCTGCTCTCGCACATCCTGCTGGCCGTCGTGAACCTGCCGATGGTGCTCCGCACGCTCTGGCTGGCCCACCGCGAGGACTGGGAGCGGCACCGACGCCTGGCGCGCTGGACCTTCCCCGTGTGGCTCTACGTCTCCGTCACGGGCGTCCTGGTCTACGTCGTGCTGTATCACCTGAACCCCGCGCCGGCCGCGGGTTAGGATCGCGCCATGAGTCGGATGCGGAGCGTCGTGGCGGTGATCCTCGCTTGGGCCCTTCTGGCCCCGTCGGGCTTTCCCTGAGACAGCTGCAAGGAGGCGGTCGCCTCCAGCAACAGGGGTTTTGCGGAGGGGCTCAACAACAGCATCTTCTTCATGCTGACGGTGACGTACCTCCTACCGGTCTCGATTCTCGGGCTCGTCTGGTACAGCTACCGCGCCAACAGGAAGCGCGTGCGCGGCGGAGAGGCGGGCTTCCGCCCCGAGGGCAAGATCCGGTGGGGCGCGGAGGACGTCCGTTGACCGGTGACGCGATCCGGTACGCCACGGCCGGGACCGCCATCGGTGATGTGCTGCTCGCCGGCCGCACCGGAGCGACGGGGCTGCGCATCTGCTACGCGAGCCTCGCCGGGACGGCCGGCCTGGCGCGCTTGCAGGACTTCGCCGAACGGGCCTTCGGCGGGGCAGAGGTCGTGGCCGACGAACCCGCGCTCGAGTGCGCCGTCCGGGAGCTCGTCGAGTACGGCGCGGGTCGCAGACGCGAGTTCGACCTCGACCTCGAGCTCGTCGGTTCCGACTTCGAGCTCTGCGTGTGGGCCGAGCTGCAGCGCATCCCGTACGGCGAGACGCGGACCTATGGCCAGGTCGCCGAGGGTCTCGGCGATTCGGGCGCGTCGCGGGCCGTCGGACGCGCCAACGGAAGGAATCCCGTCCCGGTCGTCGTGCCTTGCCACCGCGTCGTCGCCCGAAACGGCATCGGCGGTTTCACCGGCGGGCTCGAACACAAGCACCGCTTGCTCGAACTCGAGCGCGTTCACGCGCGGCGCGGCCAGCGACTTCTGCTCGGCTGAGGAAACCGGACGAGCACGGGCGCGTCTCCTCCTGAGTGGACATCGCCCGGATCGATCGACGCGCGGTCTTCGGACTCGCAATCGGCGGGCTCTTCGCCGCCCTGCCCCGCCGGCTCGTGCCCCGACTCGGCGACGTCGCCGTCTGGGCCTCCGATCTCGGCGCCTCCCGGGTGTTCGGGCTCGATGCCGGTCTGCGCGTGGTCGACACCGTCCGCGTGCCGTGGCCGGAGGCGATCGCGTCCGACGGGTCCGGAGACCTGTGGGTCCGGAGCATGCCGACCGGTTGCGACGACGCGGCCCGTGACCTCCTGTGGATCGCGGACGGGGAGGTGGTCGACGTACAAGAGCGAGGGCGGCAGAGAGGCCTGACGGTGGACTCGCGGGGGCGCGCGTGGGCCCTCTCGGGGGAGCTCGGCGCCGAGCGGGTCGTCGCGTTCGACCGCACCGGCGAGCGCTTCTCACGTGCAGTGCCGGGCGCCTCTGCATTCGCCGTTGCCCGGGATGGGACATGGGTCGTCGCGCAGGAGGGAGGGGAGCTCACGTGCGGGTCCGACGACCGCCCTTCTTGCGCCGCGGCTCGCTCCGCGGTGCGCGATGTGGTGCGGGACGGCGCCTCGTCGAACTTCTGGCTGCTGGGGGACGACACCGTGAGCCTCGTCGACCGAGAGCTCGAGGTGCGGGTCGAGCACGAGCTTCGCGAACCGGCCGGGCGGCTGATCGCGTCGCCGACCGCGGACGTCGTCTGGCACCTCGCGGACGCTGGGGAGAGCGCCCGTCGCTACGATCGCGCGGGTCCGTCCCTCCGCCTCAGCGGGTGGCGCATCGACGGAGTCTTCACGGGGGCGACGCTCCCAGGCGGGACGCTCCTCCTCGCCACTCCCGGTGCCGTGCTCGCGTGGGACGGGAAGGGGAGACCGCTCCCGAGCCAGGGTGGGTTCCGCGAGCTCTCCGCGCTCGCGGCACCGTTCACGTGAGGCGCCCCGACTGGACGAGGAGTGCCGCCAGGAGCGTCTTCGCGTCACGGCACCGACCGTCGAGGAGCTCTCCCGGCGTGAGCCGCTCGAGCGCGAGCTCCTCGTCCGCGTCGCACAGGAGGCCTCCCCCGGCGACCGGCTGCACGTCGCGAGCGACGAAGAGGCTCATGCGCTCGGAGCAGAACCCCGGTGCCGGGAAGAACTCCTGTGCGAGCTCGAGACCGCCCGCGCGGTGGCC
>JAJDET010000144.1 GCA_029259655.1 Planctomycetota bacterium
TGTCAAGGCTCGCCTGGTCAGAGCCACCCTCAGCTCGGCCAAAAGGAGCCACCCTGGAGCGCGCGGAAAAGTGCGACGACCCGTGGGGCAGGACCGGGAGGTGGCGGTCGGAAAAGCGTGGTCCGACCTCCTGGAAAAACAGGGGTCCCAGCCCGGCCAAAAGGAGCCACCCGAGAGTCCACGGGACCCCGGGCTCCGAGGTGCAGATGTGGCCTTGCGAGCCATCGGGATCACGCGCTGAGTGGCATCAGGACGCCTTCCGGCGTTGCGGTGGGTTGCGGAAGGAGTGGCCGTCCATGACGACGACCTGGGCGTGGTGGAGCAGCCGGTCCATCGCCGCAGAGGCCATCAGGTCGTCGCGGAAGAGCGGATACCACTCGTCGAGGGCGCGGTTCGAGGTGACGACCATCGAGCCGCGCTCGTAGCGGGCACGGACGATCTCGTACAGATCGATGGGTTCGTCGCCATCGAGCGGCCGCAGGCCCAGGTCGTCGACGATGAGGAGGTCGGGCGCGGTGAAGCGCAGGAGCTTCTTGTCATAGCTCTGGTCGGCTCGCGATGCGCGCAGCTGGGAGAGCATGCGGTGAGCGGAGACGTAGAGCGTCGAGTAGCCGGCGCGGCACGCGCGCTCGCCGAGAGCTTGCCCGATGTGGCTCTTGCCGACGCCGGTCGGCCCGATGAGCAGCACGTTGTGGTGGCGTTCGACGAAGTTGCACGTCGCCAAGTCGACGATCTTCGCCTTCGGGATCTCGGGGTTGAAGGACCACTCGAAATCCTCGATCCGCTTGGCGCTCTAGAAGCTGGCGCGGCGCATGCGCAGATCGAGCTGCTTCGCCTCGCGTCGTTCGACCTCGTCGGTGCACAGACGAAAGAGAAACTCCGAGTGGCTGAGGCTCTCGTCGACGGCCTCCTTCGTTCGCAGGTCGAGTGTGGCCAGGACCCCGGAGAGCCGCAGCTTCTTGAGGACGGGCACGAGATCATCGGCGATCGGCATGAGTCATCTCCTCACGTGGAAACAGGAAGTCGGTGGGGTTGCGGGCGAAGCGGGATCCCTTGGACCAGCCGCGCTCCGGCTCCTCGTCGAGCGGCTCGAGGTCGAGCGCCTTCGTGAGGATGCTCTTGATGCTGCGGTACTCGAGACAGTGGAAGTGGAGTGCGCGTTTTGCTGCCGCTCGCGCGCGCTCGGCCGGATACTTCTCGAGGAGCGTCACCACCTGCTGCACCTTGCGGAGCTGGAGCAGCACGTCGTCGGAGTCGAAGATCGTCTCGGCCAGCCGGACGACCTCGCCGCCGAGCGCCCGTGCGCGTGCGATCCAGTGCTCACGGCTACGGTGGCGCAGATCCCTGCGATGCTCGGGCAGGTGGTCCTCGACGGTGCTGCGCTTGCCCCGGGACACCCGGGAGTGCGTCCAGAGGCGCTCATCCCCGTGATGGATGGCGACGACGAAGGGCGTGCATCGCACCCACAGCTCGTGATGCAGGTAGCGCCACGGAGCGGAGTAGAAGCTGCCGTCGACCTGCACGTGGCTGTCGCGGTGCAGCCTCGCCTTCCGCCACACGACCTTCTCCCAGGGTTTTCTCGGGAGCGGCAGGAGCGCCTCGCGCTCGGCTTCGTCGAAGAGCTCCGCCGGCACGCGGCCGGTCGTCCCGTGCCGCCGCTTGTCCGCGATCTCCGTCACCCAGCGCCGAAGGGCGACGCGATCGGCGTCGATGCCGACGGACTCCCAGGTCGCGAGGAAGTTGCCCTTCACGTACTTGACGTCCCGCTCGACCTTGCCCTTCTTCTCGGGCGAGCGGACAGGCGTCGGGTCGATCTGGAAGCCGTAGTGACGAGCGAGCTCGGCGTAGGTCCGATTGAGGACGATCTCGTCGTCCACGCCGAAGGCGGCGCGGATCACGGCAGACTTGAGGTTGTCCGGCACGATCACGCGCGGCACGCCGCCGAAGTACTCGAAGGCCCGGATGTGCAGCCAGGTCCACGTCTCGATCTTCTGGTCGAAGACGAGCTCGCAGAACACGCGACGGCTGAAGCCCAGCGTCATCACGAAGAGCCAGCTCTTGCGCAGGACGCCGCGCGAGGGGTCGTAGCGCTTGCCCGCGTATCCGAAGTCGACCTGGGCGACCTCGCCCGGCTCCGTCTCGACGGGGATCGCGACGTCGGTGGCCTTCGGACCGTCCGAGAGCTCGAGCCCGCGGTACAGGCGCTTCACAGCGGACAGACTCCCTGTGTACTGCTCGCCGTTCAGCCGCAGCCAGTCGTGGATCGCCGTCGGACCCGCACCTCGTTCCCGAAGACGGACGATCTCGCCCTTCCAGGCATTGACCGACGAGGTCTGCTGCCGAGGCTTCTCGTCCGGCTCCTCCTCGGCGACGACCGATCGCAGGACCTCGACCTCGGGCAGCGCGTCCGCCTCGCCCTCCAGCAGATCCGCTCTCGCGAGCAGTCCCAAGTAACTCGCCACCGTGTTCCGTCCCAGACGAAGCTGCCGAGCGATCGCCCGTCCGCTCCGCCCCATCCGGTGCAGTCGCACCATCTCCTGCAGTCGATGCATGTCCGTCCTTCGAGCGCTCATCCACCCCTCCGTGGCTGGGTTTGCCGCGGAGGGTGCGGATCCGAGTGCAGCCCGGACGAGGACCTCGCCGGAGTGGCTCCTTTTGGCCGAGCCAGGGTGGCTCCGCTTGGCCGAGCTGAACTGGCTCAGCTTGGCCGAGCTGGACCCGCCGCTACCGCCCCGACGAGGTGGCTCCTTTTGGCCGGGCTACGGGTGGCTCTGATACCCCGAGCTGTGACA
>JAJDET010000145.1 GCA_029259655.1 Planctomycetota bacterium
CTTGCGGCGAGTGTTCCTCCCGACCCGCCCCCTCTCGATCGACCTGCCGCAGCCGTTCCTCGAGTTCGGCCAGCACGAGCAGCGCGGTTTCCTCGGTACCAGCCGCGGAAAGCGCGAGACGTACTTCGTCTCCGGCGACGCCGTCTCGATCGAGGTCGTGCCGCTTCCCACGGAGGGGCGACCGCTCGACTACACGGGGGCCATCGGGACGATGGCGGTGGCCGCGGACGCGGAGCCGCGCGACGTCGACGTCGGGGACTCGATCAAGCTCGCGGTCACCTACACCGGCGACGGCAACCACCAGTTCTACGACGCCCCGGACATCTCGCGCGACGACGCCTTCGACGGCTTCCGTGTGTTCGGCCGCGCGACGAAGACGAAGAACCTCTCCCGGCACGAAGTCGTCTACGACCTCGCGCCGCTCTCCGACTCGGTCTCGGAGATTCCTCCGATCCGGCTCTCGGCCTACGATCCGGTCGAGAAGGCCTACGTGGAGGTCGCGACCGAGCGGATCCCGATCCGCGTGCGGCCGCTCGAATCGCCCGTGTCGCTGACTGCCGAGGGCGACGGGACAGCCTTCGCGAATGACATTCGCGACGTCGTGGCCGAGCTCCCCGGAAACCCGGGTGAGAAGGCCGCCGCGCCCCCGGGCCCGGTCGCGCTGGCGCTCCTCGGTGGGGGCGTCCTGTTCTTCTGGCTCGCGCTCAGGACCGAGGTCCGCAGGCGCCGCGGCGACCCCGACGCACCGCTCGAACGCCGCAGGCGCCGCGCCCTGAAGGCCCTCGGGAAGGAGCTCGGGCGCGCGTCCGAACCGTCCGAGGAGCTGCGCGCGCTCCTGCGCTTCCTGGCTGCGCGCACGCGCGAGTCCGATTGGGCCTGGGTGGGTCGGGACCCGGTGGAGCACCTCGAGGCGCACACCGAGCTCGGTGACGGCGCACAGGGTTCTCGGGACCTCGCACAGGCCATCGCGCGCCTCGAACGCGCGACCTACGCGACGCGGAAGAACGGTGACGCGCACCCGAAACAGGGCGAGATCCTCGAGCTGGCGGGCCGCTTGGTCCGGGGAGGCCTCTAGATGAGCACGCTTCGACATCGCGCGGTCTCGACCGTGGCTGCCGCTCTGTTTGCCCTGTTCGCGGCTACCACCGCGAACGCCCAGCTGGACACCGAGTTCGAGGATGGGGTCGTCGCCTACCGGCGCGGCGACTGGGAATCCGCTCGCGCGCTGTGGAGCGAGCTCGCGGACGAGCCGCTGTCTAGAGACGACCGCGCCGTTCTCTACTACGACCTCGGGAACGCTGCGTTCCGCTCGGGGCGCGTCACCGAGGCCGTGGCCTGGTACACGTCGAGCGTCGCCTGGAAGCCGCGCAATTCCGACGCCTGGTCCAACCTCGAGTTCGCCCGTCGCCAGTCGAACGTCGAGCCGGCGGACCGGGGTGACCTCAGCTCGACGATCGTTCGACTCCTGACGTCACTGGACTACGACGAGGCGAAGTGGCTCCTGCTCGCCTCGCTCCTGCCGCTCTTGCTCGCCCTGACCGGTGAGGCCCTGCGCGGCGGAGCGTTGTGGCGTCGGCTCTCGTTCCTCGCACTCGTCGCGATGATCGTGGCAGCGGCGCCGCTCGTCTGGCAACTCGCGAACCGCCCTCGGAGCCCGTACATGATCCTGGAGCAGCCCGGCGCGGCACTGCGCTCCGAACCCCGCGCCGACGCGACTTCCATCGCCCAGGCGGAGACGGCGACGGTCGCCCGCGGAATCGACCGGGTCCCGGGCTGGGTCCGCCTCGAGACCATCGCGGGCGAGCGCGGCTGGGTGCCGGCCGACTCCGTCCTGGAGCTGCGCGTACCGCAGCTGTGACTCCCGATTCGGAATCGGGCACGGGCACGGACACCTGGTGAGCGCTGGAGACTCCGCCGCCCACGCTCCCTTGAACCGAGGGTCCGCGTAGCGGACCTTCAATCGGGATGACCCCTCCCCGAAGCGCTCTCCCCGCCACCGGACGCCTCGGACCCCTGCGCGTCCTCGT
Source organism: Planctomycetota bacterium (assembly GCA_029259655.1). Lineage (GTDB taxonomy): Bacteria > Planctomycetota > UBA1135 > UBA1135 > OFTM220. The sequence continues at coordinate 2,028 of JAJDET010000145.1, forward strand.
CGCGGTCGCACTCGGCGCGCTGACCCTGGGGCTCTACGCGGCCAACGTGGCCGAGTTCCACTTCCTGTCCGACGACGCGTTCATCAGCTACCGCTACGCGCTGAACTTCGTCCGGGGGCACGGCCTGGTCTGGAACGTCGGCGAGCCGCCGGTCGAGGGCTACAGCAACTTCCTCTGGGTCTGGGTCGCCGTGCTCGCGCTCTCCTTCGACATCGCGCCGGAGAAGGTCTCGGTCGCGCTCACCGTCGCGGCGGGAGCGGCGATCCTCGTGCTCCTGTTCCTCTTCTCCGGACGGCGCCGGGGCTACCTGAACCCGCTCTCGGCGATCGCGCCCCTGTGCCTCGCGACCAACCGGACCTTTGCGGCCTGGTCGACCAGCGGGCTCGCGACTCAGGCCTTCTCGTTCGGGGTGCTCGCGTCGGCGCTCCTGTTCCTGCGCGAGAGACGGAGGAGCTCGGGCGCACCGGCCGTCTCCGCTCTCGCCTTCGCCGTCACCACCCTGGTCCGCCCGGAGGGCATCCTGTTCGCCTTCGGCGCCGGGTGCCTGTTCCTGTGGGACGTGGCCGTGGCCCGCAAGCGAGACCTGCGCGCGCTCCTCATCTGGGTCGGCGCCTACTTCGCGATCGTCGGCACCCACGCGCTCTGGCGTCACTCGCACTACGGCTTCTGGTTCCCGAACACCTACTACGCGAAGACCTCGGGAGAGCTCCAGTGGGTCGCGGGGATCGACTACCTGCGCTTGTTCCTCCACGAGTACGGGCTCCTGTGGTTCCTTCCGATCGCGCTCGTCCCGGCCGTGCTGCGCAGGCGTGCGGAGGACTTCCTGTTCCTCCTGTTCCTGCTTCTCTTCGCGATCTACGTCGTCTGGGTCGGCGGCGACTTCATGGAGTTCCGCTTCCTGAACGTCGCGCTTCCCTACCTCTACTGGACCCTCGTCGAGGGCCTCGGCGTCTTCGCGGGACTGATCACCGGTCCGCGCCCGATCCAGGAGCTCCTCCACGCCCGGGTCGGGCTGTCGCGCTACCTGCCGAAGGCCTGGATGCCCGGGATGTCGCACCTCTTCAAGGCGCTCGCCGGCGTGGCGCTGATGCTGCTCGTGGTCGTGACCTACCGGACCTCGCTGCGCACGGACGAGGAGGTGTGGGACCGCGGGCTCGTCAACGACGTCCGGAAGAACATGCGGGGCTACTCGGAGCGGCGGACGCTGGAGGGAGAGGCCCTGCGCGGCTTCGTCGAGCGAGGCCTCCTGCCCGCGGACCTCAGGATCGCCGTGGGCGGGGCGGGCGCGCTCCCCTACTACTCCGAGCTGTACACGGTCGACTTCCTGGGGCTGAACGACGTCGTCATCGCCCACGAGGCGCCGGTCAAGCTGGGGCTCGCCGGCCACCGGCACGAGGCGCGGCCGGATTACCTGCGCGAAAAGGGTGTCGAGGTGATCGACGCGACGAACGGGCTCGTGCGGGTCGGGGATCCCGCGAACTTTCCGCGCACGGCGGAGCGCTACTGCTTCACGGGCGACCTCGTGTGCTACGAGGTCCAGGAAGGCGTGTACCTCCTGTTCGGTACTCCGCTCGACGAGGCGCTCCTGGCCCAGCGCTTCGGGCACCTCGAGCGCGTCTACTGACGCTGCTCGAAGATCTCCTGGCGCAGAGCCTGGAGGTCGTTCCAGGCCTCGAACCCGGCGCGCGAACGCTCGCGGTCGGCGTCCGTGGCGGACGGCGCGACGTGGAGGAGCGGATCGTCGAGCGCACGCATCTCCGAGAGCAGCGCTTCGCCCAGCTCCTGCCGGACGTCGGCGAGCCCGGGATCCAGCGCGAGGTTCTCCCGTTCGAGCGGGTCCGCCTCGAGGTCGAAGAGCTCCTCCTGCGGCCGGTTCAGGAAGGTCGACATCCGCTGCGCGAGGTCCTCGTCGCTCGCGGCCGCCTTCTCCATCGCCCTCCACGTCGGCGTCGTGACCGCCTCTATCGTGAGCTGTCGTTCGCCGAACAGGTTCAGGACGTAGTGGTAGCGCGCGGTGCGGATCGAGCGGATCGGCCGCGAGGGCAGCCTCAGGTGATCGGTCTGGGACGCGAAGAGCACGCTGCGATGCGTGCGCCGCTCACCGAGGAGCACCGGCGCGAAGCTCGCGCCCTCGAGTCCCTCGCCGGAGACGCCGAGCAGGTCCAGGAGCGTCGGTGCGACGTCGACGAAGCTCGCCAGCGCGCCGGATGTGGTCCCCGGTCGCACGCGGTCCGGCCAGCGGACGAGAAAGGGGACGGCGAGTCCCGCGTCGTAGGCGGTCGTCTTCGCGAAGGGGAACGCCGGACCGTGGTCGGCGGTGTAGATGACGAGCGTCCTGCGCGCGAGCCGGCGGTGTTCGAGCTCGGCCAGGACTCCGCCGACGACGCGGTCCGCGCGCCCGACCGCGTCGAGGTAGGCGGCCACCTCCTCGCGCACGCCGGGCACGTCGAAGAGATAGGGAGGAACCGGCACCCGCGCGGGATCGAGCGGGTCGAGGACAGCGAGCTCCATGCCGATTCCGCCCGGCCGGGGGAAGGGCCGGTGCGCGTCGAAGAGCGCCACCATCAAGAAGAAGGGCGGGCGGCCGCGTCGCTCGAGCTCGTCGAGGTACGCGCGCGTGTCGCCGAGGATCACCGACTCCTCCCGGCCCTCCGCGGGGGAGCGCTCGCGCGACCACTCGAACCCGAAGGCCTCGAACGGCTGGAGGTGGCGCTTGCCGACGAGCCCGCAGAAGAAGCCCGCCTCGGAGAGCCGGAGCGGGAGCGTCCGTACGCCTTCCTTCAGCGGGTAGAAGCCGAACACGCCGGTCGAGATCGGATGGAGCCCCGTGAGCAGCGTCGCGCGGCTCGGCTGGCAGATTGCCGTCACTGCGCGCACGCCGTCGAAGCGCATCCCCTCCGCGGCGAGCGCATCGAGCGCCGGGGTGCGGACCACGGGATGCCCGTAGACCCCGACGTCGCCCTGGCCGTGGTCGTCGGCGACTACGAGCAGGACTCCGGCCGGTCGTCCGGATCCCGCGGGAAGGCTGTGGCAGGTCGCCGTCAATAGCGCCACCAGCGCCGCTCCTACGAGTCTTCTCATCCCTCGCAGTCTATCGGTCTCCTCCCCCGTGCCCGATCAAGCTTGTCGTTCCGAACCTCCTCCGCGATGCTCTCCCCCTCGATGACGTCTCCTTCCGGTCTCTCCTCCCTCGCGGTCTCCCTGGCGCTCCTCGCCCCGGCGTGCCACGACGCGTCCACACCTCCCGGGCGCGGCTTCCTCCTGATCGCCGTCGACGCTCTTCGCGCCGATCATCTCTCCTGCATGGGCTACGACCGCGCAACGACGCCGAACCTCGACGCGCTGGCCGACGAGGGGATCCTCTTCGCGGAGACCTGGTCCACCGCGCCGCGCGTCATCCCGGCCCACGCCTCGCTCTTCACGGGATGCGACCCCAACCTGTCGCGCCGCTTCCTTCCGGACGGGCTCGAGGTCAACGAGTCGACGCGCTGGGCACTGCCGGAGGGGATCCCCCGGCTCGCCGTGGCGTTCCTCGCCGGGGGCTTCGCCACGGCCGCGTTCCTCGACACGAGCGAGATGACGCCCCGGGGACGGTTCGACGACGGTTTCCAGGTCTTCGAGTACGACGGCGGACGCGGTCCGCGCAAACCCGAGCAGCGCGGCTGCGAGGCGTTGAGCGCGCGCCTGCGCTCGTGGCTGTCTTCTCTTCCCCGCGGCCGGTCGTGGTTCGCCTACCTGCACGTGCGGGACCTCGAGCGGATCTGGCGCCAGCCCAACGTGGATCCGGACCCGTTGTTCGAGCCGCGGCCCGAGCTCGAGATGGTCCCGCCCGTCGGGGGTGACGAGGACGTGTTCTTCGCGATCCCTCGCTCGCGCTGGGGCGGGTTCTCCGAGACCCTGGGTCAGTACGAGGCCCGCTACGACGCCGCGGTCTGGTACCTGGACGCCGCGCTCGGGAAGCTCTTCCGGAACCTGCGCCTCGAGGGCCGCTACGACGAGACGACCATCGCGATGGTGGGGACGCACGGCGTCCAGTTCGGCGAGGCGGGGCTCTACCTGACGGGCGGAATGCTGACGCCCGCGGACCTGCACGTGCCGTGGATCCTGCGCCCGGATCGGATCGCGGACGCGGACCGCGGTCTGCAGGTCAACCACCTCGCGAGCCTGACCGACGTCTCGGCGACGTTGATCGACCTCGCCGGTCTGGAGCAGCCTCCGGGAATGCACGGGTACTCGCACGCCTCAGCCGTGCGCGGATCCGTGGAGCGCGTGCGTGAGCACGCGTTCGCGTCCTGCGGCCTGATCCTCGGCTCGGTCACGATCGGCGAGCGCTGGACGCTCGAGCAGCTCGAGCTCCGGAACGACGAGGAGAGCGTCCTCTCCTGGTTCGGGCGGATGCCGGAACGGGAGGAGCTCGCGCGGGAGGTGGTCTACGACCGCGCGCTGAACCCCTACCCGTCCCTGGTCGCTCCACCGACCGACGCGCCTGCGGACGTCGTGGAGGAGCTCCACACGATCTCCAGGCAGTGGCGCGGGAACGTGTACTCGACCTGGGCGGTGCTCCAGGGCTCCAAGTTCCAGCGTGTTCTGGACAACGATGCCGTGATCCAGCACCTGATCGACATCGGCTACCTCGGAGAGTCCCCGTGACCTCGGCCGCAGGGGGCTTGCGGCTCCTCGCGGTAACGCTGCGCTACCCGCCCCACGTTGCGGGCGGCTACGAGCTCCTGACGCGCGACATCGTCGACGGCCTCACCGAACGCGGTCACGAGGTGACCGTCCTGTGCGGCCGCTCGCGCGAGCTCGAGGGCGCGCCGGGCGTCCTGCCCTGGCTGGAGCCCGCGATCGACGTCGATTTCGACCTGTTCGCGGCCGCCCAGGAGGCGTCCAACTTCGAGCGATTCCGGCTGCACTTCCTCCGGCTGTCGAACTGGCGCGCCACCTCCCGGGCGCTGGCCCGGACCGGGGCGGACGCGCTCTTCTTCTTCAATCTCGGGCTCGCGTCCCTGGCGCCGGTGCTCGCCGCCCGCTGCGCCGGGATTCCGACCCTGGGCTACGTCGCGGACCTGTGGCCTCTGAATCACTGGGTGACCGCCTGGGAGGAGTCCTCGGGCGATTCGCCCAAGGCGCTGCGCCTCGCCGCGCTCTCGCGGGCCTGGCGGATCTTCCGCGGCCTGGTCGGGATGGGTAGGCTCTTCGTCCCGAGCGAGTTCGTCGCAGGAGAGCTCGAGCGGGGTGGGATCCCGAGATCAGACCTCTCGCTCGTCCCGCTGGCCCTGGCCCCGGAGATGGAGCGCGCAACGCGGTCCGCCGAGCCGCGGCCCCGCCGCCCCGGGGAACCCCTGCGCGTCATCTCGACTTCCATGATGTGGACCGGCAAGGGCCAGCACGTGCTGCTCGAATCCTGTGCGCGCGCCGCGGCGCGTGGCGTGGATCTCGAGCTCACGCTCGCCGGCGACGGCCCGAGCGAGTACCGCGGTCGCCTCGAGGAGCTGGCCGGCGTTCCCGAGCTCGAGGGGCGCGTGCGCTTCTCCGGGATGCTCGCGCCCGAAGCCGTGTCGGATGCGCTCTCCCGCGCCCACGTGTTCGCCTTCCCGAGCCTGTGGGGCGAGCCCTTCGGGCTGGCCACGATCGAGGCGATGGCGCACGGTCTGTGCCCGGTCACCAGCGATGCCGGCGCGACGCCCGAGATCGTGCGCGACGGGATCGATGGGCTGGTGGTGCCGCGCGGTGATGCGGACGCCATGGCCGACGGGTTCGGGCGACTGTTCGAGGACGACGGCCGGCGCCTCGAGCTGGCGCGTTCCGCCCGGGACCGGGCGCGCAGCGAGTACGCACGCGAGCGGTTCATCGAACGCATCGAGGCCGAGCTCATCGAGCGGACCCGTGGAGGGCAGAGGTGAAGCTGCTCGTCGTCTCGAACGGCTTCCCCCCGCGCGGGCAGTGGGGGACGGAGTTCTACACCCACGAGCTCGTCCGCGGACTGCGCTCGCGGGGCATCGACGTGGCCGTGATGCACCCGGAGCGCGAAGGGTTCGAGCCGCGCTACACGCTCGAGCGCACGAAGGGGGCGGGAGATGTTCCGGTCTTCCTGCTCCACAACGAGGGGGACCCGGAGAAGGCCTTCGCCGAGAGCTTCATGGACTTTCGCGTGGAGGACGTGTTCCGGACCGTCGTGCGCGAGTTTCAGCCGGACGTCGTGCACTTCACCTATCTCCTGTGGGGGCTGTCGGTTCGCATGCCGATCGTCTGCGCGCAGGAGAAGATCCCGTCGATCGTCACGCTGACCGACTACAGCCTGGCTTGCCACCGCGGCCAGATGTTCGACTGGCGCATGCAGCGCTGCTTCGGCCCGCACCCGGCGGAGGTCTGCGCGCGCTGCATCCGCGAGCCGGGCCGGTGGGACGGGAGCAGCTCGGAGATCGCCGCCAAGCGAGTCGCCGTTCGCACGCTCGCCGGGCTGGGCGGGTTGGGAAAGGTCGTGATGCCCGAGGATCTCGAGGTGCGCGCCAAGATCGTCCGCGAGGCAATCCTCTCCGCCGAGCACCTGATCGCCCCGACTCGCGTCGTCGCCGAGGCCTTCCAGCAGCTCGGCGCGCCGCCGGACCGCATGACTCAGCTCTGCTACGGCCTGGATCCCGCGACGCTGGTTCAGGCCCGCGAGGAGCCGGATTCGAAGACGACGCGCTTCGGGTTCCTCGGACAGTTCACGCCGCACAAGGGGCTCGCGACACTGCTCTCCGCGGTCGAGATCATGCAGCGCCGGCTGCCCGAGTCCGTCGAGCCCTGGGAGGTCCTGCTCTACGGCCGGCCGACCGGCGGCAGGCACCGCGAGTACGCGAAGACCCTGTTCTCGAAGGACCGCGGACCGCGCGTCGTCGTCGAGGAGCCCTTCTCGCCCCTCGAGTGCGGCGCGATCCTGAAGACGCTCAACGCAGTCGTGGTGCCTTCGGAGTGGGACGAGAACGCACCGCTCACGGTGCTCCAGGCGCGGGCCGCCGGAGTACCGGTCCTGGCGAGCGACGTTCCGGGGATCCGGGAGATCCTGGACGAGCGGCTGCACGGCCGGCTCCTCCCCGTGGGCGACGCCGAGGCGCTCGCGAACGCCATGCGCGAGGTCATCCTCAAGAAGGTGGGGCGCACCGGCCACTACGACTTGCCCGTGAGCCTCGACGAGCACCTGGACAAGATCCAGAAGATCTACGAAGAGGCCACTCGGTGACCGGATCGCTCGCCGACGCCGACGAGGCGAAGGCGGCCGGACTGGACGTCGGCTTCGTGTGCGCGGGCTGGCCGCCGGACGTCGGGGGCGTCGAGAGCCACGTGCGCGACCTCGCTCGAGCGCTCGGGACGCGCGGCCATCGCGCGCACGTCCTGTGTCTCGACACGCGGCCCGAGCTCCAGCCGTTCAAGACCGAGACCGCGGTCGTGGACGGCGTCGAAGTGCGGCGCATGGCCTACGCCTACGGTGATCACGACCGACTCGCGCGCGTCGTCAGTCATTCCGCCGCCGAGGACGTCGTCACCGCCTGGATGGCCGAGACTCCCTGCGACCTGATCCACGTCCACCACCTGACCGGCTTCGGGATGGGAGCTCTCGCGGCGATCCACGACGTGGGTGCGCCGCTGGTGATGACGCTCCACGACTACTGGCCCCTGTGCCCGCGCGGGCAGATGCTGCGGAACGACGGGTTCGTTTGCGCGACCCCCGAGCCCGACGCCTGCGCCGCATGTCTCCTGGCGACCTGGCCGCACCTGATGCCCTCGGCCACCGGCGTTCCGTCGGGACCGCGAGGCGAACAGGTTTCCGACGATCGGGCGGCCGCTGCGGCGCGGACCGCGTTCGCGCTCGAGATGCTCGAGCTCCCGGCCCGACTCTTCACGCCTTCGGAGGCAGCGCGAGACGTCTACGTCGCGGCCGGGGTCGCGCGGGAGCGGATCTCCGTGTGCGAGAACGGGGTCGACGTCGGTGCTCTCGCGACCGAGGTCGCCGAACGCCGCGGCGAGCGCGAGAGCGGAGTGGTCCGGCTGGGCGTTCTCGGGAGCGTGCTCCCGAGCAAGGGTGTGCTCGAGCTCGCGCGGGCCTGGGCTCGCGCCGATGCGCCGGGCCTCGCGCTCGAGGTCCACGGCAACCTGCCGGACTATCACGGCGACGATTCCTACGTGCGCGCGCTCCGCGCGCTCGCCGAGGAGCACTCCGGGCTCTCCGTGCATGGTCCCTACGCGCACGACGACTTGCCGGCGATCCTGGCGCGACTCGACGGAGTCGCGGCGCCCTCCCGCTGGGAGGAGGTCTTCGGACTCACGGTTCGCGAGGCGCGCGCGGCGGGGCTCCCGGTGCTGGTCTCGGACGCCGGCGGTCTCCCCGCCGTCGTCGCCGACGGAGCGGCCGGGCTGGTCGTCGCACGCGACGACGAGGACGCCTGGGTCGCGGCCCTCGAGCGTTTCGCCCGCGATGCCGAGTCCCGCGACCGCTGGTCTCGGGCCGAGACGCCGGTCAGGAGTGCGCGCGAGATGATGCTCGAGCTCGAGCGCGCCTACGTGGAGGTCCTCGTCGAGGCGACCGGCCATGCTCCGGCGCTCGTACACGAGATCGAGGAGGCCCGGCGACCGGAGCCGGCGAGGCGGGGCTTCCTCGCGCGGTTCCTCGGACGCGGCTGAGCCCCTCAACCGAGCGCCTGTCGCAGGGCCTCGGGCGTGGCCTCCACGACGAGCGGGGTTCCCACGGGGGCTCCGGTGTCCTTGAGGAGGTGTCCCGTGAGCACGCACGCGACACGCTCTCCGTCGCCGATCACTCCGCGTCGGCGGAGCTCGCGAGCACCGGCGATCGCGGCACAGCTCGCCGGCTCGGCCCCCAGTCCGGCGCCGTCGACGGCTCGCTTCGCCTGGAGGATGTCTTCGTCGGATACGGCGATCGCCACGCCGTCCGTGACCCGGAGGCTCCGCACGGCGCGTGCATAGGAGACGGGGTTTCCGATCCGGATCGCGCTGGCGACGGTCTGCGGGTCGGGATCGGGTACGAGCTCGGCGAACTTCCCGGCGAAGGCGCGCGCGAAAGGCGAGGCGCCCTCGGCCTGCACGGCGGCGAGGCGTGGGAGCCGGGTGACGAGTCCGAGCTCGCGCAGCTCCGCGAGCGCCTTCCCGAAGGCCGAGGTGTTCCCGAGGTTCCCGGCCGGGAACACGATCCAGTCGGGCGGTGACCAGTCGAGCTCCTCGAGGATCTCGTAGACGATCGACTTCTGACCCTCGATGCGGAACGGGTTGATGGAGTTCAGGAGCACGAGGTCCTTGCCTTCCTGAGCGTCCTCGACCAGCCGCATCGCGTCGTCGAAGTTCCCGCGCACGCGCACGACGCGGGCGCCGTGTGCGGCGGCCTGAGCCAGCTTGCTCTCGGCCGTGGCGCCCTCGGGTACGAGCACGAACGCCTCGAGCCCCGCGCGCGCGGCGTAGGCCGAGAGGCTGGCGGCCGTGTTGCCCGTCGAGGCGCAGGCGACGCGTCTCGCCCCGCGCGCCACGGCGCGACTCATCGCCACGGTCATGCCGCGGTCCTTGAAGGACCCCGTCGGATTCCAGCCCTCGTGCTTCACGCGGAGCTCTCCGATCCCCGTGAATGCGTCCAGCGCAGCCGAGAGGAGGAGCGGCGTGTTCCCCTCCCCCAGGGTCACGACGTGCTCGGCAGGGAGCCCGTGGTCGATCAGCTCGCGAAACCGCCAGACTCCGCTCCGATCGAGCGGCGCGGACGAGACCCGCCGCGCCCGGAGCTCGTCCGGCTCTATCCGTGTCCGGAACCCGTGCGAGACCTCGAGCAGGTCCCCGCATTCACAGCGAAACCGAACCGCGTCCGCCGGTGCCTGGAGTCCACACGTCGGGCAGCGCAGGACCGCCATCGCCCGAGCATAACCTACACGTGGCCCGACAACTGCCCCTCACCCCGCGTACCCAGCGATGCCGAAGGCATCGCCCGGCGCGGAGTCGCGCCGTGCGCCGCAGGCATTCTTGGCGCGCGCTGATGCGCGCCAAGTCACCTAGCCCGGACTATTCATGACCACGCGGACCGAACACCACGAACGGCCGGCTTCGCCGGCCTTTCGGCCCCTGCCGGCACTTTTCACGCACCGGCGTCCTCGACGACCCGTCGAGGTCGCCTGCGGGGCCGGCACGCGCAAAGTACCGGCAGGAACCGAATCGAGGCGTTCTGCCTCACGGCTCATGAATAGTCCGGGCTAGTAATCCACGAGCTCGGCGAAGTCGCGGGTCTCGATGATCGCGGTCTGGAGCTGGGTGCGGGCCTTCTCGACGAAGCCCTGCATCTCCTCTTCCTCTTCTTGCAGCGACGCCAGCGTGTTTCGGTGCAGGTTGAGCTTCAGGTACACGACGTGGTCGTTGAAACGCGTGAGGGTGGGGTCGAGCTCGGACTCCACGGCCCGCATCGTCCTCACGAGCTCGGCGTAGTTGCGCTGCACCATGCCGTAGTTGCCCAGGCTGGACCGGCGCAGCTCGGGATCGATGATCTCGCCCGAGCGTTCCTTCCACTCGTCGAAGTAGAGCTGCGCGACCTCGTGCAGGTCCTCGATGCGCGTGTGGAAAGCCCTCGCGGCGCTCTCCGACTGCGCGCAGGCGCGCGAGAAGTTCTTGTGTGCAAGAACGAGATCTCCGCCCTCCATGTGGATCGTCTCGGCGTAGATCGCGGCCATGCCGTCGACCTTCTCGGCGAGCCGGTTCAGGGACTCGCCCAGCTCCGCCGTGCGATCGACCATGATGTCGCGCTTGTCGACGCCGAAGCGCTCGAGCGTCGAGTAGTAGACCGCCTGGCACGAGCCGAGGAGGAGGGGGAGGAGAATCAGCGAGCGGGCGAGGAGAGACATGAAGATTCTTTGGCTCGGGGTGGGCGGTGTGGCGAAGACCCGAGCCTTCATCGGTCGAGAGGTGCGTGCGCCTTGACGCGTCCCTTGCAAGGGAAAGAGTTTCCCGAGGATTCGGGCGTCGCCGAACGGCTTGCCGTCGGACGAGCTCCTAGCCGGCCTGGGAAGAGCCTGCGGCCGGGGTGCCGGCTGCGACGCGCTCCCAGAACTCGCCGACGCCCTGGGCCAGGACCTCCCAGGTGTAGGCCTCGCGGACTCGCTCGCGTCCGCGCTCGGCCATCGCGACGGCGGCCTCGGGGTCTCCGAGCAACTCGAGGATGCTCTCCACCAGCTCGGCGTCGCCGTCCACGAGGCGCAGGTGCTCGCGGTCGTCGAGGTCGAGGCCCTCCGCGCCGATGCGGGTCGAGACGACCGGGCAGCCCATGGCCAGGGCCTCCACGATCTTCAGCCGTGTCCCGCCTCCGATGCGCAGCGGCACGACCAGCAGCGCCGCGCCCTCGAGGTACGGGCGGACGTCGCGGACGCTCCCGATCACGTTCACCTCGTGACCGTGGAGCGCGTGGATGGCTCGGTTCGCATCGCCCCCGACGATGTCGAAGACCACGCTGGGGTGGGCTTCGCGCAGCTTCGGGAAGACCCGCATGAAGCGCTCGATCGCATCCACGTTCGGGCCGTAGGACAGCGTGCCCAGGAACAGGATCCGGTTCCTCGTCCGCAGCGCGGGCGGGTCGCTCGGCTTGAAGTACTCGGGATCGAAGCCGCTGGGTGCGACGCAGAAGTCGAGCTCGCCGTAGCGCTTGCGGAGGATCTCGGCGTCGTGCTCGCCGCACACCAGGTGCGAGCGGAACCGGCGCGCGGACTCCGACTCGAGCCGCCGCAGCTTCCAGAGGTCGAACTGGCGGTGGAGTCCGCCGGAGAGGCTGCGGTAGAGCACGGTGTCGAGCTTGTGGTGGTGCTGGACGACCGGGACTCCGGGTGCCGCGGGCAACGTTCGCACGAGCAGGAGCTCGTCGAGGTGGACCAGGTCGAATTCGCCGCGCGCGAGATCCTGGGCCAGGGCCTCACGCAGGCTCGGCGAGTGGAACCAGCGCTCCAGCTTGGGTCGCGACCAGCGCATAACCGGACCGGGGGGGCTCCGCTCGAAGAGCTTGATGTCGGCGCAGCTGTTCGCGAGCAGTCGTTGACCTTCCCGTCCGACGCCCGGCTCCACCAGCGCACGGAGGTGGATCTCGTGCGTGCGCGAGAGAGCCCGGATCAGGTGGAAGGTGCGGATCTTCCCGCCCGAGTTGAGCGGCCACGGAAAGAAAGGGCAGACGAAGAGGACCTTCATCCGGCGGTCGGAGCGGCCACGTTGGAACGGCGCAGGATCCAGCCGGAGACAGGCGGGGACTCGGTCTGCGGTCTGCCTTCGGGAGCGGCGGCGTCGGCCGGCGCGTCGAACAGGTGGACCGCGCGGCCCGGGTCGACGCGGAACGAGAAGGACGACGACGGAGGGATCCCGAGCGCGTGCGCGACGAGGACCCGGATGACGTTGTAGTGGGACACGAGGACGACCTCGGACCCCGCGGCGCGCCGGGCGGCATCCTCGAGCACGGGCCACGCACGCGCGAAGACGTCCTCGTCGCTCTCGCCGCCGTGCCCGCGCCAGGCCCATGGAGAGGCGTGAAAGAGGGCGACCTCGTCGGCGGGGAGCTCGTCGACGGTCCTTCCCTGCCACGACCCGCGGTGGATCTCGCGCAGGCCCTCCTCGACGCGCAGCGGAGCGTCGCTCGCCCCGGCGATCCCCCGGCCGAGCTCGAGGGCGCGCGACAGAGGCGAGCTCACGACCTCGGTCGGGTGGCGCCCGGCGAAGTCCCGCGCGAGCCGCTCCGTCTCCGCTCGCCCGTCCTCGGACAGCGGGACGTCCAGGTCTCCGTAGGCCCGGCCGCGCCATTCCGCGTGGACTTCCGCATGGCGGACGAGCCACACGTCCGTGGCCGTCGAGAGTCCCGCGTGAGGAGCGGAGGACTCGGCGTTCGAGGCCACCGACGGAGTCATGAACCCAAGCTACCACGCCTCGCTCCCGGACGACCCGAAGGCACGGGATTCCGGGTCGTCCCGCCGGGAGCTTCCGACTAGCCCGGACAATTCATGACCACGCGGACCGAAAACCACGAACGCTCGGCTGCGCCGACCTTTCGGCCCCTGCCGGCACTTTCCCCGCACCGGCGTCCTCGACGACCTGTTCAAGGTCGCCTGCGGGGCCGGCACGCGCAAAGCGCCAGCAGGAACCGAATCGAGGCATTCTGCCTCACGGCTCATGAATAGTCCGGGCTAGATTGTTCCGCCCGAAACCCCATCACTTCAGCGAAGAGGCCCCACCCCATGCCCACCGTCACGTTCGTCGACCACGACAAGTCCTACGAGGTCGAAACCGGAAAGAGCTTCCTGGAGCTCTGCCAGGAAAACGACGCGCCCCACGCGTTCGGCTGCACCGTGGGGAGCTGTGGGACCTGCCGCCTCGTGATCCTCGAGGGGGCGGACAGCGTGGATGCGCCGACCGAGGACGAGCTGGAGACGGTGGAGATGTGCACCGACGTCGAGGGAGCCCGCCTCGGCTGCCAGCTCGTCGTCAAGGGCGACCTGGTTCTGCGCGCCGTCGACTGAGGCGGCGTCAAGGCGGCCATGCGGTCTCGCCGATGAACGGGGTGGACCCTTCGCGCGAAACCATGGTCACCCCTATCCTCCCCGTCGCCTACAGCGGCGCCCCCGGCGCCTATAGCCACCAGGCCGCACAGCGCTTCTTCGGTTCAGGGCGTGCGACGCTCACGTGCGAGAGCGCGCGAGCCGCACTGCAGGCCGTCGGCGAAGGGCGAGCCGCCGCGGCGGTGTTGCCGGTCGAGAACACGGTCACGGGGCGGTACGCCGGACTGGTCGAAGCCGTCTCGGAGCTCGAGACCCTGGGCGTCGTGGGCGAGGTCGTGCTTCCGATCCGCTACTGCCTCATGGCCGTCCCGGGTGCGCGGCTCGACGATCTCGCGCTCGTCACTTCGCACGCCAGCGCGCTCTCGCAGTGCCGCGACTGGCTGGCCGAGCTCGGCGTCGCAACGCGTCCATCGAGCGACACGGGACGTGCGGCGGAGGAGCTCTCGATCCAGCGGGATCAGGCCGTCGGAGTGCTCGGCAGTAGGGCGCTGGCGGAACGCTACGGGTTCACGATCCTGGCCGAGGGGCTGACCGACAAGCCGGACAACCGGACGCGCTTCTACGTCTTCGAGAGGGAGACGGCGAGCCAACCCAGCGCGACGCGGACGGCCGTGCTCCTCGGGCCGTTGAACCAGCCGCGCGCGCTGAAGACCCTTCGCATCCAGCTCGAGTCCCACGGGGCCAGCCGCACGCGGTCGCCGCTGCTCGGCTCCGAGGACGGCGTGTGCTTCCTGGTCGAGTTCGACCACGCGCCTGGAGACGGCGAGGAGATCGCGGCCGAGAGCGGTGTCTCCGGGGCTCGCGAGCGCGCTCGCGTCCTCGGATCCTGGCGTCCCTGACCCCCGCGCCGGTATCGTGGCGGGGGGAGTCCCTCCGCATGATCGAAGCCGATTCGAAGACCGCGCACGAGTACCCGGGCGCCGCGGGTCCGCGCGGGCGGGAGGTCCGCTCCGACTGCTGGATCGGCGTCGAGCCCACGGCGTCGGGAGGGTTCGAGCTGGAGGTCTCGAGCACCGTCGAGCCGTACTACGGGCTTGCGATCCGCGAGCTCGTCCTCGAGGGCGCGGCGAAGCTCGGGCTCGAGCACGCTCGGATCCGCGTCGAGGACGGCGGGGCCTATCCGTTCGCCCTGATGGCACGCCTCGAGGCCGCCGTCAAGAGAACGGGCCATTCGATCGGCGGCGCCTGGATGCCGGAGCAGCATCCCGACGCGCGCACGAGCTCGGCGCGCGACCGGCGCCGGCGTTCGCGCCTCTACCTGCCCGGAGACCAGCCGAAGCTGTTCGTCAACGCGGGGCTCCACAGGCCCGACGGGGTGATCCTGGACCTCGAGGACTCGGTCGCGCCGTCCGACAAGGACGCCGCGCGCGTCGTCGTGCGCAACGCGCTCCACGCGGTCGACTTCATGGGGGCCGAGCGAATGGTGCGGATCAACCAGGGCGAGCTCGGGCTCGAGGACCTGCGCGAGCTCGTGCCCCACGGCGGCGTGCACCTCGTGCTCCTGCCCAAGGTCGAGGACCCCGAGGAGGTGCGCACCGTCGATCGCCTGTTGTCGGAGCTGGGCGACGAGCAGATCGCGCTCATGCCGATCCTCGAATCGGCCCGCGGCGTCCTCGCGGCACAGGCCATCGCGGCTGCGAGCGGCCGGAACGTCGCTCTCACGATCGGACTCGAGGACTACACCGCCGACCTCGGGATCGCGAAGACCGACGCGGGATCGGAGAGCCTCTGGGCGCGCTCGATGGTCGTACACGCCGCACGCGCGGCCGGGCTGCAGGCGATCGACTCGGTCTACTCGGACTTCGCCGACGAGGTCGGACTCCTGGCCTCGGTGCGCGAGGCCAAGTCGATCGGGTTCGAGGGCAAGGGCTGCATCCACCCGCGCCAGATCGCCGTCGTCCACGACGGCTTCGCCCCCGAGGCGATCGAGGTCGAGAAGGCGTGCCGCATCGTCCGCGCCTTCCGCGCGGCGGAGGCCGAGGGCCGAGGCGTCGTCAGTCTGGGCACGAAGATGATCGACCCGCCGGTCGTGAAGCGGGCGCTCGCGACCGTCGCGCTCGCGATCGACTGCGGGCAACTGGCACGCGATTGGGAGGAGACCGAATGACGATCACGGCCGAGCTCGCGCGCAATGCCGTCGGACGCGACGTTCCCCTCGAGATCAACGGGAGGGAAGGCGTGCCGTTCCGTGGCGTGGGGCAGTATCGGCCCGACGGCGCGAAGCACGGGCCCCCGATCCGGAGCTGCGCCGACTACCCCGCGAGCGGGGACAAGCGCGTCGCGAGCCTGCGCGAGGCCCTCGAGCGCTGCGGGTTGCGCGACGGGATGACGATCGGGACGCACCACCACTTCCGCAACGGGGACCTGGTCGCGAACGAGGTCTTCGACGCGGCGGCCCAGCTCGGCGCACGCGACGTGCGCTGGTTCCCCTCGGCGTCGTTCCCTTGCCACGAGCCGATGGTCGGCCACATGGAGTCGGGGGTGATCCACCACATCGAGGGGTCCCTGAACGGGCCGCTCGGTGACTATGCGAGCCGCGGGAAGATGCGCGGAATGGCGGTCCTGCGCTCGCACGGAGGACGCTGGCAGGCGATCCAGGACGGCGAGGTGAAGGTCGACATCGCGGTGATCGCCGCGCCGACCGCCGACTGCTTCGGGAACGCGACGGGCGACCGCGGACCGAGCGCGTGCGGGCTCCTGGGTTTCGCGCTGGCCGACTCGATGTACGCCGACCACGTGATCGTGGTCACGGACAACCTCGTGCCGTTCCCGTGCCTCCCCTGGCAGATTCAGGGCAACAACGTCGACTTCGTGGTCGAGGTCGAACGCGTCGGCGTGCCCGAGAAGATCGTCTCGGGGACCACGGTCGTGACGAAGAGCCCCGACCGCCTGCTGATCGCCGAGTACGCCGCGCGGTTCGTCCGGGACAGCGGGATCCTGCGGGACGGCTTCTCCTTCCAGTCGGGCGCCGGCGGCACCTCTCTCGCCTTCGGCATCTACCTGAAGGAGATGATGCTCGAGGCCGGCGTCACCGCGAGCTTCGTGCGCGGCGGTTCGAACCAGTACCTGGTCGAGATGCTCGAGGAGGGACTGACGCCCTACATCCTCGACGGGCAGACCTTCGACCTCGACGGCGTGCGCTCGATGCGCGAGAACGCCGGGCACCAGAACACGAGCCCGTTCACCTCGTACAACTACCACGGCAAGGGCAACTTCGCCTCGCTGGTCGATGCGTGCATCCTCGGTGCGACGGAGGTCGACCTCGACTTCAACGCGAACGTCGTGACGCACACGGACGGCAGGCTCCTGCACGGAATCGGCGGCTGGCAGAACTGTCTCACCGCCAAGTGCACCATCCTCGCCGTGCCGTCCTTCCGCAACCGCATCCCGGTCGTGCTCGACCGCGTCACGACGGTCTGCGGACCCGGGGAGCTGGTCGACGTCGTGGTCACCGAGCGCGGCGTGTCGATCAACCCCCGCCGGCCGGATCTGATCGAAGCCATGCGGGGGAGCGACGTGCCCCTGATCGAGATCCAGGACCTGAAGCGCGAGGTCGAGCGCATCTGCGGAGGCCCGCCGCAGAGGGCCGCGACGGGGGACCGCGTCGTGGCCGCCATCCAGTGGGTGGACGGAACGACGATCGATTGCGTCCGTCAGGTCTCCTGACGGTGCCGGTGCGCTAGGATCGGGGACCTTCGGGAAATGGAACCCGCCGCCCGCGGTAGTGGGCGCTCCCGAGGCCTCGATGCGCTCGTCCCACGCCCTGATACTGGTGATCGTCCTCGCGCTGGTCGCGATCGGCGTGATCGTGACCGTCCTCTCCGATTCCCCCGAGTCGGAGGCAGCCGTCCTCGGGCGGCGCGAGGGAGCCGCCGCCCCCGCCGTCCCGGCGGAGCTCGAGGGACCCGCTCCGGAGGTAGTCGAGGAGGCCGGGACGTCGCCGGTCGCCCCGACTCCGGACCGCCGCCAGGCGCAGCGCTCGGGCACCCTCGCGAACCGCGGCGAGCGCGAGCTGCGCTGGGTGGAGGGCACGCTGCTCCTGCCGAGGGAAGCCGAGTGGGACGAGACCGCCCGCGTCCTCTCCGTCGCCGCCCCGGAGCGCGAGCGCCCGACCCGCGCGCTCTTCGGGATGATGTCGGGCGAGGCCGGCCGCCCGTCCGAGGAGACCGAGGTGCTCTACACCGCAGCGGTCCAGCCCGACGGCACCTTCCGCGTCGCAGCCGCCCCCGACGCCGAGTGGGCCTACCTCGAGATCGACGGTCGGTTCCTGTATCTCCCCGCACCGCAGGCGCTGCGGATCCAGGGCGACGTGACCCACGTCGAGCTCGCGCCGCTCGTCGGCGCCTGCATCCGCGGGCGCTGGATCGCTCCGCCCGACGCGTCCGACGACGAGCGCGCGGGGTACCTCGGGACCGCCCACCTCGCCGTTCCGGCCCGGGAAGACTTCCCGCCGTTCCTGATGGGCGAGGGGGAAGAGGGCATCCCGATGTTCCATCGCGTGCCCACGGCGGTGGACGGGACGTTCGAGATGCGCGGTGTCGACCCGAACCCCGAGTGGGTGCTCGTCTCGACGCCGCCGAACTTCGCCTCGCAGGTCACCGAGGAGATCGAGCTCACGCCGGGTGAGGTCTTCGAGGTCGAGATCGAGCTCACACGCGGCACGCTGCTCGCCGGCCGCGTCATCGAGCGCCGGGGGGATCCGGTCGTCGGCGCTCGCGTCGACGCCACCGTCGGCGACGAGGAGACCGAGTTCAGCCGCACGCGCCTCCTGTCGAGGTGGGCCGTCACCAAGGAGGACGGAACGTTCTCGATCCAGGGACTCTCGCCCGGCGAGGTGCGCGTGCGTGCGGAGAAGGACGGCTACCGGCGCGGCGTGCGGAAGAAGTACGAGCTCGAGGCGGGCGAGGCGGTGACGGACATCGAGCTCAAGCTGCGCCGGGGCGAGGCGCTGCGGGGCTTCGTGACGTGGACCGACGGAACGCCTGCGGTGCGCGCCGCGTTGCACGTCGGACGCGACGCGACCGGGCGCACCGAGCCGCTCGAGGCCACCGCGCGCACGCTCTACGGCGAGTACGAGGCCGACGAGCGCGGTCGGTTCGAGATCACGGGCCTCAAGCGCCGGGCCCAGAGCTTGTGGGCCTTCGCGACGCGCTCGGACGGCGGGATCATGGTCGAAGGCGTGGCGCAGAAGGACGGCGTCGAGCCCGACGACGAGGAGGAGCACGACCTCGTGCTCGAGAGCGTCCCGCTCCTCGCGGGAGTCGTGAAGGATCCCTCCGGAGAGCCCGTGCCGCGCTTCCGTCTCGTCGTGCGCCCCGACGAGGGCGCCGGCAGCATGTTCAGCGCGATGACCGCGGTACGGTCGGCCGTGGAGCGCGACATCGAGTCCGCGGACGGGACCTTCCTCCTGGAACGTATCGGCGCCGGCGAGTTCGCCGTGACGATCGAGGCCGAGGGCTTCGCGCTGTCGACGCCGCTCGGTGTGGAGCTGCCGCCGGCTCGGGGAACGGCTCCGCTCGAGATCGTGCTCGAGCCCTACGCCTCCGTTTCGGGCGTGGTCCTGTCGCCCTCGGGCGACCCGGTGTCGGGTGCAGAGGTGATCGCGGCCCCGATCGAGCTCGAGAGCATCGACCGCATGCTCGCCGAGACGAGCGGACCCGCGCGCGTCGTCGCCAACGCGCGCGGTGAGTTCGCGTTCACGCAGCTCGAGCCCGGCGAGTTGACGCTGCGCGCCGAGGGCGACCCCGTGCCCTCCGAGCGCGTCCGGATCGAGCTCGTTCCGGGAGAAGAGCGCCTCGGACTCGTCCTCGCGCTTCGCGTCGGCTCCCACTTGACCGGCGAGGCCTTCAAGGGCGACGGGAGCCCGCTGGCCGGACGCAAGGTCAGCGTCACCGTGCACGAGGATACGACGGCATCCCCCGGGTGGTGGGGGGGGCAGCGCAACGCCGAGTCCACGATCACGGACGCCAACGGCTGGTTCGAGCTCGAGGGGCTCGCGCCCGGCCGAGCGCTGGTCTCCCTCGAACCCACCGACGAGGAGATGCAGGAGGCGCGCGACGGAGAGGTGGACTGGTGGGCGGTCATGGCGACGCGCCTGCGGAAGAACATCGAGCTCTTCGATCGCGAGACCACCCATGTGCTCCTCGGCGGGGCGGTCGAGATCGAGAGCGACCCCGTCACGGTCTCCGGTCGCGTGACGCTGCGCGGCGAGCCGGTGGCGGGGACCGTTGCGTTCACGCTCGACGCCGTCCAGGTCTCATCGGGCACGAGCGAGGCGACGCTCGACGACGGCGAGTTCGAGGTCGAGCTCGGCGTGCCCGGCGAGTACCGCATCCGCGTCGATCAGAAGCTGGGGGGCGAGGAGTGGACCACTGCGATGCTCTACCGCCGCGTTCCGAACACCGACCGCCACGTGCTGGACCTCGCGCTCCCGGGCGCGCGGATCGCCGGCCGCGTGTACGACTTCGAAGGAGAGCCCGCGCCCGGCATCCCGGTGACGATCCGCGCCGTGGGGCCCCGGTCGACCGAGAACGATCCCGGCTCGATGTTCGGCGGCGAGGAGACGGAGCCGGACGGGAGCTACGAGTTCACGGAGCTCGAGCCGGGAACCTACGTCGTCGGTGCGGGCAGCCCGATGCTGTCGATGTTCGTGGGGGGCGCAGCCGGCTACGGTCGGACGACGACGCGGCCGATCGAGCTCGCACAGGACGAGGATCGCGGCGGCGTGGACATCGCGCTCCGGAAGCCCGGCGAGCTCTCCGGTCGCGTCGTGGACACGGACGGCGAGCCCCTCAACGGCGCGTCGATCTTCGTGTACGACAGCGCGGGCGTGCCGGTCGACGTGATGTCGACGACGACGACCAACGCCGGCGGGCGCTTCCGCTACGAGGGACTCGCCGAGGGCACTTACTCCGTCCTGGCGCGCACCAAGTCGCACGCGACGTCGATCTCCCGGCCCGCCCGCGTGGGAGCGGAGTCCTCGGACGAGGTCGAGCTCGTGGCGCACCAGGGCGCGCACCTCCTGGTGACGCTGCACGACGCTGCGGGCGAGCCGCTCCGCGCGAACATCTCGGTCACCGACGAGGAGGGCCGCGAGGTGCAGGGGCTGGCGGGGTTCGGCAGCTTCTTCGGAGCCTGGTCGGACGACTCCGGCTCGCGGACCCGGCGCGTGGGCCCGGTCTCGCCCGGCAGCTACCGCGTCGTCGCGCGCTCGACCGACGGCGCCGAGGTCGTGCGGCGAGTCGACGTGCGCGGCGGGCGCGAGGAGCTCACGGTCGACCTCGCGCTGGATCCCTGAGCCTGGTGTCCTTGCGGACGTAGAGGTTCTTGAACTCATCCGACGGCACGTATTGCCCCGCGATGCGCGGATCCTCGACGTCCACCGTGGTCTCGACGATCACGCGCGGCCGATGGCGGAGGACGAGCTCCTCGGCGTCGTAGTCGTAGTCGCCGATCAACGCTCGATAGCGGTCGAGCATCCCGTTCGGGCGGACCGAGAACCAGAACCAGTCCAGGTCCTCGCGGAACAGGTTGACCCGGTTGTGCCCGTCGTGGACGCGCTCGTTCGGGTCCGCCAGGGCGACCACGTGCTCGACCGCGCGGAGCTGCCGCTCGTTCGTGTAGACCTCCCGGACCGTGAAATGGTACAGGCACGGCAGGGCGCCCAGCACGGCGACGGCCGCGCCCAGCGGGGGTCGCCGGAGGAAGGCCGTCCGCACCGCGTCCGCGGCGATCGGAGCCATGAGCGTGACCGGCATCAGGTAGTACTGCGGCCACGGACGCTTGACGATGAAGAGCGACGCGAGCAGTCCGAGCGAGAGCAGCGCGAGCTCCCGGCGTCTCCGGTCCGCGAGCGCGAACGGAACGCCCAGGACGTAGGCGATCCAGAGCACGGAGTTCTCGCGATAGCTCTCGATCATCCCGTAGGTGGGCCCGAACCCGTGCTCGGTCGGGACGTTGATCGTCCAGTTCAGGTCCCAGTAGGTCGCGAGCGACGCACTGGCCGCCATCCAGGCGTATTCGGGCAGGAGCGTCAGCACGAACGCAGCGCCGCCGACGGCGAGGTGTGAGAGGCTCATCCGCCGCGTGACGACGCGCAGGGCGCCGAGCAGGACGAGCAGGGCCACGAGGAAGAGCGCCTTCTGCAGGAAGAGGAAGGAGATCCCGAGGCAGACGCCCGCGAGCGCGATGTGCCGCCGGAGCCCGCTCTCGGAGTGCCGCACGAAGAGCATCACGGCGAGCAGTCCGAAGAGCGTCTGGAGGACGTCGGGCCGGACCTCGATCGCCTTGTCGACGAAGATCACGGTGCTCGCGAGCATGACCAGCGCGAACGGCACGGTCTTCCTGTCGAACACGTCGCGGGCGATCACACCCGTGACCGCGAGGATCGCGAGCTTCGCGGCGAAGTGGAGCATGCGCGCCGCATGCATCGACGCCGCGCCTTCGCCGAAGACGTCGATCACCCGGGCGAGGACGTAATAGAGGTAGGGGTGGTGGTGCTGGAAGAAGTCGAAGTAGGGGCGCCCGCCCTGCAGCACCTTCCAGCCCGAGTGGATGGCCTCGAACTCGTCCACGTTGAAGAAGCGAACGAGCGAGAGCCGCAGCGCGACCGCGAGCAGGGTCGCGAGGCAGCCGTACAGGAGAATCGGCTCGAGTCGGTGGGAGAGACGCATCGGAGTGGGGGCTCCGAGCGGCGCTTTCGGGCTTCGGGGTCCCGCGGGGTGAGCCAAACTCCAGGATCCGGCCCGCCCCGGTGGGATGGGTCCACGCTAGACTCTCGGCCCCCGCGCGGGAGAGTGTTCCGCGCCCTGTCCCCAGCCCCCTTTCGAAGCGATGGCCCAGTACAGCATTGCCTGGATGCCCGGTGACGGCATCGGGAACGAAGTGATGGCCGCGGCGAGGCTCGTCCTCGACGCGATGAAGTTCGACGCGGAGTACATCCCGGCCGACATCGGCTGGGAGTTCTGGTGCAAGGAGGGCAACCCGCTCCCCGACCGGACGCTAAACGTCCTGCGCGAGGTCGACGCGGCGCTCTTCGGCGCGATCACGTCGAAGCCGAAGGAGGAGGCCCAGGAGGAGCTCGCTCCCGAGCTGAAGTCCAAGGGCATCACCTACGCGAGCCCCATCGTCCGGCTGCGGCAGGAGTTCAACCTCGCCGTCAACCTGCGGCCCTGCAAGGCCTACCCCGGCAACCCGCTCAACTACCGCGACGACCTCGATCTGGTCGTGTTCCGCGAGAACACCGAGGACCTCTACGCCGGCGTCGAGTTCCACCCCGTGCCGGAGGACTTCGCACAGGTCGTCTCGAAGCACCCGAAGTGGAAGCGCTTCGCGGAGACGCCGCTCGACGACATCGCGATCACGCTGCGGATCAACACGCGCAAGGGTTGCGACACGATCATCCGCGCCGGCTTCGAGTACGCCAAGGAGCACGGGTATCCCACGGTCACCGTCGTGGAGAAGCCCAACGTCCTGCGCGAGACGTCCGGCCTCATGATCCGCACCGCGCGCAAGGTGGCGAAGGAGTTCCCCGGCATCGAGCTGTGGGAGACGAACATCGACGCGATGGCCATGTGGCTGATCAAGAACCCGCAGAACTACGGGGTGCTCGTTGCGAGCAACCTGTTCGGCGACATCGTCTCCGACCTCTGTGCGCAGCTCGTCGGTGGGCTCGGCTTCGCGTCCGCCGCCAACATCGGTGACGATCTCGGCGTGTTCGAGCCGACGCACGGCTCCGCTCCGAAGTACTTCGGCCAGAACAAGTGCAACCCGATGGCGATGCTGCTCACCACGAAGCTCATGCTCGACTGGCTGGGCGAGGGCGATGAAGCCATACGCCTGGAGGCGGCCATCGCGAAGACGATCGCCGAGGGCAAGGCGCGCACGTACGACATGGGAGGCACCGACTCGACGACTGAGGTTGCACAGGAGGTCGTCCGGAACCTCGGATGAGCGAGGCGCGCCGGCGACGAGCGAAGAGCGAACACCTGCTCCACAGGCTCGCCATCCGCACCAACCCGGACCTCGACCTCCTCCCGGAGTCCGCGGAGCTCGAGCCGCGCTCCGCCGAGGAGATCGGCAAGCGCGCGCTCGTCCTGCACGCGGTCGTGGCCTACGCCCAGCTCGCCGCGGGCGGGGGGCCGTCGCCGGCGCTCCGCGGGCCGTTCCTGAAGTGGTTCGAGCGCGAGCGCCTGTGGCCCGCGGCGACGGAGGCCGAACGCGCGCTGTTCGCGGCGGAGGCTCCCGAGGCCGACAGGCTCGCGCGCGCGAGCTGGCGCATCGAGGCGGTGCGGGCGCTGCTCTTCGCCCTCGGCCTCGCGCCCGCGCTCGGAATCCCCGACGGGCGGTCCGATTTCGTTGCCCTGGCCGAGGTCCTGCCCGATCCGAGCGCGGCGGCGGAGCCCTTCCTCGATGCGCTTGAGCGCCGCCCCCTGACCGAGATCCTCGACGCAATGGACCTCGCGCTGTGCGTGCACTGGGCGCTCGTCGCGTCGGACCGGACCGGCGAGCCGCCGCCCCCGAGGATCGAGCCGGCCGTGGCCCTGGAGCGCCACCACGCGCTCGCGTGGACGCTGGGGCTCGCGCCGGCCTGGGACTGACGGCCCGGTTTCCCGTCCGCGTCGAGGGCTCTCTGGTCTATTCTCGCGCTCCGCGCTCGCCGGAGCTCACGCCCCCAGCAACCACGCGACCATGCCCACGATCAGCCAGGACATCAGCCGTTTCTCCGCCAACCTGACCTTCGACCAGCTCGACACCGCGACCGTGGACGCCGTGAAGCGGTTCGTCTACGACTCCGTCGGCTGCGCCTTCGGCGGTGTTCGCACGCACGACTACGGCATCGCCGACAAGGTCGACCGGATGCTCGGGGGCGAGCCCCAGTGCACGATCATCGGCTCCGGCCGCAAGGCCAACGCCGTGTCGGCGGCGTTCCTGAACGCGCTCGCGGTGCGGGCCCTCGACTACAACGACATCTACTGGAAGCAGGACCCGTCGCACCCCTCGGACATCATCCCGGGGATCTGGGCCTGCGGTGAGGTCGTGGGGGCCTCGGGCAAGGACGTCGTCGTCGCGACGGTGCTCGCCTACGAGCTCGAGATGCGCCTGTGCGAGGCCGCGTTCCCCGGCATCCGCGAGCGGGGCTGGCACCACGCGACCCTGACGGCCTTCGCGGCGGCGCTCGGGTGCGCGCGCGTGCTCGGGCTCTCGGCGGACCAGACCGCGCACGCGATCGGCATCGCCGGGTCGCGGCACGCGACGCTCGGCTGCGTCACGGCCGGCAAGCTCACGATGATGAAGAACACCGTCGACCCGATGGCGACGCAGGCCGGCGCCTGGGCGGCGCTGCTCGCGCGCGAGGGTTACGAGGGTCCCGAGCACGTGTTCGACGGGAAGGAAGGGCTGTCCGACGCGTACGGCCCCGAGTGGAAGCTCGAGATCCTGACCGACGGGCTCGACGATTTGGCGAAGGGAAAGGGGACCTGGCGCATTCACGACTGCGGGATGAAGGCCTTCCCGACGGAGGCGCTCACGCACGCCCCGATCTCCTGCGTCATCCAGATCGCGCGCGAGCACGGCGTCGCGGCCGAGGACGTGGCCGAGGTCCGGATCGACACCCTGACCAAGGCGGCGGACATCCTCTCCGATCCCTCCAAGTACGACCCGCAGACGCGGGAGACGGCCGACCACTCGCTCCCGTACTGCATCGCCGCGGCGCTGGCCTACGGCCGCGTGACGCCCGACCTCTTCGACGAGGAGAAGATCCAGGACCCGCGCATCCGGCAGTCGCTCCAGAAGATCAAGGTCGTGGCGAACCCCGAGTTCGAGGCGGCCTTCCCGGCGCTCCAGAAGTGTCGCGTCGAGCTCGACACGACCGACGGGAAGACCTTCGACAAGCAGATCGACTATCCCTACGGCGATCCTCGCAACCCCAAGTCGGCGGCGGACATGGACGCCAAGTTCGACGCGCTGTGCGGCGAGAGCTTCAGCGCCGAGGGGCGGTCGCGGGTGCGTGACGCCGTGGAGAGGCTCGACGCGCTCTCCGCCGGCGAGTTCATGGAGCGCCTTGTCTTTGACGCCTGAGTCCGCTGATACCTCCGAAGCGGCGCCGGTCCTCTCGGTCCGTCACCTCTCGAAGACCTACGACGAGACGCGCGCCGTCTGCGACCTGTCGTTCGACGTAGGCTCCGGGGAGATCCTCGGGCTCGTAGGACCGAACGGGTCGGGCAAGACGACGACCTTGCGCTCGGTCGCGGGCGTTCTGCCGATCGAGGCGGGCAGCGTGTCGATCTGCGGCCACGACGTCGCGCGCGACGAGGAACACGCGAAGCGCTGCCTGACGTGGGTTCCTGACGACCCGCAACCGTTCGATGCGCTGACGGTCGAGGAGCACCTGGAGTTCACGGCCGCGCTGTACAGGGTCGAGGGGTGGGAGCCGCGGGCCTCGGAGCTCCTCGAGCGGTTCGAGCTCGCCGATCGGCGCGGCGCGCTGGGGGGAGAGCTCTCCCGGGGCATGCGTCAGAAGCTCGCGTTCTGCTGTGCCTGGCTCGGCAATCCCCGCTTGCTGCTCTTGGATGAGCCGCTCTCGGGGCTCGATCCGCGCGGAATCCGCTCCGCGAAACAGGCCATCCTCGAGGTCGCCAGCGACGGAGCCGCGGTCATCCTCTCGTCGCACCTCCTCGAGCTCGTCGAGGCGCTGGCGACGCGGATCCTGATCATCGACCTCGGCGGCAAGCTCTTCGACGGGACGCTGGCCGAAGCGCGTCGCTCGATCACCACGCACGAGGGGTCGAGCCTCGAGGAGATCTTCTTCGCCGCGACGGATTCCAACGGAGCTCGCCACGAGAACGGTGCAGGCGCCGCCCCGGAGGAGGAGAGCCCCGAGGCGCTCGAGAAGGAGCGTTCTTGAGCATCGTCTTCGGCTCGCGGGCCCTGCGCCTGCTCGCGCGCAAGAAGCTCGTCGGCCGCGTTCGCTCTCACCTCCGCCGACTGCGCCGTCCGTCCGGAATCGTTCTCGGGCTCCTGGGGCTCGGGATCTTCGGCGTCTGGATCGTCGCCATCCAGCTCTCCTCGGGGCAGGACACCTCGACCCGGGACCCCGCGGAGCTCGTACCGCTCGTTCGCCTCGGAGCGCTGTTCCTCACGCTCTTCACCGTCGGGAGCTCGATGACCCACCGCGGGCTGTTCATGCCGCGCGAGGAGATCGAGCGCCTGCTCAGTGCGCCGCTCTCCCGCGCGGACATCGTTCGCTACCGGCTCCTCTCCGGCACGGGGCGCTCGCTCTTCGCCGGGGTCGTCTTCGGGTTGATCCTGATGGCCCGCATGCCCGATCCCCTGTTCGCCTTCATCGGGCTCCTGGTCGCGATGCAGACGCTGCCGGTCGTCGGGCAGGCGGCGGCGATCCTCGCGGGCGGGTTGGAGAAGCGTTCGGTGCGGCGCCTGCGTGGGTGGCCCGGCGGCATCCTGCGAATCGCCTGTTTCGTGTTGGGGATGATCGTGTTCCTGGTGCTCGCGTTCGGCGGTGCGGGAGAGAACGCGCTGCTCAGAGAGCTCCCGGACCTGCTCTCCGAAGCTCGCTTCCAGGCCGTCTTCGATCATCCGACCGTCCGCGCGATCACGATCCCCTTCGAGCCCTGGGCGCGTGCGATCACGGCCACGGATGCGACGACCTTCATTCCGTGGATCGCGGTCTGCACGGTCCTGTGGGCACTGCTCTTCGAGTTCACGGCGCGGCTGCCGATCGACTTCCGCGAGCTCTCGCTGGAGACGTCGGCGAACGTCGCCGAGCGCATTCGCCGCCACCGGCGCGTGGGAGGCGGCGCGAGCGCGGCGAAGGTGTCGAGGGTCACCGTCTCCTGGAGGCTGCCCTGGATGTTCGGACGCGGGCCGGTGGGGGCCATCGCCTGGCGCAAGACCACGGCGATCGTGCGCAAGGCGCGTGGGACGCTGCTCGTCTCGGTCTTCGTCCTGGCGATGGTCACGCTGCTCGTCGCGTCGATCTCGCGCGCGGGGGGGCGGCAGGGGATCCTGGGGGGCGCGGCCCTGATCGTGTTCGCCGGGACGTTGTATCTCTCGGCCGGCCTGCGCTTCGACTTCCGCGAGGACCTGGACCGGATGGAGACGATCAAGGCCTGGCCGCAGCGTCCCTCGCGTATCTTCACGGCGACGATCCTCCCCGAGGTGATCTTGATCGCGGTGATGGTCATCGGTGGGATCGTGGTTCGCGCCGCGGCGACGCGTGCCTTCGATCCGTGGCTCGGTGCCGTCGTGGTAGCTGTTCCGCTGTTCGTCTTCGCGTGGATCGCGCTCGACAACGCGGTCTTCCTCTTCGCCCCGATTCGTTTCGTCGCGGGTCAGGAGGGAGCGATGCAGAACGCCGGGCGCGCAGTGATCCTGATGGCCCTGCGCGGCCTCCTTCTCGCCGTCATCGCGATCGCCGTCGGTCTGGGATTCGGCGGTTTCCAGCTCGCGGCAGAGCACCTCCTCGACCTCCCCGGATCCGGTCCCCTCGTCGCGGGGGTCGTAGGCGGCCTCCTCTCGCTCCTGGGTTGTGACGTCGCCCTAGTCGCCATCGGTTCCAGCCTCTTCCGCCGCTTCGACGTCGCCCGCCAGCGGGGCTGACCGCCGTTCTGACCGCCGTTCTGACGGCGGTTCTGACGGCGGTTCTGACGGCGGTTCTGACGGCGGTTCTGACGGCGGGCTCCGGGAGCGAGCCTGCCCCACCCCCCTCCTCCTCCCCCCCGAACCCGGAAACACTGCCCAATCGAGACGCTCTCCGTGCCCAGCCGGCAGCGCGGATCTCTGCCCTATCGAGTCGAGCGAGGGATCCGTGGCACCGCGCGCGCGACCCATGCGCAGACGCACCGTCTCGATGGGGCAGTGATTCGCATGCGGAGCGGCGAGTGTTGTTCGCGGCGGATCGCCCTCGGTGGGGGTCTGGGGATTACTCGGAGGGCGTGCAGGGAAGCTTCCCTCTCGAAAGGGCACTGATTCCGGCTGCGGGTATGGACGGGCGCCACGGATCGTTGGTGCATGTGGGGCGTTGCTCGCCGGGAGAGTCGGCCGGGAGAAGATCGCGGACCCGTTCGCGAAGATGAGCGAAACCGCGTGGGGCCGCGTTCGTCCTGGGGGCATGGCGGGCAAGCAAGGTGTGCTCCGGTTTCGGGGGTGGGGAGGACCTCGGCGGGGGGCAGGGCGGAAGCCGGCGGGAGAGAGAGCCGGCGTTTCCCATCGGACGCGGGCACCGCTGGCGGCGCGGTTTCCCGTGCATGTCACGATGCGAATCCGACGTGGGCTGCCGAGCCTCCGACGGCACGGAGCTCGTGGCGTCCTCGAACGACGGTTCGCGGCGGGCTGTGAACGCTTCGGGTTCAGGCTCCTGCACTACTCGATCCAGTCGAACCACCTCCACCTGATCGGAGAGGCTCGAGACCGACGCTCCCTCGTGCGCGGGCTCCAGGGGCTCGCGGTGCGAATCGCGAAGGGGCTCAACAAGTGGTGGGGACGAAAGGGGCGCGTCTTCGCCGACCGCTACCACGACCGGATCCTGCGGACGCCGCGCGAGGTGCGAAACGCCCTCGTCTACGTGCTGCGCAACCACCGACGGCACGGCATCTCCCTCGACGGGCTGGATCCCTTCGCGTCGGGGTGGTGGTTCGACGGGTGGCGCGAGCGGCGCCCCCGACCTGTGGCGGGACATCTCGCGCGCGCACGAACGTGGCTCCTGACCCTTGGCTGGCGGCGACACGGGCTCCTCCGCTCCACCGACGCGCCGCGAGAGTGAGCGCGAATGTCAGCGAGCCGGACCACCGGCTCCGGAAACGGCGAGCCAGTGCGGCTCCAGGCGACGCCGCGTCCCCGCGTTGACGTAGCCCACGTAGCTCACCGGAGTGCTCGTGTCGATCGGGAAGTCCAGCGGCGCGCCGGCGGGGGACGTCAACACGCAGCCGGCGGCCTCCGCGCACACGACGGCGCCGGCCAGGTCGTAGGGCTTCGTCGTGATCGTCGGGCGGCCGCGGCGCTCGGCGAGGAAGGCACGCGGGTCCACGATCATCCGGTAGGTTCCGAGGCTCAACAGGACGAGGTGCCCTGCGGAGGTCACGTACTGGTCGTCGTAGCAGTTCCTCACGTCCGCACCCTCGAAGCGCTCGAGTCGATCGAAGAACGCGGCCTCGAGCTCCGAGGTCGCGGGCCGCAGGTCGGGCATGTACCGGAAGAAGGGAAAGTAGCCGTGGTCCGCACGGTCGTCGTCGTCGGTCGAGAGAGACCCCGCAGTCAGGCGCTCGCCGCTCTCGAGCTCGTACGTCGTGAAGGAGCACGCGCCGCCGCGCTCGGCCGAGAGGACGCGTCGCGTTCGCGCCCGCGACTCGGGCAGCTCGGCGACGATTCCCCCGGTCACGTCGGAGAGCATCGGGACGCCGTCTCCCGCAGGCGCGAACGCGACCACCGTCCAGGCGGGCCGCAGGTCGGTCATGAGGTTTCGCGTGCCGTCCACCGGGTCGAAGGCGATCCGGGGCCCGCCGTGGTCGAACCCCGCGAGCTCGACCGGCTCCTCGTCCGGCGAAGGACCCGGCCCGAAGTGGCGCCAGCCGGCGTCCTCCGTCATGACGGAGACGGGTTCCTCGCGCGCGACGCTCGCGAGCCACGCGTCGATCCCTGCCTCCGCGGGCAGGTCCAGCCCGTAGGTCCAGTCGCCCTCGCCGCGACCCTGCGGCCGCGCGATCTCCGAGTCACCCTTGTCCAGGGCCGTGAGCAGCGCACCGCGTGTATCCCGGCAGAGCTCGTCGCAGAGCGCGAGCAACCGGGGTCGCCAGTCGTCGAAGGTCGTCGTCGGGCGGGGCACGCGCGAGGCATTGGACCGGTCGAAGCGGACGCGGACAAGCGTTAGACTCCCGCCATGAGCCAGCTCCGCGACGTCGTCATCATCGGGTCCGGCCCCGCCGGCTACACGGCGGCGATCTACGCCGCTCGGGCGAACCTGAAGCCGCTCCTCGTGGACGGAATGCAGCCCGGCGGGCAGCTCACCATCACGACCGACGTCGAGAACTATCCGGGTTACCCGGAGGGCGTGCTCGGCCCGAAGATGATGGAGGACTTCAGGGCCCAGGCCGAGCGGTTCGGGACCGAGTTCGTCCTCGGTCAGGTGAACGAGGTCGACTTCACCCGGAGGCCGTTCCGCCTGAAGACCGACTTCGACGAGCTCGAGGCGAAGGCCGTGATCATTTGCACCGGGGCCAGCGCGCGCCTGCTCGGGCTCGAGAACGAGGCCCAGGTGATGGGGCACGGACTCTCCGCCTGTGCGACCTGTGACGGCGCGTTCTTCCCCGACAAGACCCTGGTGGTCGTCGGCGGAGGGGACAGTGCGATGGAGGAAGCGACGTTCCTCACGCGCTACGGGCGCAAGGTCACCATCCTCCACCGTCGCGAGGAGTTTCGCGCGTCGGCGATCATGCTCGACCGCGCCCAGGCGAACGACAAGATCGAGTTCGCGCTCAACAAGGCCGTGACGGCCTACCTGACCGACGACGGCGGGCGCCTGACCGGGGCACGGGTTCTCGACACCGTCACGAACGAGGAGTCCGACTTCCCTTGCGACGGCTTGTTCCTCGCGATCGGCCACGTGCCGAACTCGCGCGTCTTCCAGGGCGTGATCGACCTCGACGAGGACGGCTACATCCTCGTCCACGAAGGGACGCGGACGTCCGTCGATGGGATCTTCGCCGCCGGTGACATCGCTGACAAGAAGTACCGCCAGGCGGTGACGGCGGCGGGGATGGGCTGCATGGCAGCCATCGACTGCGAGCGCTGGCTCGAGGACCAGGCGCACTGAAACGAAGAGGGGCCGGAGGCGAACCTCCGACCCCTGTGGTCCACCGGAACCCCGTCTCCTACAGGACGTTGGCCGTCGGGTTCCAGAGCGTGCGCTTGATCACGACCTGGTTCGGGTTGGTGACGTTGAGCATGTCCTTCACGCGCCGATCGTAGTTCAGGCGCAGGCCGATCAGGTAGTTCGAGCCGGGGATGTTGAAGCGCGTCCCCGCGCCCGCCGGGAAGTTCGCACCCGGAACGAGCATGCCCAGGTCCGAGCACACGAGGGCGCCGTTCACTTGCAGCTGACCCATCATCGTGGTGTTCCGGTTCACGATTCCGAAGATCGCGTTGTTCGTGTAGAGCAGCGCGTCGACGGTCAGCGGGATCCCGTTGGGCCGGTTGCCCTGGAAGTAGTCGACCGAGAGCTTGTACATGTCCTCGCCGATCCAGCCGTCGGTCGGCGAGATCTGGGATACCACCGCTCCGATCGGGTTCGCGTAGGACAGCAGACCCGGGTCCCACTCGAGGGGGACCTCGACGTCGCCCGTCCACGTGTCGTTCGCGACGTCGTAGTAGAGGTTCCCGCCGTTGTAGATCGGAATGTCGTCCCCGGGACCGTACGAGTAGTAGCGCGGCACGTAGGTCGCGTCGAAGTGCGGGTTGGCCACCGTGGTCCCACCCGGACCCGGAAGCGTGGGCTGGGTCTTCATCCACTCGCCGCGGTTGAAGAGCGAGATCTCGGACAACGAGAAGGACCACTTGCCGACCGCTCCGCCCTGGTCCGCATCGTCTCCGCTCACGTACTCGTTCGCGCCCGGCGGGTTCCAGCCGAACGTCATCGTCACGGGGTCCCACGTCAGCGACGTCGGCCGCTGATAGTCCCCGATCATGATGTTGCCGCCCGCGGCGACTGCGAGCTTGTTCTCCGTGATGCCGTCCGGGGCGATTCCGAACGTGCGGTCCCCGTTGGCGTCGACTCCGTCGAGATAGACGATGTCCGTCGGGATGTAGACGTTGCCGCGCACGATCAGGGATCCGGTCCCCTTGATCCAGCCGTTCATGATCAGGTCGCCGTCCACGGCCACCGTCCCGTCGATCGTGATCGGGTTGTTGACCGTACCGGTCAGGATCAGGTTGCCCGAGACGGTCTGGTTGACGCTGCCCAGGTTGCCCGCGGTCAGAGCGTTGGCGTACTGGGGCACCGTGGTGATCTCCGACCCCGGGTTGGCGTCGAGGTCGGTGATGTTGATGAAGCCGGCCGTGATGGCGCCCTCGGCTTGCAGCGCGGATGCGAAGAACTCCGCGTCGTCGACGACGTTGTTGTTCGCGCCGACGTTGGTCGGGATGCCCGTGATCGGATCGATGCCGCCGTTGTCCGCGATCGGAGGCGGGAACGACGTCGGAAGACCGCCGTCGACCATGTCCGAGTAGATCGTGGGATAGTTGATGTACAGGTTCTCGAGCGGTTGGGGCGGAGTGCCCGCGGGGGTGAGCGAGTTCGTCATCACGTCGCCCCAGGCGTCCTGGACGATCTTCCCGTCGGCGTCGAACAGGAAGCCGCCCAGCGTCAGGTTGCCCCAGTCGCCCGGAAGGATCGGAGCGCCCGCATGGTCGGTCGCAGCTCCGCGCATGTAGATCGACCCCGCAACGAAGCTGTCGGAGTCGAAGTCGTTGAGAGCGATCGCATCACCATCCATGTTGTGGCGAATCATGAGGCTCTCGAGCGTGCCGACCTTCACCCGGTCGAAGTCCCCGTACAGGTTGGTATCCCTGTTGAAGAAGCGGTCGACCGAATCGATCTGCGTGTGGCAGAAGATGCAGTTGACGTTGTTCGCCAGGATCCCGTAGTCGAACCCGTCGAAGAGGGCAGGCTCGATGGTGTAGACCTGCTGGACCGCCCGGTTGAGGACCGGGTTGACGATCCCCGCGCCGCGGTTCGTGCTCGCCGACACGGTCATGTAGAGCTGGGTCGAGTCGTTGACGTCGCGCCGGAAGATCTGCACGGCGTCGATGTTGACGTTGTTCACCTCCGGGTTGCCGACCGCTGCCCCCGGGATTCCCACGAGCGCCGTGAGGTCCTGGCCGGCGACGGCGAGCGGAGGCCCGCCGATTCCGTTGTCCACGACCCCGATCGAGTCGAGGTAGCCCCTGAAGTTCAGGATGCTCCCCCCCTCGCCGAGGAACGCGGCCTGGTTGACGTTCCAGTAGTTGGACCAGAGGTTGTCCGCGGCCATGATCGCGACGGTCTCCACCGCGCTCGAGAGCCGGTAGTCGTCGTCGTAGTGGTTGACGGACTTCGTCCCCGAGAGGCCTGCCGTCAGGAGCGCCAGGCCGAAGATGGCCATGGTGGCGACCGTGGCGAGGCATACCACGAGGACGGAGCCCCGTTCGTTCGCGGACAGTCCGCCCGTACGACTCAATTGCTGCCGAATCATTCCGTTCCCCCGAATTCCGGGCCGGTGACGGTGCGTCGCCGACCTGTTCCCTTGTTTCCCCGAGTCCCCGGACCGCCCTAGAGGCCGTCGTCGTTGCGCAAGAACATCACCGATTCGATCTTCCGCACGACGGGCATGTCCCGGACGCTCTGTCCGACGAGGAACATGCGAATGTGCAGTTGTCGATTGTCTTCGTCCCAGAGGAACAGCGGGTCCTGCATCCCGTCCCCGTCGAGATCGCTCCCCCAGTTGCACTGTTCCTGCAGGATCGCCGTCGGCCCCAGGCCGAGGTCGTCGAGCGGCGCTCCCACGTTGTTCGTGTCCCAGGTCCTGCGACGGAGCTGACCGATGTCGAAGACGTCGACGAAGTCTCCGTCCCCGTTGATGTCGTCGCCGGTCTCCGCCTCCGTGACCGTCCCGCTAGGCACGTACTCGACGCAAGACCACCCGGAGAGGAGCTGGTTCCCCTGGAACTGGGCGCCCCACTGGATGTCGTCACCGTTCAGGACGTTCGTTCCGCCTGCCGGGTCGACCGGGATGCGGAAGGCGACGCCGGCCCCGCGTCCGACGAAGAACACGCCGACTCCCTCCTCGTCGGAGGTTCCGTCGAACGATGTCGGCGGCGGGTTGGTCTGGTTGGCGATGGACTCGGCGACGCCGATCCACAGGACGTCGTTGGTCGGGTTGATGGCGTGCCCGACGTCGGCCGTGCAGGCCTGTCCCCGGACGAGACCCGTGAAGGCCGGGTCCGCGGTGTCGAGCCCCGTGTAGGAGACCCGCTCCTCGCCGTTCGTCCCGCGCGAGATCAAGAGCATCCCGGCCGGGGGGAATCCGAGCACGTCGTCGACTTCGAGACGGCCCAGCTCTCCCGCGTTCAAGGGCGTTCTGAGGATGGCGGTCGGCGTATCGATCAGCGCGTCGGAGAGCTCGCGCTCGATGCGATAGAGCATCTGCGTCGACTGATCCTCGACGGCCGTGATCTGAAGTGTCGATCTCGACAGGTGGGCGTCTCGCTCCATCAGGGCGAGGGACGAGACCATCACGACGACGAAGAGCGTCGTCGCGACCATCAGCTCGATGATCGTGTAGCCGGCGTTCCTGATTCGTGTTCGTCGCATTGCTAGAACCCCACCACGTAGAAGGCGTGGTTCTTCGTGACCACTCCCGACGCGGACCGGTAAGTGAGCGTGATGATGATCGGGAGCAGCCGCGCGGTCGCGACCACGTTGTCGTTCGCGTCCCCGTCGCCGTTCAGGTCCCTCGGCATGCCGAGCTCGACGCCCAAGGCCAGGTCCGTCAGGGTCTCGTCCGTCACGATCTGGATCGAGCCCACCCGTCCGGCTGCGCCGGGCGGATTGAGCCCTTCGACGTCGAACTGGTTTCCGATGGTTCCGCCCGGGCCGTATCGCGCCAGGAGGTCCTGGACCCACGTCGTGGGGCTGTTCTCCACGGTGATGTAGGAGAGCGAGTGGATCCGCTCCGAGATCGAGCGGATCGCATTGTGAGCGAGGGTCCGCTCGCGGTTCTGCCTTCGCAGGGAGTGAGACCGAAGCGTCGCGGCACTGATGCTGATCAGTGCGACGATGAGCATCGTCATCGCCAGCGCCAGCTCCGCGAGGGTGAATCCCCCTCGCTTCCTGGACACACCGCGTCCGGCGATACCGCGTCTTTCACGCTTCCCCATTGGTTTCCCTTTCCGACGGCCCCACGCCGCCGTTCCCGCGCTCCCCCTGTCGGACCGCCGCTAGGAGCGACTTGAAGCGGAGACGGGACCTTGACCTCTCCCTGACAGAGCGGAGCTCCCGCGGAGAAACCGTTTCCGGAGGAGCCGGAGATTGAAGCCCGTGCGGCGCCGGGTGAGAATCTCCGGGGCTTTCCAAACATGCGGATCTGTCTTGCCGTGCACGGTTTTCCCCCGTTCGAGCGAACGGGTGTCGAGAACTACACGCAGTGCCTCGCCGAGGCCCTCGTCCGGGAGGGTCATACGGTAGAGGTCTTCGCGCCCCGCCCCGCGCCCAACCTCCCGCACCTCGCCGCGCGGCGGGAGGAGCGCCTCGGGTTCGGCGTGACCTGGCTCGCCACGAACGCCGCCATGACCGATCCCGCGGAGTCGCTCGACCCACCCGGCCTCGGCCGGCGGTTCGGGGACTTCCTCGACCGAGAGCGGCCCGAGGTCGTTCACTTCCAGCACCTCGTGAAGCTCGGGACCTCGCTCGTCGAGGAGGCGCGCTCACGCGGCATCCCGACCGTCTACACGGCGCACGACTACTACGCCGCCTGCCACCGCTACACGCTGCTGCGACCCGACCTCTCGCGCTGCGACGTGATCGGGGATGCGGCCGCCTGTGCGAGGTGCGACCTCGCGCTCGGCCTGCTCAACCGAGAGGAGGGCCTGGGCGACTACCAGATGGGCGCGTTCGCGGATCAGCTGGACGGAGAGACTGCTTCGCGGCTGAGCGCGCTCCTCGCCGGTGATGCCGGCGAGGCAGGGATCACCGACGAAGAGCTCGGCGCGGCCGTCGAGCGCCGCTCGGAGCTCGACCGCATGCGCCTCGAGGCCTTCTGCGCGGTCGACCTGGTCGTAGCTCCGACTCTGTTCCTGCGCGAGCGGCTGATCGAGGCGGGGCTCGATGCCGACCGCATCCGCCACCTGCCCTACGGAATCGACGTCGAGGCCCTGGAGGCGGTCGCGGCCGACCACCCCGTCGCTCCGGACCGCTCGGCTTCGCTTCGGATCGGCTACTTCGGCGGCCTCTCCAAGCACAAGGGCGTGCACGTCCTGCTCGCGGCGTTCGGACGCCTCGACCTCCCGGCGGAGCTCGTCGTGCACGGCTACGGGACCGATCGCCCCTACGCCGAACGGGTCGAACGCCTCGCGTCCGAGGTCGGGGCGCACTTCGCCGGTCCCTACGAGCCCGACGAGCTCCCCGGTCTCCTCGCCCAGGTGGACGTCGTCGTGGTGCCGTCGCTGTGGGTCGAGAACTACCCGATCGTGATTCGCGAGGCGTTCGCGGCCGGGAGGCCGGTGCTCGCGAGCCGCGTGGGGGCGCTGCCCGAGAGCGTGCGCGACGGCGTCGACGGGCTCTTGTTCGAACCGGGCGACGTCGCGGAGCTGAGCTCGACACTCGCTCGCCTCGTGGCCGAGGACGGCCTGGTCGCCGAGCTCGCCCGGGGAATCGAGCCGGTGAGCGCGATCGAAGAGCAGGCCGCCGAGCTCGCGGGCTGGTACGCCGCGCTCGCGGAAGCTTGCCCGAGGGCTCGCGAGACCGCGCTCCCGGCGGCTCTCGCTCCCCATGTCGCGCGTTACGACGAGCTCGGTGCTCTCCCGACTCGTGAGCTCTTCCGCCGTGCGATGGCTGGAGCCGAACGCCTGAGCCGCGGGCTCCTGGGTCCGCGCGCGGCTTCTCGGGGACCCGAGCTCGTCGCGCGCGCGCTCTCCACGGGCTCGCGCGTCCAGGACCTGATGCGGGACCGGCGCCGGGAAGCCGAATGGGTGCGACGGACGCTTCTCGCCGAGGAGGACGCGGCGCGCGCGTTGTCCGAGAAGCTCGAGTGGCTCGAGGACGTGTCGCGCGATCGCGACGCGACCCTGTCCCACATCTCTCGCTCGCTCGAGGACGCGACGCACGCCGGCGAGTCGCAGCGCGAGGAGCTGAAGTGGCTGCAGCGCATCGCCACGGACCGCGAAGCGGCCGCCTCGAGCCTCGCCGCCGAACGCGACGCACACGTCGAAGCGCGTGAAGCGCTCGAGCGTGAGCGCGACTGGCTCGCCGACCAGGTCCTGGAGCGCGACAAGTCCATCGAGGCACTGACCGAGGCCAAGAACACCCTCGAGGAGGAACGCACCTGGCTCAAGAGCTCCGCCGCGGAGCTCGAGAAGGGGCGCGATTGGCTGCAAGGGTCCAGCGCCGAGCTAGAGAAGGAACGCGACTGGCTGAAGGGCTCCGCCGCGAAGCTCGAGGAGGAGCGCGACTGGTTGAAGGGCGTCGTGACCAAGCTCGAGGAGGAGCGGGACTGGCTGCGCAAGGGGGCGGCGGACCAGGAGCACGAGCGCGATCAGCTCAAGAAGTCGATCGCGTCCCTGAAGGAGTCTCTCCACGTGACCGTCGATGCCCTCCGCGCCGCGCGCGAGGCCTATCCCGGCGAGACCGGCGGGTCGCTGACCCGGCGCCTGCGCTTCGAGCTGTTCGAGCTGCTCGAAGCCCTCGAGGCTCGGTTCGAGACCCAGGCCGCGAAGTCCGTCTCGCCCGACCTGCTCGGCGAGCGCGCGCACGATCTCGCAGCCGACCTCGACCTCTTCGAGAACGAGCTCATGTGGCGCCGTGAGGAGATGCAGTGGTTCGCGGGCGAGTCTTCCCGCTTCCCCCTGCGCGTCGGCTTGGCGGTGGCCCGGCTGCGGCAGAGGATCGAGGGCTGGCTGCGCGATGACGGAGGCCCGACGACATGACGCATGCCGTTTCGATCGTGATCCCGTGCCTCGACGACAAGGACCTCCTCGCGACGAACCTGCCGCCGCTCCTCGCAGAGTGTGAGCGCCGTGCGCAGAAGGACGAGGTCATCATCGTCGACGACACGGGTCGTGACGTCCTCGCGGAGTGGGTCGCGCGGGAGTTCCCGACCTGTCGCGTGCTGGTCCAGGTGAAGAACGGGGGGTTCGCCCAGGCACTCCTGGCCGGCGTCGAAGGCGCGGCGCACGAGTTCGTGTTCTGCATGAATCCCGACGTCCGGGTGCGAGACGGCTTCCTCGACCCGCTCGTCGCCTGCGCCTCGGACCCGGAAGTGTTCGCCGTCGCGCCGCGTGTGCTTCTGGACGGTGACGAGGAACGGATCGAGTCGATCACGGAGCTGTCGCTCACCGACAGCGGCCTCGAGATCGTCCAGCCCGGGCTGGCGGAGGGCGCCTCCCTCGACATCGGGCGGCCGCGCCCGATCGTCTTCGCCGTGGGGGGGACCTCCCTCGTTCGAAGGGCGGACTTCCTCGCAGACGGAGGAATGGATCCCCTCTACGAGCCGTTCTATCTCGAGGACCTCGACCAGTGCTTCACCGCGTGGCGCAACGGACGGAAGGTGCTCTACCAACCGGCCTCGGTGGTGGAGCACCACCACCGCGGAACGATCGGGAAGCTGGTCGAGCAGGACTACGTGCGGGCCGTCATCGAGAAGAACCGCGTCCTCTTCCAGTGGAAGTTCCTGGAGGGGCGCGACGTCCTCGACGATCACGTGGCGTCCCTGTACCGCCAGATCCTCGACGCCTGGCTCTCGGACGCGCGTGAGGAGCTCGTGTGGCTGAACCTCGCCTTCGATCAGCTCGAGGACGCTCTCGCAGCTCGCGAGCGGTTGGGGGAGCCGGCTCGCAGCGTCGCGGAGATCCTGGCCGAATCGAGCGACTGAGGCGCGCTCAGCGCACGGCCGCCGCGAGAGCCGCCTCGAGCTCGCGCATGTGGCGGTCCTGGCCGAACTCGAGGTCGCGCTTCTCCAGACCGCGCGCGCCCATCCCGTGCGCGTTCTGCGGATCGGCGAGCAGGCCTTCGACGGCTCGCGCCATCTCCGCAGTGTCCATGCGGTCCACCAGGTACCCGGTCTCGCCGTGGTCGAGCCACTCGGGAATGCCGCCCACGCGGAACGCGACGACGGGCTTTTCGTGCGAGTAGGCCTCGATCCCGATGAGGCCGAAGGGTTCGTTCCAGACCGAGGGACACACGACCACGTCGGCCTTCGAGTAGAGCGTCTCCATTCCGGGCGAGTCCAGCCAGCCCGTGAAGTGCACGCGGTCCCCGAGTCCCTCTTCCGCGGCCTTCCCGCGCAACCAGTCCTCTACCGGCCCCGAGCCCGCGATGACGGCGCGGAAGGGGTGCTCGAGCAGGGCCAGCATGGTCAGGAGGTAGTCGACGCCCTTGTCCGGGAGCGTCAGCCTGGCGGGTGTGAAGACGAGCGGCGCGTCCGACGCGGAGAGGAACTGCGCCGTGGCGGCCGGGAGCGGTCCCTGCGGCTGTGCATCGGAGTTCGAGCGCGTGAAGTAGTACAGGACCGACGTGCGCTCCGGCGAGAACCCGACGCGCATCAGCTCGCCTCGCATGTAGTGGGAGTTCGTCAGCACGTGGCTCGCACGTTGTGTGACCTCGACCTCGCGCATCCTGTCCGACAGGATCTTCAGCGGATCCGACACGCGGTTCTCGTGCTGGACCTGCTTGAAGCAGATGCACCCGCCGCGGAGGTAGTAGTGCTCGAGGCAGGCGGCGCCCATGGGGACGGAGCAGAGCTCGCCGTTCTCGTGGTACTTGTTGAGCCCAGGGCAGAAGAGCGTGTGGTCGTGCACGTAGCGCACGAGCGGCGCGAGCTCGACCAGCGTCGCCAGAGCCTCGACGTTGCGCAGGGCCTGGAGGTAGATCACGTCCGGAGCGAGCGCCCGCACGCGTGACGCGAGCGACGCGGACTGGGATCGGGAGAACCGGCTGCCGCCGAGCGCGGGCTCGACGACGACCTCGGTCACGTACTCCGCCAGGAAGCCCTCTTCGGGCTCCTCGCGACACAGGACCGCGATCTCGTGGCCCAGTGCGGCGAGAGCGGGGACCACCACGGTCGCATAGCGCTCCGTCCCGCCGACGAGCCCCCAGGTATCGATTCCGAAGACGAGCTTCAACTGCCGATCGTCAGCAAGAACTCCGCGTTGATCTGCGTCTTCTTCATCTTCTGCAGGAGCATCTCCATCGCCTCCACGGGGTCGAGCTCGTTCAGGACCTTGAGCAGCATCCAGACGCGGCGGATCTCCTCCTCGTCGAAGAGGAGCTCCTCCTTCCGCGTTCCGGAGCGGTTGATGTCGATGGCCGGGAAGATCCGGCGGTCGGAGAGCCGTCGGTCGAGCACGAGCTCCATGTTCCCCGTGCCCTTGAACTCCTCGAAGATGACCTCGTCCATCTTGGAGCCTGTCTCGACCAGGGCCGTCCCGAGAATCGTCAGCGAGCCGCCGTTCTCGATGTTGCGTGCCGAGCCGAAGAAGCGCTTGGGAAACTGCAGCGCCGTCGCCTCGATGCCGCCCGACAAGAGCTTCCCGTTGCTCGGCGCCTCGTTGTTGGACGCGCGCGCCAGGCGCGTGATGGAGTCGAGCAGGATCGCGACGTCGCGCCCCGCCTCGACCATGCTGCGCGCCTTGTCGATCACCCTCTGCGCGACCTTGAGGTGGCGCGCGGCGGGCTCGTCGAACGTGGAGCTCACCACCTCGTGTCCGTCACCCGGGATCGAACGCTGGAAGTCGGTCACTTCCTCGGGCCGCTCGTCGAGCAAGAGGATGATGAGGTGCACGTCGGGCGCGTTGGTGACGATCGAGTTCGCGATCTGGTGCAGGAGCACCGTCTTTCCCGTCCTCGGCGGCGCGACGATGAGCCCGCGCTGTCCGCGCCCGATGGGCGTGACCAGGTCCGCGATGCGCATCTCCATCGGGTTCTCAGGGGCGCCCTCGAGAATCAGGCGCTCGTCGGGGTAGAGCGGAACGAGCTCGGTGAACGGCGTGCGCGTGGCCGCTTTCTCGGGGTCGTCACCGTCCAGCGTGCCCACGTGTGCGAGCGCGAAGTAGCGCTCTCCCTCGCGCGGTGCGCGGAGCTCACCGTCGAGCGTCATCCCCGTGCGCAGCGAGTACCGTTCCACGATCGACGGAGGCACGTACACGTCCTCGCCCGTCGCGAGGTAGGAGTAGTGAGGAGCGCGGAGGAACGCGTGACCGTTCGGCGTGACCTCGAGGCAGCCCGTGGCCGTGACCGGTGTGCGCGCGAGCAGGCGCTGCGCCGTGATCTCCCACAGGACGTCCGCGCGCTTGCGAGCGGGCTCGACCTTCTCCTTCTCGGCGATCGCGTAGAGCTCCGTCAGCGTCAGGCTCGACAGCTCGGTGTAGCTCTTCGCCTTGGGCTTCGTCTTGCGCTTCGCGGGCGGGAGCGACTCCACGAGCTCCTGGAGCTCGTCGGCGTCGAGATCAGCGGGCAGCGCGTCGTAGTCGATCCGGACCGTCTGGTACGGCTTGACCATCGTGGCCGTCGTACCCTTGCCGCCGCTTCCGGCGTGCTGGTGCTGGGGCTGGTGCTGGGGCGGATGCTGCTTGTAGCGCTTGCGCTTCTTGTAGGCCATGGAGCCGGTGGGGGGGTGCAGAGTGGCGAGCGCGGTCGAGCTTCACGCGAGCCCGAGCTTCGATCGCAGCTCGGCCACGGCGGCCTCGAGATCACTCACGCTCGTCCGGTTCGATATCAGATGTGCGGCCAGCTCTCGTTTCGCGGGGAGGGGGAGCTGCGCCGCTTCGCGTCTCGCGAGCTCGCCCGGCTGCCAACCTCTCTGCCGGGCTCTTCGCTCCCGCTCGGCGTCGTCCGCGTCGACGAAGACGAGCACGTCGCACGCTCGAGCGAGGCCGTGCTGGGCGTCGTTCTCGACCAGGAGCGGAACGTCGAAGACGATCGGGGAACGCCCCTCGCGTCGCGCAGCCGCGACCTCGAGAGCCATCTTCTCACGAACGATGGGGTGGGTCCAGGACTCCAGGGCGCGGCGGGCCTCGGCGTCCCGGAAGACCGTCTCCGCGAGCACCTCGCGGCGCACCCGACCGTCCGGCGCCACGGCCTCCGCCCCGAAGCGCTCGCGCACCCTCCGGACCACTTCCGGCGTCTCCAGGGCCTCGCGCGCGAGGCGGTCGGCGTCCACCACGGCGCCGCGGTCCCCGGCCAGGAGCCGCGCCACGTGGGACTTCCCCGAGGCGATCCCCCCCAGCACCCCGATCACCAGGGCGTCGGAGCCCGCCTCGGGGGCCTGCGGGTCGGAATCGGTCGCTCTCTCGTCCAAGATCGCTCCGGGCCGGATCCGGTGGATCCCGGGGCTCCTCGGGGGCGAAACCCGCCGCACGCGCGGGGGTAGGTCGGGGGAGCCGCAGGACCGAACCAAGCTAGGGAGGTGGCTTCCCGGGTCAAGCGCGCGCTTCTCTCTTGCCCGATCGGAGCCCCGTGCGGTATCCCCTTACCCCCTTTCCCCGGCCCCCCCGGGTCCATTCGGGCCCAGAGCCACCCGACGAACTCGAAGGACGTCCGAGCATGTTCCGCAAAAACCGAGGCGCAGCCCGCGTCAGCATCGCCTGGATGATCACCGTGATGGTCCTCTTCTTCGCCGCGCTCGCGTTCGGCTTCGTCGCGAGCAGCGACTTCTCGAACGAGCGCGATCGCCGCCAGGTCGCGGAGACCGAGAAGGCGGCCGCCGTCGCCGAGTTCCAGACGGAGGCCGACCGCGGCCGCGCGATCTCGCTCGCAACGGGTTGGTTCGACGCGAACAGCGCGGACCCGCGGACGGACCTCGCCGCGATGGCCGCGTCCCTCGAGACCTTCAAGGACGGCATCGGGATCACCGAGGCCTCGGCGAAGACGCTGCAGGACGTCCTCCCGCTCGCTCAGGCCGCCTACGCGCGAGTGAAGACGGAGCTGGACAAGGAGCGGAACGCCAAGAACCAGTTCAAGGTCGAGCTCGACACGACGCGGCAGACGGTCACCGACGTCACGCAGTCGAAGGACCAGGTGCTCTCCCAGCTCCGCCAGCAGCAGACGGACGAGGCGGACAAGTACACCCGCA
Organism: Planctomycetota bacterium; assembly: GCA_029259655.1. Classification (GTDB taxonomy): domain Bacteria; phylum Planctomycetota; class UBA1135; order UBA1135; genus OFTM220. Next base: position 45,403 of record JAJDET010000145.1, read on the forward strand.
ACGAGCAGGACGCGGCGAAGCGTCTGGCTGCGGCCCAGGCCCAGGTGAACGACTACGACACCGAGCTCAGGGACCTGCGGCGGGAGAGGGACGACGCCGTTCGCGCGCTCGAGAAGGAGATGGCGAACCTCAAGGCGCGCATGAAGACGCTCGCCGCCGACCTCAAGTTCCAGAAGCAGCCCGACCTCCCGGACGCGACCATCCTCGCGACCTCGGGTGATCTTCCGCTGGCGTGGATCGACATCGGTGCCAACGACCGGCTGGCGCGAGGCACGCGCTTCCGCGTCACGGGCTCGGGTCCGGGGGCCGGCATGAAGGCCTGGGCGACCGTGACCAAGCTCGAGGCCAAGACGGCCGAGGTCGAGCTCTCGGACTACGACCGCTTCGACCCCGTCGTGAAGGGGGACGTGCTCACCAACCCCATCTACTCGCCCAAGGGTGAGCGTCACGCGGTCCTCGCCGGTCGCTTCTCGAGCCCCTCGACGGGCGAGCTCTCCGCTCTCCTCGGGCGCATGGGGATTCGCGTCCAGGAGGCCATCGACATCGACACCGACTACCTCATCGTGGGGGCCGCGCTCTACACGGACGACGACGGGGAAGTGCTCGAGGAGCCGAGGGAGCCGCAGGAGCTGGACGTCTACCGCGAGGCGGAGGGGATCGGGGGAATCAACATCATCCCGGTGTCGGACTTACGCGGGTACTTCGTCTTTTAAGGCGTCTGCCGGACTTCGAGCTGATCCGGGTTCGATACGCGGCTAGCGGGGAATCGGGCACGGGCACGGGCCCGGGCCCGGGCACGTTCAACCGGTAGGATCGGCGTGAGCATGGAAGCCGACGAGGAGTTCCAGCACACGCGCATGACGCTCGGCGAGCACCTCGCCGAGCTGCGCTCGCGGCTCGTCAAGGGCGTCATCGCCGTGACGGTGGCCTTCGCCGGGGCGTGGGCCATGTACGAGCCGATCGCCGACATCGTCATGCGGCCCTTCGACGATGCCGTGGCTCGGATCAATGCGCACAACAAGGAGCGCTACGAGGAGCGGCTCGAGGACGGCGGGGATCCGCTGCGCTACTTCACCACCGCGGATCCCGCCACGTGGGAGCTGCGCGAGGACCTGCGCGCCGCGGACCGACCGACCGCGCTCTCGCCGACCGAGGGGTTCACCTTCATCCTGCGCATCTGCCTGTACTTCGCGCTCTTCGTGGGCGGCCCCGTGCTCCTGTGGCAGGTCTGGCAGTTCATCGCCGCCGGCCTCTTCCCGAAGGAGCGCAAGGCCGCCCTGCGCTACTTCCCCTTCAGTGTGGCGCTCTTCGTGGGGGGGGTGCTCTTCGGGTACTACCTCATGATCCCGTTCGCGATGTACTTCCTGGGCATCGCGTTCGATCCCGAGGACCTCAAGCCCCAGTACCGGCTGCAGGACTACTTCTCGCTCCTGACGTCGTTGAGCCTCGCCCTGGCGGTCGTCTTCCAGCTCCCGGTCGTCATGACCTTCGCCGCGCGGCTGGGCCTCGTCACTCCCGCTCAGATGGCGCGCTACCGCGGCTACTTCATCGTCTCGACGTTCGCCATCGCGGCGATCCTCACGCCACCCGACCCGATCACGCAGTGCCTCATGGCCGTGCCGATGATGCTCCTGTTCGAGATCGGGCTCCTCGCGGCGAGGCTCACCGCACGTCCGCGTCAGGCACCCGCGTGAAGGCGCGCGGTGCGCGGGCGGCCGTCGTGGCCGTCGGGGACGAGCTGCTCGAGGGCAGCAAGATCGAGCGGAACTCCGCCGCGATCGCCGCCGCGCTGGGCCATGTCGAGCTCGCGTGCGTCCGGATCGAGCGCGACGACGAGGAGCGGATCGCCCGGAGCTTCCGCGAGCTCGCTGCCGAGGTCCGCTTCGTCTTCGCGACCGGAGGGCTCGGACCGACGCTCGACGACGTGACGCGCCACGCAGCGGCGCGGGCGGCGGGAGTCGAGCTCGAGGAGTGCTCCGAAGCCCTGGCCGAGGTCGCGGCCTGGTGGAAGGAGCGCGACGAGCCGATGCCCGACGCGAACAGGCGCCAGGCACTGCTCCCGCGCGGGGCCGTTCGCATGACGAACCGCGCCGGGACCGCCCCCGGGTTCCGGCTGGAGCTCGGCGTCGCGACGCTCATCGTGCTGCCCGGACCGCCAAGAGAGATGGCGGACATGCTCGAGCGCGAGGTCCTGCCGTGGCTCTCCACGGTCGTCGTCCCCGACCCGTTCGCCTATGGAGAGTTCCACCTGTTCGGCCTCTCCGAGAGCGTCTTCGCCGAGCGCGTCGGTTCCTGGATGGAGCGCGGCTCGAATCCGGAGGTCGGAGTGACGGCGAGCGGTGGCGTCCTGTCGGTCCGGATGCGCGCGAGAGGCGAGACGGACGAGCAGGCGCGGGCGATCCTCGCGGCCCGGTCAAAGGCCTTTCGCGAGCGCTTCGCCGAGCATGTCTTCAGCGAGACCGATGCTTCCCTCGAGCGTGCCGTCGTTCGCGTCCTCCTGGAGCGAGAGGTCTCCGTGACCGTGGCCGAGTCCTGCACGGGTGGCCTGATCGCCGCGCGGCTCACCGCCGTCCCGGGCATCAGCGCAGTCCTGTCCGATGCCTTCGTGACCTACGCGAACGATGCGAAGACGAGCCGCCTGGGCGTCTCGCCCGAGCTCCTCGACCGCCACGGCGCCGTCTCGTCCGAGGTGGCCGCCGCGATGGCCGACGGCGCCGCCCGGATGAGCGGCGCGCGGCTCGCCGTCTCGACCACCGGCGTCGCCGGCCCCGACGGCGGCACTCCGGAGAAACCGGTCGGGCTCGTGTGGTTCGGCCTCAGCGTGGACGGCGAGACCGAGACCTTCTCGCGCCGCTTCCCCCCCCGCTCACGCGCTTTCGTCCGCGAGCTCGCCTGCAAGGCGGCTCTCCACGCCCTGTGGACGAGGATTCCGGGCGGCCGCCCGGAGCCCGAGCGAGGCCCTTCCGCCGATTGATCGGCCGCCACCCTGCTGCTACCTTCCCCGGCCGCTCCCCCGCAGCAGGGGGCCGCGAGCGTCGCCTACCCCGTGGTGTAATCGGCAACACATCTGGTTTTGGTCCAGACGTTCCAGGTTCAAGTCCTGGCGGGGTAACCACCGCGTCTCGGCGTCAGTCGACGAGCTCTCGCGTGAGGCGCGCGAGCGCACGCGCGTGGAGCATCTGAGCGGCGTCCTCGGAGGGCTTCTCCATCTCCCGCGCGACGTCGGCATACGAGAGCGCGTCGAAGTCCCGGAGCTCGATCACGCGGCGGTGGTCGGGGCTCAGCCGCTCCATCGCCTCGACGAGCTGCTCGACGTCCTCACGGCGGCCGGCCTGGGAGGCCGGCGACGTTCCGGAGCGGGCCAGGATTCCGCTCTGCGAGAAGGATTCGAGCGCGCGCTCCCGGCGCCTGCGCAGGTGGTCTCGGATGTTGTTGCGGGCGATGCGCGTGGCCCAGCGCAGGAAGATCTCCTCGTCCTCGATGTCCGCGCGGTCGATGTCGCGCGCGATCTCGAGCAACACGCCTTGCAGGAAGTCCATCGACTCCGCGTGCTTGCGCGCCTCCTCGCCCATCATCAGGCGGACGCGCCCGAGCAGTCGATCGCGGTAACGCTCCAGCAGGTCGCCGAGGGCGGCAGGCGCACCCTGCCGGACGCCCCTCAGGAGCTCGACCGTGCGGCGGAAGTCTCCCACGGCGTACCTACTCGTCCCCCGGGCGCGGGCGGAAGACGAGGCGGAACCCGGTGTCGACCTTCACGCGGTCCGGGCCGTCCGCCTGGCGCGCCTCGATGCGGAACGTCTCCGAGGCCGAGGCCTGCATCGATCCACCGTGGATGAACCTGGACGGGACATCGCTGTCCTCGCGCAAGGTCGAGGTCCATTCCGACACCGAGCTGGCCAGCCCGTGGACGCCGAACGGACTCTCGTCGGTAGGGTAGGCGTAGACCGGCTCCCAGAAGCCCGAGCGCTTGGAGAAGACGTTCGCGCACAGGGAGGGGTCGAAGGATCGGCCCCACGGGTACGGGCGACTGTCGGCGCCCGCCGCGGCGCGCTCCCACTCGACGTCCGAGGGGACGTCCGCGATCCAGGGCGAGCCCTCACGGCCGAGCCGTCGGTTCAGGTGCTCGAGGTAGGCCTCGATGTCGCTGAAGGCGAGCCCGCGGACGGGCTCGTAACTCCAGCGCGCTCCGAGCTCCCCGAAGAGCCCGACCTGCGAGCTCTCCCTTCGCGGCACGAGCTCGAGGAGACCGGTTGCCTCCAGCCGCGCATGAATGCGATCCAGGACCTCGGGGTCGTCGAGGAAGGCCCACCACTCCGCCATCGTGAGCTCGTAGATGCTGACCCAGAACCCGTCCACCTGCACGAGCTCCGGGCCTGCGGAGAAGGTGCCCATCGGGTCGGTGCCTCGCCGGAGCTCCCCGGGCGGGATCCAGACGCAACCCGACGGCGCGAGCGCCGCGTCCTTCGGATGGGCCTGCAACCGGACCGTCTCCGAAGGGCGGACGGCGAACGGGACGCGCAGGTCACGGCAACCGGGTTGCTGAACGAGCAGCAGGTAGGATCCGGGCGAGAGCTCCTCCTCCGCGATCGGCGGAGAACCCAGGTCGGCCTCGTCCCCGGCGAGGAGCGGTGCCGCGGTCGTCCTCGCGACCGCCAGCGGCACGGCACCCGCCGGGAGCTCGAAGGCGAGCTCCCGCGACCCCCGGAGCACTCGCACCTCGATCGGGCGCGGCGGGGAGACGGTGGCGACGAGAGCCGGGAGTCCGGCAGGCATCACGCCGGGCTCCTGGTCGATGCCGTCCAGCGGGACATGGCACGCGACCTCCCGCAGCACGCCCTCCGACTCGAACACGACGTCGAAAGGGCCGCCCGCCGACTCGACCTCGAAGAGGTCGGCGAGCTTCCAGAGCTCGACGCCGTTCACCGAGACGATGCGGTCCCAGACCCGGATGCCCTCCTCCGCGGCCCGGGAGCCGGGCAGAACCTCCTGAACCCGGAGCGCCGTCGCGAGACCACACCCGTCGACCTCGAACACGAGGTCGCCCGCGCGCAGCCCCGCCGCGTGGGCTCCTCCTCCTTCGGCCACCTCGAGGAGCTCGAGGCACGTGTCGCCCGGCTGGAGCGCGCCATCGTGCTCCACACCCGTGGGAGGATCGCGGAAGGGGACCGGTACGAGTCTCGTCAGCCACTGATCGGGCCGTGCGCGATCGATGCGTGCGTAACGAAACAGGAAGGCCCGCGCGTCGAGTGGAATCTCGACCCGCAGCGCCCCGAGCCCCAGGAGCTCGTCGGCGTAGCGGCCTTCGTCGTCGCGCTCGCGGACGAGTCGGCGCTCCACTTCGGTGGCGATCTCGTCGCCGGCGTCTCGGGCTGCGCGGAAGCGCGAGGCGTGGAAGTCTGCGAAGGCGCGCTGCACAGGCGCGTGGCGCTCGACTCCGGCGCGTGCCGCCCAGGTCTCCGCCAGGTGCAGGGCGTTCTCGACGTCGATGACGCGCTGCTCGAGCTCCGTGCGGACGATCTCTCGCCGCGCGCGCAGGCGCGCCAGCTCATGGCGCTCCGACTCGGCCGTCACCTCGACCCCCACCCTCTTCTCGCGTGCGAGGATCTCCGGATCGAGCGTGTCGAGCTCCCGTGAGAAAGAGTCCAGCGCCGCGCGAGACCCGGCCACCTCGGTCAGGACGCGCTCGCATCGGGCGAGATCTACGGCTCGCGCGAGCGCGGGCCCGTCGGGGTGCCCCTCGTCGAGCGCGGTGAGGTGCGCGAGCAACCGGTCCGCCTGCTCCAGACGCCCGGCGGCGACGGCGGCGCGAACCTCGCGCGCGGCGGCATTCGCCTCACGGCCCCGTGCTGCGGCGCGCACGGTACCGGCTGCGGGAACCCCGATCGCGAGGGCCAGGAAGACGGCGGATGCGAACGCGAGCGCCGGCTGGCGGCGCGCGAGCATCCTCGCGCGCCGCAGCGGTCCGGCCGGCCGGGCGCGGATCGGCCGATACTCGAGGAAGGCCCGGAGGTCGAGGGCGAGGTCGA
>JAJDET010000146.1 GCA_029259655.1 Planctomycetota bacterium
CGACCTCGAGGCCCTCGAGCTCCGCGAGCCCCTCCTCGAGCTCGTCGGCGCTGCGCAGATCGGTGACCGTCACGCGTGCGCCGCGAGCGGCGAGGAAGCGCGTCGCTCCCACGCCGCCGCCGAACCTCCCGAGTCCCATGACGAGCGCCCGGCGTCCGGCGAGCGCGTCTCTACTCACTGCCGTCGACCGCCTCGCGCTCGCCGTCGATCTCCGGTGCCTCGGCCGGGCGCCCGAGCGAGGTCATGCGTGTGGGGGGGAGAGCTCGCGGTCCCGCGGGGCCGGCCCGTCGCAGGACCTCCGCACGGTCGAGGACGCTGCGGATGTCGGGGGCAGTGATCTTGTCGAGCCCCCTCTCGAGCGTCAGGGCGATCGTGTGGTGATCCGTCCAGCCGACGGGGATGAACACCTCGCTCACGATGTCGATCGGGAAGCGCGCGTACCACGGCGAGACGATCGACACCTGGTGCGACTGGGTCCGGAAGCCCGGCTTGGAGACGGTGACGCGCCGGACGCCGTAGTGCCAGAACTCGACCTCGACCGGAGTGGTCCCGACGACCGACTGGTCGATGACGACGAGCGCTCCGGGCGGGTCGGTGACGACCTCGATCGTCCGGTGGGCCCGGCATCCGCACGCGACGAGAGCGAGCGTGAGGAGGAGCGGCCGCGCGATTCGGTGCATGGCTCGGGGAGTGGCGGAGAGGGCGGGATTCGAACCCGCGGACCCCGATGTGGAGTCACCAGATTAGCAATCTAGCGCATTCAGCCGCTCTGCCACCTCTCCGCAGAGGGTTCCCCTTTCGGGGTGCAGCGCGTCGGATCCTACTCCTCGTCCGGACCCGTTTCGAGCGAGATCCACGCGGTCCTGACCTGCGGCGGCGGGCCGGGCTCGGTCCACGCGAACAGGAGGCCGTCCGCGACCCGTGCGAGTCGCGCGAAGCCCGTCGCGCGTCCCGACGTGGTGCGCGCGAGGACGATGGACTCTCCCGGCTGTCCCCTGCGGGGCACGCGGCGGAGCCGCCAGGCAGCGGCGGCGCCCTCCTCGACCTCGAGCCATGCGACGACGGCGTCGCCGTCCTCGAGCAGGGCCACGGCGACACGCCCGACCGGTGCGCCCTCGTCCAGTCGGCGAGCCGGCCCGAACGCGTCTCCGCGCCGGAAGGCCGCCATCACCTGTCCCGCGCCGCCGCCCGCGCCGGTGTACCAGCCGAGCACGACGTCCTCGCCACGTGCCGCGATCGCGGGTCCGTTGACGGGGCAACCGAAGATCTCCCAGCCGTCGGGGCGGACGCCCCTCGGAGGCGTCCACGATCCGTCGGCGAAGCGCGCGAAGGAGAGGTCGCGGAATTCGTTGGGGGAGCGGTCGCGCCACACGGCCCACAGCTCGTCCTCGACGCGTGTCAGCGCCGTCGAACAGCAGTCGCAGACGAGCCCGTCGATCACGCTCTCCGCTCCGAGCACGCCCGTGCGCTCCACGGTGCGAGACATGAGCGCGGTGCCCGAGCCGTCGTCGCGACCCGAGAGCCAGATCGCGCGCAGCTCGTCAGGCTCGCTCGTCCGGGTCCACGACACGAAACCGTGCTCGGTCTCGCTCCGATCCTCGTGCAGGACGCGCGGCTCCGACCACGTCTCGCCCCGATCGCGAGAGAGGGAGAAGCGCACCTCGTAGGCGTACGTTGCCTCGCCGGACTTCACGAGCCAGTGCGCCGCGAGCGTTCCGTCGGGAAAGGCGGTGACGGCCGGCACGTCGGCCCAGTTCACGAACCAGCCCTCGCCACGGGCGATGCGGCGGGGTGCGGAGAAGCGCGCGGCTTCCGCGTCCCAGAGCGCGAAGCAGAACGCGCTCTCTTCGCCCTCTTGAACCCACGAGAGGATCACTTCCCCTCGGTCGTCGGTGGCGAACCACGGAGCCAGGCTGCCCTCACCGGCGGGGGAGGGGATCGGTTCGATCGAACCGTTCGCCGGCTCGCCGCCGAGTGCGAGCATCAGGATCAGCGCTGCGACTTGCATGGTCAGGAGGATAGCAGGGCTTGCTTGCCCTCACCGGTACCCCGGGTATAACGGCCGCCCCCTGACCCATGGTCAAGTTCGAAATCCTGTCGCGAAAGAAGAAGGAAGTCCTCGCCGAGGTCGAGCGGCTCGGAGAGGAGGCGGGATTCCACCACTTCTACTGGCGGCTCGCGGCGCCCGACGACGCTTGCGAGGAGTGCGCTCGCCGCGACGGGCGGCTCGTCAACAAGTACGACATCCGCTACACGCTCGACGCCGAGTACTGCGTCGCCGAAGGAGACGTGATCTGTCCCTTCGAGCTCGATCCCACGCGGGTGAAGACGGTCTACGAGGAGCGCGACCGGTTGCTCGCGGAGCTCGCGAAGCTCGAAGAAGAGGGCAAGCCGGGCATCCGCTGGCAGACGGCCGACGTGGACGGCCTCGACGATCGCTGCATCAAGCGCGACGGGCGCGTCTACACCTTCGAGCAGGCCCGACGCGAGCTCGCGAGCGAGTTCTGCAAGTTCGCGGATCCGGAGCAAGGGTGTCAGTGCACTTTCGAGATCCCGAGTGAGCAGGAGGTCGATCTCGTGAAGGCCCACGCCTCCGCTTCTCCGGCGGTGCCGGAGAAGCGCTCGGGTTGCGGCGCCGGCATCTTGCTCGCGTTGCTGCCGCTCGGCGTGTTGCTCCTCGACTGAGCAGGAACCTCTCAGTCCCCGGACGCCTCTTTCGTGCCCGTGCCCGTGCCCGTGCCCGTGCCCGGCGATGGCCCGAATTCAAGATGCGTCACGATCCCGGGGACCTCCCCATTCGGGATCCCCACGGGGCTTCATCGACCGCCGGGCACGGGCACGAAACAGAGCCGCCGCTTCGGCCGGCTACGGCAGCTCGATCCACCAGGCCCGTTCCGACTCCAGCAACCCGGCATCGTCCTTCAGCACCCAGGGGTGCTTGTCCCCCGGCACCCGGGTTCCGTCGACCGCACGGCAGATGACGCGGTAGCGGCCCGGCTCGTGATCCGCGGGATCGACCGTGAACGAGTAGGTGCCGGTCTTGCTCTTCCGCTGCGCGTGCACGGGGGCGAGCTCGATCTCGGGCAGCTTTCCGCGCTTCCCGCGCTCCTCGTGCGAGAGCCGCGTTCCCGGCGAGCGCGGTGCGCGGTGCTCGGGCACGATCCACCAGGTGACCTCGAGGTCGTGCGTGTCGGGCCGGAGCGTCGACACCTGGAAGACGAGCGGCTCGAAGCGATCCGTCGACGTCGGCACGAGCGGCGGGGCGATCGATGCGTCGGAGTCCCGGTGATGCGGCGCGGGCTTCGAGGTCTCGATCCCGTCGACGACGCGGTAGATCGCGAGCACCATCGCCTCGCGGCACACCGGGCAGAACTGCCTCGACGTGTTCATCGCGCAGTTGCTCGCGACCGGTCGCCACAGGTCGCCGACCCGTCCCGACGCGCCTTCGTACACGCCCACGCTCTTTTCGCGCGCATCGATCCAGTGCTGCCAGGGGACGTGGTCTTCGGACGTGGAGACGTTCGGGCGCGGACCGCTGGGGAAGCGGTGTTGGTTGATGTCGGTGAACTCGTCGCCGAGTCCGGCGAATCCATGCCCCCAGGCATGGACGATGGCCTCGAGGTTGCGCGCGTTGCCGCCGACCGTCGCGACGCCCGGACGCGATTCGCCCAGCGCGACCGTCTTCACCATCGCGACCGCGAAGCCGTCGTGCGCGGGAAGCTGCGCGAGGTAGGCCTTCACCCGCTCGACCTTGACCGCTGCGAAGGCCGCCCCGTCGGGGTCGGTCAGGTAGGCGTCCAGCGCCGTGTCGTACTCCCGGCCGTGACCGTCGACGTTCGACTCGGCGCTCACCACGCCCGCGCGGATGAAGTTGAAGTAGGGCAGGTACTCGGCCAGCACGTCGTCACGCTCGAAGGCCTCGACCACCTCCTCGGAGCGCGGATGGAACGATTTCTTCAGGTGCTTGAGCGTGTAGCCGTCGCCCATGACGACGACGTCCACGCGGTTCGCGGAGTCGCCGGTCCGCTTGATGTCGCTCCAGCCGAGCAGCGCGTTCGGCGTGACGCGCTTCTCCGCGGTGCGCGCCGCCGCCGTGCCGGGGTACCTCTCGACGAGCTTCTCGTAGTCGGAGAGGGCGCGGTCGTAGTCGCCCTTCGCGCCCTTCGACTCCGCCAGCGCGAGGAGGTCTCGCGCCAGGGTCTCGCGGTCGTCCCCGCTGCGCGGTGCGGTGGCCCCGGCGAGGAGGACGCAGGGGAGGAAGAGAGCGGCCGTTGTGCGTGCGTTCATTTCTGGTCTCCGGGAACCCCCGGGATCCCTAGTCGGGTTGCGACGATCGTACCACCTGCCTTCGCGTGGATTCAGCCGCGGGGGTCAGCAGCGAGAACGGGCCACCGATTCGACTTTTCGAGGAGTCGCTCGCGCGGCCTCCCTTAGGCTCCCCCGAGGGATGTCGACGAGCGAAAACCCGCCCGCACCGAGCCGGGTTCCCGCGACGCTCGCGTGGATCGGCCTCGCTCTCGTGCTCGTGACCGCCGGGGTCCCGCGCGTCTTGATGGCACGCGCCTCGTCTCCCTACGTCCTGCACGACGACGAGTCGCTGACGACGCGCCGCGCCGTGCGCATGCTCAGGACCGGCGATCCGAACCCGCACTTCTTCCGCTACCCGTCGCTCCCGATCTACGCCACGGCGGGGGCCTACGCGGTAGCGCTCGCCGCTCACGGGGAGGGCCCGTCGACCGAGATCGGGAAGGTCAAGCCGTTCTACGAGCGGCCCGAGATCGGGCTCGCCGGCCGCTACCTCGTCATCCTGCTGTCGCTCCTGGTCATGGTCTTCGTCGGAGTCGCCGCCGCGCGGACCTTCGGAGCGCACGTCCACCTCGTCCTCGCCCCGCTCCTGGTCGCGTCGTCGCACCGCTTTCTCCAGCTCTCGTGGGTCTACGTCAACGTGGACATGTTCGGAGCCTTCGTGTGCACGGGCGCCGTCCTGCACGTGGTGCTCGCGCGGCAGCGTGACGGCCTGCTCCACCGCGCCGTGCTCCCCGGACTCCTGTGCGGCCTCGCGGTCGGGTGCAAGTACTACCTGGGGCTCGTGGGGCTCCCCGCTCTGCTCGTCCTCTTGCGCGAGCGGACGCACCTCGCCCGCAACCTCGCGGCGATCGTGGCGTGCACGATCGCGGGCTTCCTCGCCTCGACGCCCTACAGCGTCCTGGACGCCGGGCACTTCGTCGATCAGGTCGCTATCGAGATCACCCATTACTCCGAGGGGCACGGTGGAGCGGAGGCGGAGCCGGGGTGGCCTCAGCTCCTCTATTACCTGACCGCGTTGCGCGTCGATTTCGGGTGGATCCCGTGCCTGGTCGGTCTCGTCGGCATCGCGTGGGGGCTGGCGAAGCGGCGCTTCGAGACCGTGCTCCTGCTCGCGTTCCCCGTCGCGTTGCTCCTCTTCCTGGTCACCCAACGCGTGCACTTCCTGCGCAACATCGTGAACCTGTATGCGCTCTTCCCCGTCTTCGTGTCGGTCGGCGCCGTGGTCCTTTCGACGGCGATCGCGCGCGTCCTCCCGCGAGCGTTGCGCGCCCTCGCCCCGGCGGTCGTTGCGCTCGTGCTCGTCCAGGGTGCGCCGCGCGCGAAGATCGAGCACGGCTACCGCGCCCCGCGCGACTCGCGGCACGCCGTCGCCGCATGGATCAGCGCGAACGTTCCGCGGGGCCGTGCGGTCCTCCTCTCCGACGACGTCCAGATCGACCCGCGCTCCCTTCCGGATCACGAGGTCGTGCAGGGGCCGCTCCTGCAGTTCGTGAGCAAGGCTGCGATCGAGGGCTATCGGGATCTCGCCCACGCTCCCGTCCTGGTCGCGCCCGCCGTCGACCCGGGGACGAAGCTCGAGGCGTACTACTCGAAGCCGGTCCGCCGAAAGCTCGACGGCTTCGAGGTGCTCTGGCGCGGCGGCCAACGCGAGGTCAAGCTCAAGGGAATCGCCGTCCTGCACCTCGGGAACCCACGGGTCGAGGTGCTCGACCTTCGGACGAGGTGACGCGCATGTGCCGGAGCTCGATCCTCGCGTTCGCCGTCCTCGCCGCCGGGAGCTGCGCCGTCGAACAGGAAGACGAGCGCAGGAGCGTGCTCTTCGTGACCGTCGACACGTTGCGCGCGGATCACCTCGGGCTCTACGGCTACGAACGCGAGACCTCTCCGGCGCTCGATCGCTTCGCCGACGGCGCGACCGTCTTCGACCACGCCGTCGCGCAGACGTCCTGGACGCTGGGATCGCTCGCGTCGCTCCTCACGTCGCGCTGGGTCTCGTCGCTCGGCATCCGGAACTTTCGCTCGGCTCTGGACGAGGAGGCGACGACGCTCGCGGAGGTCCTGCGGGACGCCGGGTACGAGACGGCCGGCATCGGCACGCACGTCGTGTTCCAGGAGAAGTACGGCCTGCTCCAGGGAATCGACGCGTTCGACGGCGACCTCGTCCACGGGACCTACGCCGATTCCCACCGGGCGATCACCTCGAAGAAGGTCACCGACAAGGCACTCGCGTGGCTCGGCGAGCGGCGTGGGGGCGGTCGACCGTGGTTCCTGTGGCTGCACTACTTCGACCCGCACATCCCCTACGCCCGTCACCCGGGGATCACGGAGCGCTTCGGCGACGACGGGATCGATCGGTACGACGGCGAGATCGCCTTCACCGACCGGCACCTGGGGCGCGTCCTCGAGGCTCTGGAGCAGCGCGACGAGAGGCCGATCGTCGTCGTCACGGCGGACCACGGCGAGGAGTTCCAGGACCACGGGGACTACGAGCACGGCCATACCCTCTACCGCGAGCTCGTGCGCGTCCCGCTGATCGTCTCGGCGCCGCACCTGCCCGGGAGCCGCGGGCGCCGTGTGCCCGACCTCGTGCGCCTCGTCGACGTGGCGCCGACGGTGCTCGAGCTCGCGGGTGTCCCGGCGGATCGCTTCTCCGCGGCGACGCCCGGGAGGAGCTTCCTCCCTCTGCTCTCCGGCCGGCCGGATGACGCGCCGCGTCCTGCGCTGTCCGAGCTCCGCCTGCGCACCGACACGTCGATGGACAGCCTCGTCTCGGGCCGCTTCAAGCTCGTCGTGCGCCATGCCGACGCCGTCGAGGAGCTCTTCGACATCGAGAGCGATCCGTTCGAGCAGAACGACATCGCGGAGTGGCGTCCCGGACGCGTCGCGGGGCTTCGGAAGCTGCTCGAAGAGCTGCTCGCCGAGGGCGAGAAGGCGCCGGCCGTCGAGATCGAGCTCGACGACGACGAGGTCCGCGCCCTCGAGGACCTGGGCTATCTCGGAGCCGATGACTGAGCCGCGAGCGGACGGCGCCGAGCGACGATCCTCGCTCGCTGTTCCTTCGGCTGTTGCCGCAGTCGCCGTGGCGAGCTGGCGGAGGCGGGAGGATTCGAACCCCCGAGACCTTTCGGCCTGCCGGTTTTCAAAACCGGTGCATTCAGCCGCTCTGCCACGCCTCCGGGTGAGAGGGCGACAGTCTACTCCGCTCCCCGGGAGCGCCGGCGCTCACTTCCGCTCCAGCTCGGTGGCGGGAATCTCCGCCGAGATCCGACGGAGGGCCGCCCGGGCTTCTTCGGCGACGTCGACGAGGCCGTTCGTCTCCGCGATCTCGAGAGCGCGGTCCAGGAGTGAGATGGCCTCGCCGAGGCGGCCCAGCTTGGCCTCCACGTGCGTCAGCCCGCGCAGGATGGGGATGAGCTCGACGGCTCCGTCGCCGTGGTTTGCCTCGTAGCCGGCGAGGGCCTTCCTCAAGAGCTGTTGCGATTCCGCGAACCGATCCGACCGGAGCAGCTCCGCGCCCAGCAAGTGGCGAGTCTCGACCAGATCCGGGTGGTGCTCGGGCTGGAGCTTCTCCCGCAGACCGAGCGCAAAACGCAGCTTCGCGATCGCCTCCGCGCTGCGACCCTCCAGGACGGCGAGGAGCCCGAGCTCCTCCTGTACCTGCGCGAACTCCGTCGATCCCTCACCGACCGTCAGGCGCACGACGTCGACCGCGGCCTCGAGCAGCTCGCGTCCACGCTCGAGGTCTCCCGTGTCGCGCAGCATCGCCCCCCAGGACATGTGAGCACTCGCGACGAGCACCTGTTCCTCCGGCCTCGCCGCTCCGCGCGACAGAACCTCTCGATACAGGTCCTCGGCCTCGTCGTGCGAACCGAGACGACCCAGGAGCCCGGCCAGGTTCATGCGCGCCGCGATGGAGAAGGTCGCGTTCTCCTCGGCGAAAGCGCGCTCCTCCGCGGCCGCGCGCATCAGGTCGGACCGCGCCGCGTCCCACGCTCCCAGGCGGACGAGCATCGCGGCCCGTTCGGCCAGGAGCAGGGAGAGCTCCTCCTCGCGTTCGACCGGCTCGAGCTCCTCGGTGAGCTCGATGGCGCGTTCGTAGGTGACTCGCGCCGCATCGAACCGACCGAGGTCGTTCTCGAGACTCCCCAGCGCCCGCAGGGCGCTCGCTCTTCGTGCGCGGATCTCGGCATCGTCCCCGTCCTTCACCGCTTCGAGGAGCTCGACCGCACGTTCCGCGTGCACGTGGGCCTCCGCGAAGCGATCCCAGATCCGCTGCACGTGTGCAATCTGGAGGTGGAACGTCGCAAGCCGGACCGGATTCTCCGCGAACGCCTCCTCCGCACGCTCGGAGGAAGCGTCGATGGAGAGCGCCGCGCGCGCGCGAGCCGCCTCGTCGCCCGGATCGATGCCGAGCAGGACGTCCATGTAGAAGAAGTCGAGCATCTCCTGAGCGCGCCGCTCGCTGATCGCGACCCCGCGCAGGCGCTCCTCGACGAGGCGGCGCTGGCGCTCGGCCTCCAGCCGAATCCTCTCCTCGCTCGCGCGTGCGACTGCGAGCTCGTCCCGCTCGAACCGCAACGCTCGCGCGTGACGGGCGCGGTCGATCGCGAACGCCGAAAGGAGCACGAAGACCAGGGCCGTCACGGCGACAGGGCCGCGGTGCCTGTACGCGAAGCGCCGGGCTCGGCGCAACGGCGACGGTACGCGCGCCCTGACCGGCCGTCCTTCCAGGATCGCCTGCACGTCCGAAGCGAAGTCGGCGACGCTCGCCGTGCGGTGCGCAGGCTCCGGGTCCAGCGCCTGCGAGAGGACGGCGTCGAGCTCCTTCGGGAGGGACGGGTCGACCTGCGATGGGGGCAGCGGGTCCCAGCGACGCACCGCGGCGCGGACCGAATCGGGTCCACCACGGACGGCGTACGGGAGCCGGCCGGTGCACACCTCGTACAAGATGACGCCCAGGGCGTACACGTCGACGCGTGGGTCGAGCGCGTCCTCGTCGCCGTCGAGCTGCTCGGGCGCGGCGTAGACAGGCGTACCGACGAACTCGCTCGTGCGCGTGACGCGGCTCTCCTCGTCCGCCTCGCCGAACCGGCGTGCGAGACCGAAGTCGAGCACGTGGGGGTGACCGCCGTCGTCGACGAGGACGTTCGACGGCTTCAGGTCGCGGTGTAGGACGCCGCGCTCGTGCGCGTGTGCGACGGCGCGAGCGACCTCCAGGACCGCTGCCAACCGGCGTCCGAGGCTGCCGGAACGGTCCGTCGTCCCCGCCGCCCACCTGGTGATCGGGACTCCCTCCACCCAGTCGAGGACGAGCACGGGCTGGCCGTCGATCTCGAGGACCTCGCGCACTCCGACGATCCCGGGGTGGTCGAGGTCGGAGATCGTTCGCGCCTCGCGCGCGAGCCGGATGCGAGTCGCCTCGCTCGCGAACGCGCCGGAGCGCAGCCTCTTCAGCGCGACCATCTCTCCCGAGGCCTTTCGGCGTGCCCGGAAGACGACTCCCTGACCGCCGCGGCCGACTTCTTCGATGAGCTCGTACGCCCCCAGCTCTCCGAGCGGGAGCGGGGCCTCCGCCTTCTTCAAGCGCGCGATCCACTCCCGGTCGTCGTGGTCGCGGCCGAACAGTCGCAGGGGGGACGCGGCGTCGGGGGCGGTCATGAGTGGCAGCTACCTACGGGAACTAAGCGCCTCGGAGCCCGGACGTGACGCGCGTCACCCTTCCTCTCCCAGTTGCTGCTCCACGAGTGCTGCGAGCCGCTCTCCGATCCGTTGCTTGATCTTCCTGACGTTCCCGACGGTCAGGCCCAGCTCTTCGGCCACAGCGGAGGGGCCCGAGCCCGCCAGGATCAGGTCGAAGGCGGCGACGCTGCGCGGATGATGCGTCGCGCGGATCGTCCGCATGGCCAGCCGCAGGTGGTGGTCCTCCCACTCCTGCTCCCAGACCCGGTCGTGACGATCGTCTCCGGACTCCAGGTCGGCCAGATGCTCGTCGTCCACCGGCCACGAATCCCCGAGGCGCCGGCGCATCTGCGTCCTCACGGCGCGGTGGACGGAGCGAGCGAGGTAGCCGCGGAAGCGCCCCTTCTCGCGGCTGTACTCGAAACGCGGGAGCGTCCTCGCCATCGCGATCATCACACCCTGGCAGACGTCCTCCGAGTCGGAGTGCGGCAGTCCGGAGCGCCGGCAGTACCGGACGATTAGCTCGCGGTACTGCGCATCGAACTCCTCCCATGCGACCTGATCCGCGGGGTTCCGCAGGCGCTCGAGCAACGACGGCCGTGTCGTCGTGGTCATCGCGCCATCATAACGGGGCTCTCGAGGGGCCGGGGATGGCTGCGTTCGGCCTTCGAAAAGCGGCGGGGCTCATGTCATGCCGGCGCGCCGGTCTGCCTAGTCTCTCGTAGGGGCGCCTCGTGCTCCGCACGATGTACGACTCCAGCGAACCAGGACCCGACTCGGAGCCACCATGCACAAGATCTCTCGCCACGCCGTCGCCATCTCGACTCTCATCCTCGTCGCGCCCGCCGCCTACTCACAGGCCGTACACGTCGTCGACGAGGCGGGAGGACCCGGATCCACCTTCACCGAGATCTCGAGTGCAGTCGCGGCAGCGGCACCGGGTGACATGATCCTGGTGCGCGAGGGAACCTACGACCCGTTCTCGGTGACGCAGTCGCTGTCGATCCAGGCCGAGCCGGGGGCGACCGTCACGATCGCGGATGACGTCAACGGCCTCGGAACGATCTCGGTGACCGGACTCGCGGTGACCGATCGCTTCACTCTTCGGGGAATCGACGTACCGGCCGGCTCCACGGGCGGTCTCGTCACGCCCGCGCTCGTGATCACGAACTGCCGCGGTCCCGTCCTGGTCGAGGATTGCTTCTTCAAGTCGGTTTTCGTCGGCCATCCGGCAGGCGGCGCAGGGGAGGGCGTGAAGGTCACGCGCTCGACGTCGGCCGCGTTCGTGCGTTGCACCATCGAGGGGTTCCCCGGTGCTGGGCCTGCCAGCGTGTCGGACGCGCTCGGCGTCTGCGGCTCCTCGGTGCAGCTCTTCGACTGCAACGTGAGGGGGGCGTCGGCCGTGACCGTCGTGGGTGGCCAGCTCTTCGCGGCGGGCGGCACGCTCACGGGGGACTTCGCCTATGCGGTGCGGTTGACCTCCAACATCTTCCTGTGCCCCGGGAACGGAATCAGCGAGGCGCGTCTCGTCGACGTCGGTCTCGTATCCGCGAGCGGTTTTTCGGACATCTCCGACATCGACGGCACCTTCGTCCTGCCCCCCGGAACGGCACGGAAGTACGCAGTCGATTCCCCTCTGCGTGAGGGCGAGTCGGGGTTCGACACGTACACCGGAGAGTCCGGGGACTTCGCGATCCAGATCGTCTCGGGCGGGCTCGTGAGGGGCGTAGCGTTCCCCGAGTTCAACGGGTTCGCGTACCTGGCGACACCCGTGGTCCGGGTCCAGCGAGGCTTCCTGCCCGCTTCGGGCGTCCTCACACAGCCGATCCTGGGGCCCGACCTCGGTCCCGGAGGCTCCGGTGTCGTGTTCTTCATCCAGGCCGCCTTCGCCATCCCGAGCGAGATGACCATTGCCCTGACGAACCCGGCCGGGCTCCAGATCGTCGACGCGTCCTTCTGAGACCGGCTCACTCCAGCCGCGTGGCCTCCACCCGCACGCCGCGGACGTCGAGCACGAATCCCAGTGACGTTCCGTCCTCGGAGACCGTGAACTCGAGGCGCACCCCAGCATCGTCCAGGTCGACGAACCGGTGCCGGCCCTGGTAGCGCAGGCGGAAGGGCGGTCCGTCGGGAGGGACGACCTCGAGGCGCTCGCCCGTCTCGCGGACGAGGTATCGACTGCACCCGACGTAATAGCCACCCAGGTAACGCGCACGTACCGCTTCGTCCAGACCGTGATCGTGTACGCCCGGTTCTTCGAGCCCGAGCACCGCGCGCGCTACTCCGCTCTCGAGATGCTCGACCGGCGCATCGCCGGAGCTCGCCGCGATGGCGATCGCCAGGCCGGCCTCCGGATACCACGCCACGCGCACGCGCGCGTCGCCGTGGGCACCGCCGAACGAGCACCCCGCGATCTCGTGGAGCTCGGTCCGGTCCACGCCGAAGCCGCGGCCCGTGTGGATCCCGTCGTCGAGCCGCGTATCCCCGCACAGGCGCTCATGTGCGGCGGGGCTCAGGAGCTCCTCCGCACACCCGCGCTGGAACCTCAGAAGGTCCGCGACGTTCGAGCCCAGGCGCTCCCAGGAGAAGCGGCCCGGGAGCCCGCGTCGAGTCACAAGCCGGCCCGCCACTTCGTGGGACAGCTCCTCGGCACCGAGCACTTCTTCGCTGGGACCCGTGCCGTCCATCGCCAGGACGTCCAACACCTCTCGCCGCAAGTATCTTCGCGCCGGTTCACCCGCGACCTTCTCCAGGAGGAGGGTCGCCAAGAGCGTGTTCGAGTTGCTGAACGCGAAGCAGCTCCCCGGCTCCGTGTCGAGCGGTGCGTCGCGCAGGAACTCGAGTACTGCCTCGAGGTCGGCGGCCGAGCCGCGCGCGTCCGCGAAGGCGGAGAAGTCGGGTATGCCCGACGTGTGCGCGAGCAAGTGCTCGACACGCACCTCGGCGCCGTCGAACGTCATCGCGGGAAGGTACTCGACGATCGGGTCTTCGAGTGCGAGGCGCTCCTCGTCCACCAGTGCCAGGAGAGCCGTGGCGACCAGCGGTTCGGCGAGGAAGCCGACCGGGTAGGTGGTCTCCTCGTCGGCGTTGCGACCGGAATCCGTGTGGCCGAACCCACGGGCGAGCACCAGCTCGCCGTGCAGCGAGACGGCCACGGAGAGCCCGGGCACGCCGCTCGCGACCGCTTCTTCGCACAGCCGAGCGACTGCGGCCTCCCATCCGTCGTCGCTCTCGAGGATCGGGGCGGGATCGGCTCCCAGGGGGAGCGCACAGATTGCGACGAGCGTGAGCATCACACGGCCTCCGTGCGCCTGGCGCACTACGGTTCCAGGTGCATCCTCGGCTCGTCCCGCGAGGGAAGCGATGCGGTTATCGGCGTAGAAGCCCGTCGATGGCTGCTTATCGAGCGCGAAACGACGGTTGCTCCGCGCGATAGGGCGACCGTCTACTCCGCCTCGCCGCTGCCGCTCTTGTCGTCGTCGCTGACCGCCGCGGCCATCACGTGGGCCGCGACGCGGAGCGGGCAACGGGCGCGCAGCGCGAGAGCGATCGCGTCGCTCGGGCGGGCGTCGATGACGGCGGTGGTCTCGCCGTTCTTGTCCTGCAGGACCAGGTGCGCGAAGAACGTGTTGTCGCGCAGGTCGACAATGTCGATGCGCTTGATCTCGGCTCCCAGCGCCTGGATCGTCTCGTAGCACAGGCGGTGCGTGAGCGGGCGCGGTGGCTCCTCCTCGTGCACGACGCGGTGGATCTCGTCCGCCTCGTTGTTACCGATCACGATCGGGAAGCCCCGGCGGCCGTCTTCCTCGTTCAGGTAGATGTACTGGTGAGCGAGGCCGTCCTGGATCACGATGCGCCCGAGGCGGACGTCGATCATCTGGGGTTCTTCGGTCATCGCTCGCGCTCCACGGGCTCCTCGACGGGCACGTCGGGCTCGCTCCTTCTAGTCGCGGCGGACGGACCTGTCCATGCCTGGATCCGAACGTTTGCGTCGCGGAGACGGCGCCGCCGCGCGAGCAGGAGCGGTTCGATCGCGCCCTCCTCCTCGGCCAGCAGGAACGAGCTCTGCTCCTCGTTCCGCCAGTGGCAGGCCTTGCAGACGACGCCCTCGGTGGAGGTCTCTTCCATGCGCACGAGCGTGTCGCGACCGCATGCGGGGCAGTTCCGGTCCGCCTTCGCAGGGAAGAGCGCCGAGACGACCACCCACACGAGCGCACAGACGACCAGGCCGCCGAAGACCCACCCGAACAGACCGGACGGTCCCGTCAGCACGATCCACACCGCGAGCCCCGTCGCCAGGAGGAGGAACGGCGGCAGGATCCACCCTGCGGGATGGGCGCGAGCGGGGCTCTTGGTGTTCTCGGACACGGCGGAAACGAGTGTACGGCCCCGCGGATAGAATGGTCCCCCGCGATGCTCCGGCAGCCCCCTGGTCGGGGAGACGATCCCACCACTTCGGGGCCCCGCGAGCGCGCCGCGTCTCGGACTCCGAGCGCACCCCCATGCCCGCACCGACGAGAAACGGCTACCCCGACAATCCCGTGCTCGCGCGCGTCTGGCGCGGCGATGCCGTCGAGTCCGTCCATCGCGGTGCCTGGGTCCTGGTCGACTCCGACGGCACGGTGGTGGAGGGCGGCGGAGCCTTCGAGCACCCGATCTACGCGCGCAGCACGATCAAGGCGCTCCAGGCCCTGCCGCTCGTCGAGAGCGGCGCCGCGGATCGGTTCGGGTTCGAGGAGCCCGAGCTCGCGCTCTCCTGCGCCTCCCACAACGCGGAGGAGTGCCACGTCGCGGTCGTGCGCGGGATGCTCGAGAAGATCGATCTCGGCGAGGACGCCCTGCGTTGCGGAGCCCAGGTCCCGGACGACCCCGGGGTTCGCTCCCGCCTGCGCTCGAGCGGGGCCGCCCCCCTCCCGATCCACAACAACTGCTCGGGCAAGCACGCCGGGTTCCTGGCGCTCGCGCGCCACCTCGGCGCCGACCCCGCGAGCTACCTGGACCCCGCCGGCGACCCACAGCTCAGCGTGCGGCAGGCCGTGGCCGAGATGTGCGGGATCGACGCGGACGGGATGCCGACCGCGATCGACGGCTGCAGCGCCCCGACCTTCCGCACCCCGCTCGTCCGGCTCGGCCACGCCTTCGCCAGGCTCGCGAACCCCGACGGGCTCCCCGACGAGCGTGCGGCGGCGTGCCGGCGCCTCGTCGCTGCGGTGCGGGCCCACCCCGACCTCGTGGCCGGGAATCACAAGCGGATCGACACCGACATCCTGCGCGCGACGGACGGTCGGCTCTTCCCCAAGCTGGGCGCCGAGGCCGTCTATCTCGTCGGCGAGGTCGGTGGGGGGCGCGCGCTCGCGCTCAAGATCGACGACGGCGAGCTACGCGGAATGCACCGCGTGCTCATTGGACTGCTCGAGCGGTTCGAGATGCTGACGCCCGCGGAGCTGGCTGCGCTCGAGAAGTGGCGCGACCCCGTACTCAAGAACCGCGCCGGGCTCGAGGTGGGGCGCGAAGAGCTCGCGCTGTGACCGAGGACTACACCCCTCCGGCCCCGCCCGCGCTCCCCGCGAACGCCCACAAGGGCACGGCCGGGCGACTCCTCTGCCTCGCGGGCTCGGCCGAGATGCCGGGCGCCGCGATCCTGGTCGTGCGCGCCGCGCACCGGGCGGGAGCGGGACGCGTCACGCTCGCCTGCCTCGACCGCGAGATGCTCGCCGTGATCCCGACCGCTTCGCCGGAGACGGTGCTCCTCGACCTCTCGAGCGCAGAGCTCGTGGCCGGCGCGGGCGACCTCCCCGGCGTTCCGGCGAGTCCCGCCTTCCACACGCGCGTCGTCGGACCCGGACTCGGGGACACGGCGCGCACCGCCTCCGTCCTGGCGCTCACGCTCGAGGCCTCGCGCGCCGGGGTGCCGCAGGTCTTCGACGCGGACGCGCTGAACGCGCTCGGCTCGTCGCCCGAGACGCTCGCGAGCGCATCGGGTCCGACCGTGGTCACGCCGCACGCCGGTGAAGCGGCGCGCCTGCTCGGTCGCGACGTGCCGCCCGACGCCGAGGGC
>JAJDET010000147.1 GCA_029259655.1 Planctomycetota bacterium
CCCGGTGACGGGTCGGACTGCGCCAGTCGCGTCTTCGCCCCCGGAGCGGGCATCGACGAGGATCCCGTTACGGGCGCCGCTCACTGCGTGCTCGCTCCCTACTGGGCGGACAGGCTCGGCAAGTCGAAGCTCAGCGCGCGCCAGGTCTCCGCGCGCAGCGGTTCGCTCACCTGCGAGCTCGAGGGCGATCGAGTACGGCTCGGCGGGAGCGCCGTCACCTATCTCGACGGAACGGCGACCCTGGGCTGAGGCTCAGCGCGGCTCGACCGCCGCATCGATCCCCCCGCGGGGATCGTACCCGAGGCCCCGGATCTTGTTCAGGCGCTCGATCTCGCGTTCGGAGAGGCCGCGATCCCGGGCACGCGCGAAGCGCATGGTAGTTCCGGTGGAGTGCCGCAGGATCAGCGCTTCTCCTCCTGCTTCCCGCAGACCGAGCGCGTCCGATTGCACGCCCTGGTACTCGACGTGGTACTCACGGAGCTCTCCGCCGAGCTCCCACTCCACCTCGCCGTAGGGGTTCGAGTGGCCGCTGATCGTGGAGGTCACGAGCGTGCCGAACTCGTCGAGGCGATAGCGGAACACTCCCGCCTGCGCGAGCGCGACCTCTTCTTCGTTCGACTCGTCGTACCCGAGCGCGTGGATCACGAGTGCGAGGTAGTCTCCCTGGAAGATGGCCAAGGCCGAGATCTCACCGGGCGGGACCTCCTCCCCACCCTGCCGGTAGGCCACCAGACGCCACGAACCGACGATTCCCTCCTGGAGCAGGGCGAGGCGCTCCTGGCGGTATTCCAGGAACGCGTTGAGGCTCCTCTCCTCGGCGGCGCCCTCCTCCACCTCTTCACCGTCCTCGTCTTCTTCCACGCCGGCTGTCGCGCGGCGCGCGAGGCGTTCGAAGGAACCGATCTCGAGCGCCTCGTCGATCACCCGCGAGAACCCGACCACCATGCCCGACTGATGGCGCAGGCTCAGGAACGGATCGTCGAGGTCGATCTGGTACTCGCGCAGCACGCCATTGAGCTCGTACTCGATGCCCCCGAAGGGGTTCGAGTGACCGATGATCGTCGACGTCTGCAGAGCCCCGAATTCGTCGACGCGGTAGCGGAAGATCAGGGCCTGTGCAGTCGGCGCTTCTTCCTGGTTCGCCTCGTCCCATCCGATCGAGTGCATCAACAGCGCTCCCAGCCCGTCGCCGAAGAGGGCGTGGCCCGAGATCTCGCCCGGCGGGGCGTCGAGCCCATCGATCATCAGGGACTCGAGCTGCCAGGCTCCGGCCAGGTCGCGCTCGGCCTCGAGCTGGAGCTCCCGCCGCAGCTGCATCAGCGGCGGCAGGTCCTCGAAGGCCTCGTCCTCGAGCGCCACCTCCCCGTCGCGGGAATCCTGGGGAGGGAACGCGTGGACGGGGACCAGGGATAGGGCGGTCAGGAGCAGCATGGGGCCCGGCGAGGCGGCTGGGGGGCCGGGGAGGGCGAGCGCCTCCCGGCCATCTTATCCCACCCGCCGCCGGGCTCCCCGATCGAGCCCCCTGGAGACCTTCCGCCGTTTCCCTGCGGGGAATCCGGGGCCCGTCCCGTCACTCGGGGGTGAGACCCCGTACGGGTCCGGCCGTTCCTCCGCCGTCCAAGGCCCCGGCGAGCGGTGCTATCCTGACCGCTTCCACCCCTCCCGATGAACGCACTCAGAACCCTCCTCGTCCTGGTCCTTCCCCTGGTCCTCTCCGGGGCCGCCGGCGCCGACCCCCAGGGGCCCGGAAAGTGGGGCGGCCTCTCCTTCGGTGGGAGTTCCGGGCACGCCAGCGCCGAGCTCTTCCACAGGGTCGAAGGCGACCGCGTGCAGGTCGCGATCCCGATCCGGATCGATCCGAACTGGCACCTCTACCACAACGACCTCGGACACCCCGACGCCGTGGGCAAGCCCACGACGATCTCGTTCGAGGGCGACGGCGAGGTCGAGTGGGCCCCCGCGATCTTTCCCGAGGCGCACAAGTTCGACCAGCCGCTCTGGGACGCCTTCGTGCTCGCCCACGAGGGGTCGATCGTCGTGTACGCGAAGGGGACGCTCGCGCCGGGCACCGAGCTCGGTGGCCTGCGCGCGGTCATCGACGGGCTCACGTGCGAGGACGACGGGCAGTGCGTGCCCTACGCCGAGACGGTCGAGAGCGGAGGCAGCGGGTCCGACGCTCTGTTCGCGAGCTTCCCGGAAGAGGAAGAGGAAGAAGACCAAGACGACGGCCTCCTCGCCTTTCTCGGCCTGGCGGTGTTCTGGGGGCTCTTCACGCTACTGATGCCCTGCACCTACCCGATGATCCCGATCACGATCTCCTTCTTCACGAAGCAGGCGTCGGATCGGAAGGGGAGCGTGCTGCCGCTCGCGCTGGCCTACGGCCTCGGGATCGTCGCGATCTTCATCTTGATCGGCATCGTCTTCGGTCAGGTGATCATCCCCTTCGCGACGAACCCCTGGACGAACCTCGTGATCGGCGGGCTCTTCCTGTTCTTCGCGCTCGTCCTGTTCGGCGTCGTGAACCTCCAGCCGCCGCGCTTCATGCTCGAGCTGGCGGGCAAGGCCTCGCGGACGGGTGGATTGGCCGGCGTGTTCCTGATG
Organism: Planctomycetota bacterium; assembly: GCA_029259655.1. Classification (GTDB taxonomy): domain Bacteria; phylum Planctomycetota; class UBA1135; order UBA1135; genus OFTM220. The sequence continues at coordinate 2,602 of JAJDET010000147.1, forward strand.
GGCGCGACGCTCGTCGTGACCTCGTTCACCTGCACGGCGCCGTTCGTCGGGAGCCTCCTCTCAGTGGGCGCGCAGGACGGCGGCGTGGGGCGGATTGCGATCGGAATGGGGACCTTCGGGCTGACCATGGCCGTGCCCTTCGTCCTGCTCTCGCTCGTGCCGGGATACATGCAGCGCATGCCGAAGAGCGGCGAGTGGATGAACACGCTCAAGGTGTTCCTCGGCTTCGTCGAGCTCGCGGCGGCCTTCAAGTTCATCTCGAACTCGGACCTCGTCTGGAGCTGGAACGTGCTCTCCCGCGAGCTCTTCCTGCTGGTCTGGGCTGCGATCTTCGTCGTCGGGGCGGTCTATCTACTCGGTCTCCTGCCCGGCAAGCGCGCGAACCCGGGGCCCGGACGGGCGACGGTCGCGTTCCTCGCCCTGGCCTTCGCCGGGTACTGCGCGTGGGGAATGTCGGGCAGGGAGATGGACCGGGTGATGACGGCGATCATCCCGAACTACTCCGGCGGAGTCCTCATGCCCACCTGGACCGACTTCGACGAGCCGTGGACGATCGCCGTCGACGACTACGACGAAGCGGTGGAGATCGCCCGAAGCGACGGCAAGCTCGTGCTCGTCAACTTCACGGGACACACCTGAGTGAACTGCCGTCAGATGGAAGAGAGAGTCTTCCGTCTCCCGGCGGTCGCCGGGATCCTGGAATCGCGCTTCGTCGAGGCACGCCTCCACACCGACGGCGAGTCGAACATCGACCGCATCCTCGCGCTCCAGAAGGAGCTCGCCGGTTCGCCCGCGACACCCGTCTACCTCGTCGTGGATCCGGACAGCGGGGAGATCCTGACGAAGCTCGAAGGCCCCCGCGGCACCGACCTCTTCGTCGAGTTCCTGAACGATGGCCTCGAGGCCTCGAAGAGACCGGTTCGGGTCGGTCTACTCGAAACCGAGTAGCCGACCGCCCTGGTAGACGACCAGGCTCGAGACCCAGGCCAGCACGGTCATGTACGCGAACATGAACACGGGCCAGCCGTAGGACCCGGTCTCGCGCTTCACGACCGCGAGCGTGCTCATGCACTGGCAGGCGAGGGCGAAGAAGACCATCAGGGAGAAGCAGGTGAGGGGGGTGAACACCGGGCTCCCGTCCGGGCGGCGCTGGGAGCGGACCCGGTCGCGCAGGGCGACGGAGGTCTCGTCCTCGTCCTCCGACAGGTCGTAGACGACGGCCATCGTGCTCACGAAGACCTCGCGCGCCGCAAAGGCGCCGATCAGGCCGATGCCGATCTTCCAGTCGAAGCCCAGGGGCTCGATCACCGGCTCGAGCAACCGCCCGAGCTCGCCCGCGTAGCTCTCGCGGACCTGTAGACCCGCTGCCACTTCGGCATCGACTCCCGGCTCGACCTCGCTCTTCGGGAAGCTCAGGAGGAGCCACATCGCGATCGTGCAGACGAGGATCACGGTCCCCGCCTCGCGCAGGAAGATGCGACTCTTCTGCCACATCATCCGCAAGACAGACGGCCAGTGCGGGATGCGGTACGGCGGCATCTCGAGGATGAGCGGAACGCGCGGTCCCTTGAAGAGCGTTCGACCGAGCACGAACGCGCAGAGGAGCGCGATGACCGTGCTGAAGAGATACATCGCCACCATCAGCATGCCCTGGGCGAAGGGGGCTTCCTCGTTGGGCGGATACAGGGCGGCGATCAGGAGACCGTAGACCGGGAGGCGTGCCGAGCAGGTCATCAACGGCACGACCATCATCGTGAGCATGCGGTCGCGCCGGCGCTCCATGGTGCGCGTCCCGAGGATCGCCGGCACGGCGCAAGCGTAGCCCGAGAGCATCGGCACGAAGGCCCGGCCGTGCAGGCCGATCGCCTTCATGATGCGGTCCATCAGGAACGCGACGCGCGCCATGTAGCCCGTGTCCTCCATCAGGCCGATGAAGAAGAAGAGCAACAGGATCTGCGGCAGGAAGACGAGCACGCTCCCGACGCCGCCGATCACGCCGGACACCAGCAAGTCGGTCAGGAAGCCGGCGGGCAGCGCTCCTTCGACGGTCGAGCCGACGGTTCCGACCAGGCTCTCGATCGCATCGATCGCCGGATCCGCCCACGTGAAGAGCGACTGGAAGACGACCGCCATCAAGACCACGAAGGTTGCGAAACCGACCAGGGGGTGGAGCAGCACACGGTCGACGCGATCCGTCAGGGTCTTCTTCTCGGGAGCGCTCGTCAGGAATCCGTCCGCGCGCTCGTCGATCCACGCGTAGCGACCGGCGATGACCTCGCGATCGATCTCCCTACCGCCCACTTCGGCGAGGGCCCGCCGGTCGAGCACGGCTCGGCGCACGCTGTCGGGGATCGCGTTCAGCTCGTCGTCGATGTCGACCGAGAGCAGGGCCCACAGTGCCAGCGCGCGCCGGCGGTTCGTGTCACCTTGCCACCAATCGTCGGGGAGCTCGAGCGCCACGGTCTCGATGTCCAGTTCGAGCTCCGGTCCGGCCGGCGTCCCGCGCCATCCCGGTAGGCCGAGCGCCGGAGTCGCGAGCACGTCGTCGACGGTACGCCGGAGCTGGTCCAGTCCCTCTCCGCGCGACGCGACGATTGGAACGATCGGGACGGAGAGCTCGCGCTCCAGCGCCTCCACGTCGACCTCGTCCCCACGGTGCTCGAGCTGGTCGACCATGTTCAGGGCCACGACGACCGGCAGCCCCATCTCGATGACCTGCAGGACGAGATAGAGGTTGCGCGTGAGCTGTGTCGAGTCGACGACGGCCACGACGAGGTCGGGCCGTTCGATCGGCTGGAGCCCGGCGATCGCCCGGATCGCGAGCTGCTCCTCCGCGCTGCGCGCGGAGAGACTGTAGGTCCCCGGGACGTCCATCACGCGTACGGGACCCGCTCGGTCGAGGCGCAGCGCGCCTACCTGATGCTCGACCGTCACACCCGGGTAGTTCCCGACCTTGGCCGAGCTCCCGGTCAGCTGGTTGAACAGCGTGGTCTTGCCGGTGTTCGGATTCCCGGTCAGGGCGACGAGCTTTCCGTTCGCCGCGATCACGTCGACTCCACGAAGAGCTCCCGGGCCTCGCTGAGCCGGACCGTCAAGCGCGAGCGCCGCACCTCGAGCTCCATGACCCCGTGGACCTCCACGTTGCGGACCACACGGACCTCACACCCGGGCAGGAGGCCCAGTTCCATCAGCCGCCGTCGGAACGAACGCTTGCCGCCGATGGCGACGAGCTGGGCGCGAGCGCCGGCGGTGAGGGTGTCGAGGGAGGTCTTCATTGAGAATCGTTCTCAATTAGCGGAACCCCTTATAGCACGCCTCGCGCTTGCGGGGCGATCCGACAGGCGGGAGAATCGACTCGTGAGCCAATCCAAAGAGGCTGCCGGCCGACGCGCGGCGGATTTCGCCGAGGACGGGATGACGCTTGGGCTGGGCACGGGCTCGACCGTCCACTTCGCCCTCCTGGCCCTCGGCGAGCGCGTGCGCGACGGGCTCAGCGTGCGAGGCGTTCCCACCTCGGTCGAAACCGAGTCCAAGGCGCGTGACCTCGGGATCCCGCTGGTCGGTCTCGAAGAGGCCCCGACGATCGACCTGACCATCGACGGCGCGGACGAGATCGACCCCGCCTTTCACATGATCAAGGGCGGTGGGGGCGCGCTCCTGCGCGAGAAGGTCGTCGCCCGCGCCTCGAAACGCGTGGTCATCGTGGTCGATCCGAACAAGGTCGTCGAGCGCCTCGGGATTCGATTCCTCCTGCCGCTCGAGGTCGTCCCCTTCGCCCGCTCACTCGTGCAGCGCGAGCTCGAGCGGATGGACGCCGCTCCGGTCCTGCGGCTCGCGGACCAGGACCGTGTCTATCGCACGGACAACGGGAACGAGATCCTCGACACTCGATTCCCGGGCGGCATCGCCGACCCGCCGGCGCTCGAGGAAAAGCTCGCGCTCATTCCCGGCCTGGTCGAGAGCGGGCTGTTCGTCGGCCTCGCCGACCAGCTCGTGATCGGTCACGAGAGCGGTGAGGTCGAGCTTCGCGAGCGCCCCTGAAAAGCGAGAGGGCCCTCCGGCTCGCGCCGGAAGGCCCTCGTGTTGGCGGAGTCCGCGGCTCTACAGCGACTGGATGAACTCCAGGATCGCCTCGACGTCGTCGTCGATCTGCTCCTGGGTCGAGACGCCGTTGGCGATGGCCTCGGCAGCGCTGACCAGGTCGAGCTGGACCCTCGAGGGGTTCGGGTTCGTACCCGGGGCGTGGACGCTGTTGCCGCGGATGTCGTGGAACTCGTTGATGAACTTGTTCATCAGCGGGTAAGAGGCGGCGCTGTACTGAGCGAAGTGCGGGAGCACGTCGTTCGTCGTGTCACCGTCGAAGTCGTAGTCCACGATGTTCACCTGATCCGCCTGGAGCTGCGGATCGACGAGCGTGCGCAGCGTCGCCGCTACGTGGTCGTGGAAGTACGGGCCCGAGGCGAAGACGCCGAGCTTGGTGGGAACGCTGAAGTTCTTCTCTACCCGCGAGAAGTTCTGCCCCAGGCAAAGATAGCTGTTGGGGTCGTCCCGCCCGAAGTCGTCGTCGGTGTCGGGGTTCTGCGGGAGATAGCTCTCCAGGTCGTCGATGCCGTCGTCGTTTCGGTTGACGTCGGCGATGAGGTCGTCGTCCGCGTCGATGTTGACGCCCGAGTTCACGTTGCGGAACGCGTCCGCAATCAGGTTCTCGGCGAGCGACGTGCAGTTCGGGTCCAGCGTCTCGAGACCGAGCGGGTCGCCGGTCAGGAGTGTCGGAATGTGGTCCGACGTGAAGAAGCGGACCGTCTCTCCGAACGGGTCGCCCGGCTCGTCCCTCGGGTGGCAGCTTGCGCAACCGGCCATCCGGTTGCTGGGGTTGAGACCCGTGAGGTCCGTCCCGAAGAAGAGGTCCTCGCCCAGCTGCGCGAGCGTCGTGAGGCCGCCCGTGATCTGGTCGAGGTTGGGGTTCAGCGGAACCGGGAACTCCTCGTGGACGTCGATCAGGGCCTGGCGCTCGGCCGTCGTCATGACGCCGTGCCCGCCGTTCTCGCCGCCGAACATCGGGCCGGTCTCACCGAAGTTGATCCGGACCGCTTTCCACAGAATGTGGCCCGTACCCTCGATACCGCCGTAGAGGGGCATCGTCGAGCGGGGACCCGCGGGGCGCTGCCAGACGATGCGGTCGTCGCCGCCTTCGAAGTGGCAGGATCCGCAGCTGTTGTTGAAACGGCCCGCCGTCTGTCCGCGCGAGGCGTCTTCGAAGAGCTCGAGGCCCAGGCGCTGCGACAGGCTCTTGGCGTCCGCTCCGGAGAGCGTGCCGATCTGGTCGGCTTCCTTGGTGATGACGCCCGTCTCCCACTCGACGCGCAGGACCGAGAGGGTCCGCGTCAGCTCGTTGATGATGTAGACCAGCGAGTCGTCGTTGGTGGTCGACGCGTCATCGACCATCGCCATGCCGAGCGGCAGGTCACCCAGCGGCGTCGTCGTGTCGAGCGCAGCCCGCTCGGCGAAGGCGTTGCGCGGCGGGAACACGGTCCGCAGGCGCATGTCCGAGCCCGAGATCTCGTAGAGGAACAGGTCCTCCGAGGCGCGGTTCAGCATGAGCACCTTGTCGTTGCCGTGCCACAGGGCGTGCGCCGGGTTGCCGGCGCGGTGGCCCATCATGTCGTCGCCGAGGTTGCCGTAGTTGTTGACGCTGCCGCGGACGCGGAGGCCGTTCGAGTAGTCGGCCGTCATGTAGCCGTCCGACTCGCGGAAGCTGGCCACCTGCAGGCAGATTTCGGCCCCCTCGAGCGCGGGCTCGTTGGGGACGGGGATCGTGCGCGATCCCGTGAACATCGAACGCACCTGGAAGATGTCGCAGAGAAGCGTGCCCTGCCCGGGGAGCGGGACGGAGTTCTCCGTGATGCCGATGATCAGGACGGGCAGGTCGAGCGGCCCCTGGCCCCGACAGATCAGCTCGAGGTCGGCCGTCCCGTCGATCTTCACGACGTTCGTGCCACCGAGCGTCATGACGCCGAAGGGGTTCTTGAAGCCCTGCGGCCCGTAGGGGATGTAGCCGGCCGGATCGGGTGAGTCGGCGAGCTCGTGGTGGATGCGCCGCGAGTTGTCCGCGACCTCGTTGTAGGAGAGGTTGACCGCGTCGATCATCGTCAGGGACGGATAGATGCGGTTGGCGAAGTCACCGGCCAGGCCCGGCCCGAAGTTGTGGTTCACGTCGTGGTTGACGTTGTGGAGCATGTGCGGGACCACCGCACGCGTTCCGTCGGGCGAGAGCGAGACGTCGCCGAGGAAGCGCGGACGCCCCTGGCTCTTGATCGTCTGGACCGGCGAGCCGCCACGGTCGGTGATCGCGGGGTTCGGGTGGGGCGTCTGGTCGAAGACGAGCTGCGGGAACGCGTAGTCGTCCAGCTTGATCTTCTTCGTCAGCGTGGCGCCGGTCGGCTGGCCGCCGACGAGGGTGAGGTCGAGGACCGAGACCCAAGGTGACACGTTGTGCGTCACGAAGATCCGGTCGCTCGTGCTCGTCATCGTCATGAACCGCGGCGTGGCCGTGTCCGGAACGAAGTCCATGTCCTCGTCGGCGTCGAGGATCGTGACGCCTCCGGGGAGGTTGTTCAGGTTCCAGTCGTACTCGAAGCGAGCGAGCTGGTTGTAGGGAGCCGTCGTGTCGAGGAACACGACCGTGCCGGAGCGGAAGCCCGACACCGCCATGAACTGCCCGTTCGGGGCGACGACGACACCGAACGGCTCCGTCCCGACCGTGTCGGTCGCGTTGAGCACGTCGATCGTCGATGTCACGAGATGCGAGGTCTCGTTGATGACGCTGACCGATCCGCGTCGGATCGTCGCACCGAACCCCGTGCGGAAGTTGGCGCTACGGGGGATGTCACCGCGCTGGTTCACGACGAAGACCTCGGTCCCCGCGGCGTTGAACGCGAGCGAGCGCGGCATGACACCGACGGGAATCTCGGTTACGAGCGTTCCGGTCGAGACGTCGATCACGGAGACGGAGTCGTTGTCCCGGTTGCAGACCCAGACTTCGTCCGAGTCGTTGGGGTTGACAGCGACGGCCGACACCTGGGCGTGTTGTGCGAGCACACCGGGTGCGAGGAGCATGGCGAGGCCGATCGCCGCGAGGGGGGGGAATCGCTTCATGGTTCGCTTCTTCTCTCTGGTGTCGGCGGATCAGACCGACGGGACGAACGTCCGGAAAGTGAGGAGGGTGGGCCGGCGAGGGGCCGGCGAGGAGGTGAGGTGATTGCGACCGGGGTCGGATGGGAGGAAACCCCGGCCCCTGAAACTATACCGTTGATGCATTCAAGCCCGGGGCGCGCGGCCAGGGATTCTGGGGATGCGAATTTATGCGTAGCCGCATGCCCTCCACGCCGGCGACCGGGACCCACGATGGGGCGAAAGAGCTGCCCTCCTAGTTCCCTTCTTTCCGGAGGGAATGGCCCAACCGGCTCGAGTCGCATCCCCAGCCGGTCCTGCCTGGAGCTTCTAATGCGTTGGCAGTGAACCCGTTACGACTTCGCTGGCTGCCTGGCACCGCGCTTGCGCTGCCGGGAGTGCGATGGAGAGTCCTCGAAGTCTCTCCCCTTTGGAGTCGGGTGGGTGGCCGTTCGGCACGGAACGGCCACCCGGCCACCCGGCTCTGGATAGGGGCTTGCCGAACGCCGAACAGGCGCCGGTGGAGGGTCTCTTCCGCCTGGAGCTCGGGGCCTCCCGGCCTCGACCGGACCGCAAGACGTCCGGAGAGGCCTCCGAAGAGCGCGTACCCGAGCGAGCCTCCGAGCGTGCCGGCGAGGCAGCCCCGCGTACCCGAGAGGCCCCCTCGCGGAATACGCATACGCATAATAATGCAGGTCGTCCGGAAGCCGATTTCACGGCCCCGGATGCCCCTATCGGTCCGTCCGATTCGCCTCCGACTCCCCTGGAAGCCCCGCCCGGCCTTCCCGTCGCGCAGCCCCCCGCGGTACCGGAAGGCGGTCTCGGGGGGCCCGCGATCGTTCCGACGGTCTCACCGAGCTCCCCGGCCTCGGCTCGGACGGTCGCGACCGGAAGCGCCGGCGAGCCGCGCCCTGTCACGGCCATCCCGGCGCGCCGCGCCACGGCGACCGCGGCGCAGCCACGCCCCGACGGACACGAGCGTGCACCGCGCCTCGACGGAACCGTCAAGGGCAAGGGCGCCGAGCGCCCGGCGCCCGCGAAGGCACCGGATCCCGAACGGACCGAGGCCGTCTTCCGTCAGCTCCGGATGCACATCTCGCCCGGAACCCGCCACGCGGTCATCCAGCTCGTGCCCGAGGACATGGGGCGGATCTCCATCCGCATCACGGTCAAGGGCCCGCGCGTCACCGGCGAGATCCGCGCCGAGTCGCGCGAGACGCTCGAGATCCTCGAAGCCCACGCTCCCGAGCTGCGCGCCGTGCTCGCCCAGAGCGGCTTCGACACCACCGACCTCTCCCTCGCACGTCACGGCGACGAGTCGCCGCGTCGAGCCGGAGGAGCACCTTCCCCCGCCGGGGCGGACAACGATGGGCGCGCCGCGAACGACTTCGCAGCGCCGATCGCTTCCGTCTTGCGGGACGACCGCATCGACACATACGCCTGAAACGAGTGACGACGATGAACATCTCCGGCATCGCAGCGACCGACCCCGCTTCCCTGGGCTCCGCCTCGGGCGCGACCGACGGGCTCGGCAAGGAAGCCTTCATGACCCTGCTCGTCGAGCAGCTCAAGAACCAGGACCCGCTCAAGCCGACCGCGAACGGGGAGTTCATCGCCGAGCTCGCCAACTTCTCCTCGCTGGAGGAGATGCAGGAGCTCAACGAGAACCTGCTCGGCATGGTCGTTCTACAGCAGTCGAACGCGCTCCTGTCGCAACTGACGGAGAGCAGCGCCCTGATCGGCAAGGACGTGCGCTTCTTCGACCCGGTGACCAACGGGATCTCCAAGGGAACCGTGGACTCCGTGAAGCTCCAGGACGGGATCGCCCAGCTCAACATCGACGGGCGCAACGTCCCGCTCACGGAGGTGACCGAGGTACTCGGCGAGCACGAGCCTGCGGCCGACAGTGACGAGACGGACGATTAGTCAACGCAGACGAAAGGCAACAACCATGGCGAGCTCTCTAATCTCCGGCCTCTCAGGCCTGCGCACGCACCAGAACTGGATCGACGTGATCGGCAACAACCTGGCGAACTCCAGCACGCCCGGCTTCAAGTCGTCGCGAGCACTCTTCGCCGACATGATCAGTCGCACCCTCAAGCCGGCGACTCCGCCGACCGGATCGCTCGGCGGCACGAACCCGAACCAGGTCGGACTCGGTGTCGACATCGGCCACGTGGACCGAAACATGGGCCAGGGTGCGCTCAACGTGACCGGTCGAACCTTCGATCTGGCGCTCGACGGGCGCGGCTTCTTCGGGCTCACGGACGGGCTCGAGACCTTCTACACGCGTGTCGGGACCTTCGGGCTCGATGCGGCCAACAACATGGTCGACCTGCGGACCGGGCTCCAGGTGATCAACTCCGGGGGGAGTGCGTTCCAGGTCGACCTGGCCGCCGTGGTCGCGCCCCAGGCGACGGCGCAGATCAACTTCAGCGGAAACCTCCCGGCCGTCGTGAGCGGTCCGCTGGCCGAGGTGCTCGACTCGTCGTCGACCTTCGCCGAGGGGACTGCGGCCCAGATCCTGGGCACGAGCGCCGGCCCTTTCGCGATCCCGGCCGGTGAGACCTGGACGATGGAGCTCATCGTCGACGGGGGCGCCCCCCAGACGGCGTCGATCACGAGCACGACGGGGACGGTGACCGCAACGGACATCGCGAACGCGATCAACACGCTCGACCACGTGACGGCGGCCGTCGTGGGCGGGGCCATCCAGCTCACGACCGACCGCGTCGGCCAGGCTGCGGCCATCAAGGTCAACCCCGGTGCGAGCGGCATGGACCTCTCGTCGATGCTCGGGCTGTCGACCAGCCTGGTCGCCGGGACCGAGACCGCAGCCGTGCTCACGAGCGACCTCAACGACCTCACCGCAAACCTCACCGACTACACGAGCGGCGACCGGATCGACCTCACGGCCACGGACGCGTCCGGAACACCGATCCAGGCGTCTTTCGAGTACGGCGTCGACGGGACGACCCTGGGCGACCTCGTGGCCTTCGTCGACTCCCAGTTCTCGGGCGCGACGGCGGCGTTCAACCCCTCCAGCGGCCAGATCGAGCTCACCGCGAGCCAGTCGGGCACCTCCCAGCTCTCGATGACACTGCTCGACGCCCCGAGCCAGGGCGGCTCGACGGACTGGGCCTCGCACGCCTTCGGCGTCACGACCGAGGGAACCGGGCCCGACACGTCGTCCAGCTCGATCGAGGTCTTCGACGCCGCGGGCGCCGCGCACCTCCTGACCTTCAATTACGAACGCCAGGACAACGGCACGTGGAACATGACCACGAGCATCGATCCGACCGTGGGCACGGTCACCGCGGGCCAGGTCGCGGGCATCACGTTCAACCAGAACGGATCGGTCGCGACGCCGTCGTCGGGACAGATCACCGTCCAGTTCAACGGCCAGTCGCCGCAGACGATGACGGTCGAGCTCGGGACACCCGGGTTGTTCGACGGTCTCACCCAGTTCGGGAACCAGGCGAGCGTGCTCGCCGACTTCCAGGACGGCTTCGGAGCCGGCGAGCTCTCGAGCATCCAGGTCGATCCGACCGGCGCGATCCAGGGCTTCTACACCAACGGCCAGCTCCAGTCCCTCGGCCAGTTCGGCGTGGCGACCTTCGCCAACGCGCCGGCCCTCAGCGACGTCGGCAACAACCTGTGGCTCGCGACGGCGAACACGGGGACGCGTGTCCTGGGCAGCGGCAACGCCGGTGCAGCGGGCCGCATCTCGGGCGGCGCCATCGAGGAGTCGAACGTCGACACCGCCGAGGAGTTCGTGCGGATGATCCAGGCCCAGCGAGGCTTCCAGGCCAACGCCCGGGTCATCTCCGTCCAGGACGACATCCTCAACGAGACCGTGAACCTCATCTAGGTGACTTGGCGCGCATCAGCGCGCGCCAAGGATGCCCTGCGGGCGGCTACGGCGCGACTCCGCGCCGGGCGAGGCCTTCGGCCTCGCTGCGGCGGCTCATCGGTCGCGATTCGTGGCGTCTACAATGGCCTCCCCACGCGCCTTCTTGCGTGTGGGGAGTCATGGACCGGGAGCCGGAGAGCCAGGCGCTTCAGGGCGCGTTCGCCGCAGCGCTCGAGCGGGACGCGGAGGAGCGGCGTGCGTTCCTCGCGGACCTCGCGGCACGAGACCCCGTGCTGGCGGCGGAGGTTCGCTCCCTGCTCGGCGCGTACGAAGGCGCGAGCGAGGGCTACCTGACGCCCTCCGACGTGTGGGGGTCGGACGAGCGCGGGACGGACTCCGGCGACCTCGTGGGCCGGCGAATCGGGTCGTTCGAGCTCACGCGCGTGATCGGCAGCGGAGGGATGGGCGTCGTCTACGAGGCCATCCAGGAGCGGCCGCGGCGGCGGGTCGCGCTGAAGGTGATGCGGCACGCGGTGGGCGGAGAGTCGAACAAGAAGCGCTTCGAGTTCGAGGCGGAGACGCTCGCCCGGCTGCGACACGGCGCCATAGCACAGATCTTCGAGTCCGGAACCCACGAGGAGAACGGCGAGGCCATCCCGTGGTTCGCGATGGAGTTCGTGGAGGGAGCGCTGCCCATCACGGACCACGCGCGCAGCGCAGGCCTCGGCGTCAGCCAGCGTCTGGCGCTCTTCACGCGCGTGTGCGAGGCCGTGCAACACGGACACCAGAAGGGCGTCATTCACCGCGACATCAAACCGGGCAACGTCCTCGTCGACTCGGAAGGGAGCCCGAAGATCATCGACTTCGGCGTCGCCTGCTCCACCGACGCCGACGTCTCGCTCACGACCGTCGAGACCGACGTCGGCCGCATCGTCGGGACGCTGGCGACGATGTCACCCGAACAGTGCGCGGGCGACGCGCGGGACATCGACACCAGGACCGACGTCTACTCCCTGGGCGTCCTCCTGTACGAGCTCCTGTCCGGGCACCAGCCGCACGCGCTGGACGGGAAGGCGGTCGTCGAGGCGATCCAGATCATTCGCGAGAAGGAGCCGAAGCGACTCGGCGCCGTCGACGCCTCGCTCGCCGGCGACCTCGAGACCATCGTCGGCAAGGCTCTGGAGAAGGACCGCGACCGGCGCTATCCCACGGCTGCCGGTCTGGCGCGCGACGTCGGGCACTTCCTCGCACATGAGCCCATCGAGGCGAGGCCGCCGAGCTCGGTCTACCGCCTGCGCATGCTTGCCCGCCGTCATCGCACGGCCGCGGCGGCCGTCGTGCTCCTGGCCGTCGTGCTCGTCGTCGGCGTCGTCACCACGAGCTGGGGGTGGTCGGAGGCACTCGCCGCGCGCGACGACGCGGACCGCGACGCAAACACGACGCGAGCCCTCAACGACTTCCTGCTCGACATCGTTCGGGCTCCCGACCCGTACTCGGTCAGTGCGAGCACGGGCGAGCTGGGCTCCAAGGACGTCCGTCTGATCGACGCGCTCGAGGTCACGGCACGGCGCATCGGCGAGGTCTTCGGGGACGACCCGGAGACCGAGCTCACCCTGCGCAAGGTGTTCGCGAAGACCTACCGGCATCTCGGGCGGCTCGAGGGAGCACGCGAGCACATCGATCGGGCGCTCGAGCTCTCGCTCTCACTCGACGGCGAGGCGAGCGACCGCAGGCTCGCCATCCTCAACGAGCGCGCCGCGGTACTGATGGCCGGCGAGGAGCTCGAGGAGGGCGAGCGGATCCTGAGCGAGGTGTACGCGCGCCTGATGGAGCGACCGGACTCCGAGCTGCTCGCAGTCCAGGTGGGCGTGTCGCTCGCGTTCGCATGGAGGCGACAGGGGAGGCTCGACGAGGCGCAGGACCTCTACGAACGCCTGCTCGAGCGCGCGGGCGAGCTGCTCCCCGAGGACGACTTCACCGTGCTCGACATCCAGAACAACCTGGGTCGCGTCTACGACGAGCGCGGATGGTACGAGCGCGCCGCGGAGCTCCACGAGGACACGCTCGAGAAGCGCCGGCGCCGCTGGGGGGACGACCACCCCGAAGCGCTCGTCTCGCTCAACAATCTCGCGCTCGCCTATGACCGGATGGGCCACATGGACTCCGCCGAGAAGCTCTATCGCGCCTCGCTGGAGGCGCACGTGCGGGTCCTCGGCGAGCACCACGGGAACACGCTCACCGTGATGTCCAACCTGGGACACGTCCTCATCGAGCAGCAGGACTGGGCGGAGGGCGAGGAATACGTCCGGCGCGCGTTCGACGGACGCCGCGTCGCGCTGGGGGAG
>JAJDET010000148.1 GCA_029259655.1 Planctomycetota bacterium
ATCGACGAGCGTGCCGTCGAGCTCGATCGCTCGATCGAGGAGCTTCTTGCTGCGCGTCCCGAGCGAGAACTGCTTCAACGGGTTGCCGGTCTGCGTGGCCTGCATGCCGACGACCTGCGCCAGCCCGAACACGAACTCCGCGTTTTCCGGATCGACCTCGATCACCGCGTCGAGGTGCTCCTCGGCGAGGTCGAGCTCGTCCAGCTCGAGGAGCGTCATGCCGAGCTCGTAGCGCGCTTGCGTGTTCTCCCTCGGCAGCGGCTCGAGCAGATCGCGCGCCGCCTCGAGCTCGCCTTCCTCCCGCAGCGCGATGGCGCGCTCGATCGCGACGGCCGGGACGAGCGGGGCTCCGGTCGAGACCTCGGGGCGCGGCGCCTCGCTGCCCCGGAGCTCGTCGCTCCCCGAGACCAGGAGCCAGGCCGACGCCGACAGGACGGCGAGCATCAGGATCAGGCGGATCCGGGGGTCGAGTCGGCGAGCCATGGGTCAGCGCGCCTCGGAGCGGAATCGGTCGAGCGTGGCCGCGAGGATCAGCACGACACCGACGACGATCTTCTGGCTGTAGTACTCGACGTGCATCAGGTTGAGGCCGTTGTTCAGGACGCCGATCACGAGCGCCCCCACGAGCGTACCCCAGATCGAGCCGCGGCCGCCCATCAGGCTCGTACCGCCCACCACGACGGCCGCGATGGCGTCGAGCTCCATCAGGTTGCCCACCTTGGGCGAGCCCGTGCCGAGTCGAGCGTCCATCAGGACTCCGGCGAGGCCGGCGAGCGTTCCGGAGAGCCCGTAGACGCACAGGAGCACGCGGTCCACGCGGATGCCGCACAGTCGCGCCGCCTCCGCGTTGCCGCCGACCGCGTAGACGTGGCGGCCGAACGCCGTGCGCGTGAGCGAGATCCAGGCCGCGACGTACACGACCGCCATCACGGCGACCGGCCACAGGCTCGCACCGAAGTCGGCGAAGCCGTCGGGCAGCCCGCTGATCGTCTGGCTGTCCGTGTAGTGCAGGGCGACGCCCTTCGCGATCGTGAGCATGGCGAGCGTCGCGACGAAGGGCGGAATCCTGAGGCGCGTCGTGACAACCCCGCTCGTCGCTCCGCAGGCCGCGCCCGCCGCGACCCCCACGAGGCAGCCCGTGAGGACGCGCACGGTCGGCGACGCCCAGTCGCCGACCATCGCGTCCGCGCACAGGACTCCGGTCAGGGCGACCAGCGAGCCGACCGACAGGTCGATCCCCGCGGTCAGGATGACGAACGTCATGCCGGCCGCCACCACGGCGACGGCGGCGTTCTGCCGCAGGACGTTCTCGAAGTTCTCGAGCGTGAAGAAGTAGGGCGAGCGCGTCGCGAAGAACACGAGCTCGAGGACGAGCGCCACGAGGATGCCCCAGCGCGAGAGGAGCGCGAGCACGCTCTTGCCCCTCACGCTCCACCTCCCGTCGCGAGCTCCATGATCCGCTCCTGCGTGGCGTCGGCGATGTCGAGCGAGCCCGTCGTGCGTCCCTCGCGCATCACCACGATCCGGTCGCACATGCCGAGCAGCTCCTCGAGCTCGGAGGAGATCAACAGCACGGCGAGGCCGTCGTCGACGAGCCCGCGCACGAGCGCGTAGATCTCGGCTCGCGCGCCCACGTCGACCCCGCGCGTGGGCTCGTCGAGGACGAGGACCTCGGGTTCGGAGAGCAGGCTGCGCGCGAAGAGCGCCTTCTGCTGGTTGCCGCCGCTCAGCGTACGGATGGAGCTCTCCATCGTCGGCGCCTTCACGCGAAAGCGGGCGGCGACCTCGCCGGCCGCGGCCCCGCGGGCCTTCCGGTCCAGGAGCCCGTGCGCGACGAAACGCGCCAGGTGCGGCATCGCGACGTTCTCCTCGACGGAGAGCTCGCCGAAGAGGCCCGCACGCTTGCGATCCTCGGGCAGGTAGCTCACGCCCGCCGCCAGCGCCTCGGACGGATGGCGGAAGCGGACCCGCCGGCCGGAGAGGCGGATCTCGCCGCGCGCGGCCTCGTGCGCGCCGAAGATCGCTCGACCGAGAGACGTGCGGCCGGCTCCGACGAGCCCGGCCAGGCCGAGGATCTCGCCGCGCCGGAGCTCGAGCGACGCGTCCTCGAAGAACGGCGGACAGCCGAGGTGCTCGACCTCGAGGACCACGTCGTGTTCGGCGGGCGAGGAGTCCGGCCGCGCCGGAAACTCCTCCTCGAGCGTCCGTCCGACCATCCAGCGGATGAGCGTCTGTCTGTCGGTCGACCGCACGTCGGCGGTCGCGACCGCTGCGCCGTCGCGCAGAACGGTGACGCGGTCGGCGAGCTCGAAGACCTCGTCGAGCCGGTGCGTGATGTAGACGATGCCGAGCCCGCGCGCGGCGAGCTCGCGAATCGTCGCGAACAGGTGGCGGGACTCCTCGTCGGTGAGCGCGGTCGACGGCTCGTCGAACAGGAGCACGCGCGCGTCGAGGACCAGCGCGCGCGCCACCTCCACGAGCTGTTGCAGCCCGACGCCGAGGCCGCGGGCGGGCGTGCGCGGGTCGCACTCCACGCCGAGCCGCGAGAGGAGCCGCTTCGCCTCGTCCCGCATGGGGGCGCCCTCGAGGAAGCCCCGACGCGTGCGCTCCTGTCCGAGGAAGACGTTCGCGGCGATGTCGAGCTCGGGGACGAGCGTGCTCTCCTGATAGATGACCCCGAGTCCGCGGGCACGCGTGGCGACGGCGTCTCCGAAGGGCAGCGCCTCGCCGTCGAGCTCGGCGGTTCCCGCGCCCGGCGCGAGGCTCCCGCCGAGGATCTTGACCAGCGTGCTCTTCCCGGCGCCGTTCTCGCCGACGAGGGCGTGGATCTCGCCGGCGCGGACGTGGAAGTCGACGCCGTCGAGGGCGCGAACGCCGGGGAAGTCCTTCGAGATGCCGCTCGCGCGGAGCACTACTCGGAGGAGAGCGAGGCCCGGTCGATGAGCCCGACCTCGATCGGCACGAGCGCGTTCACCGGGCGCCCCGCGAGGTGGTCGACGATCACCTCGATGGTCCGGCGGCCGATCGTCGCCGGGAACTGGACGACGCTGGCGCGGAGCGGACCGCCGGAGAGGATCGCCTCGCGCGCCTCGGGCAGTCCGTCGTAGCCGACGATGACGACGTTCCGCTTCCCGACCGCCCGCAACGCGCCCAGGGCCAGGTCGTCGTTGATCGCGAAGATCCCGTCCAGGTCGGGGTACGCCTGCAGCATGTTCTCGGCGACCGTGTAGGCCTTGTCGCGGTCGCCGCCGGCGCTCGGCCGGTCGACGATCTCGATCCCGGGGTGCTGCGCCATCTCCTCGGCGAAGCCCCGCACGCGGTCCTGCACGCTCGTCACCTCGGGGTGGTCGACGATCACGAGCCTGCCCGTGCCTTCGAGGAGCTCGGCCATCCGCTGCGCGGCGAGCCGGCCGCCCTGCACGTTGTCCGAGGCGATGTGGCTCACGACCTCTCCGCCCTGCGCGGCGATGTCGGCCGTGAACACGGGAATCCCCGCGCCGTTCGCGCGCCGGACGATCGGCGCGATCCCGCTCGAGTCGCACGGGCAGACGACGATCGCGTCGACGTGCTGTGTGATGAAGTCCTCGAGCTGGGACGCCTGCCGCGCGGGATCGAGCTCGGCCGAGTTGACGATCAACCGGATCCCGGCCTCATCCGCTGCGGCGCGCATCGCGCCCTCGAGCTCCTTGTAGAAGTCGTGCTGCTGGGTGAGCAGCGACACGCCGACGACCTGCCTGTCGCTCCCGGCCGCCGAGCCGCCGCAGCCCAGGACGCCGAGGGTCAGCGCAGCCAGCCCGAGCGCGGTCGAAGAGGATCGGTGGAGCACGGCGCAGATCCTATCAGTGGCGCGTCTCGCACACGCAGGCGCTCCTCGTTCCGCCCACGTTCATCCCCGCTTCCAGCTCCTGCCAGAAGTAGCTCGGCCGCGGGCCGCGCTCGCCCGTCCGCGGGTCGATCGTCTCCATCGTCCAGGCGTCCAGCACGCGACCGCCGAGGATCGTGTACTGCACCGACTCCGACTCGCGGATGTCCTCGAGCGGGTCGTCGGCGAGCACGATCAGGTCGGCGAGCTTGCCCTTCTCGATCGACCCGAGGTCGCGGTCGAGACCGAGGTGCCGGGCGCCCGACAAGGTCGCCGCGCGCAGGGCCTCGTGCTCGGTCATCCCGCCCTGCACGAGCATCCAGAGCTCCCAGTGCGCGGCCAGTCCCGGCATCTGCCCGTGGGCACCGATCTGGACCGTCACGCCGGCATCGAGCAGCGCCTTGCAGGCCGCCGCCGAGCGGAAGTGGTTGTAGTCCTCCTCCGGCGCCTTGTAGCGACGGCGCGCGAGCGGCTCGACCGACTCGCGCGGGACGAAGCGCCGCAGCCGCTCGCTCCTCCACACGTCGTCGTGCTGGTACCAGTAGCGCTCGCCGGAGATGCCGCCGTAAGAGACGACCAGCGTCGGCGTGTAGCCGACCGGGGTCGGACCCCAGAGCTGGAGCACGTCGTCGTAGACGGCTTCCACCGGGATGTTGTGCTCGATGCCCGTGTGGCCGTCGACGACCATCGTCATGTTGTGCTGGAAGAGCGAGCCGCCCTCGGGCACGACCATCATCTCGAGCTGGCGCGCCGCCTCGAGCACCTGCTGGCGCTGGTCGCGGCGCGGCTGGTTGTAGCTCTTCACCGAGAAGGCACCGACCGCCTTCAGCCGGCGCAGGTGGTGGAGCGCGTCGTCGAGCGAGTCGATCTCCACCCTGTAGTAGCCCGCCGCGCCGTAGAGGATCGTCCCGGTCGAGAACGTGCGCGGCGACAGCACGCCGCCCGCCTTGGCGAGCTCCGACGTCGCGAAGATCGCGTTCGTGTCGTTCGACGGGTCGTGAATGGTCGTCACGCCGTACGCCAGGTTCGCGTGGTGCTCCCAGTTGTGCTCAGGCGTGATGCCGTTCACGGCCTGCCCGCCGTGCGCGTGCGCGTCTATGAAGCCCGGCAGGATCGTGAGCCCGGTACAGTCGATCGACGGCACGCCGGGCTCGAGCGCGACCCGGTCCGCGCGGTCGACCGCTGCGATTCGATCGCCGGAGACGACGATCGTGCCGTCCTCGATGATCTCGTCGCCGCGCATCGTCACGATTCGCGCGCCCGTGAGGGCGTAGGTGCCCTCGGGCTTCGCATGGGGGACGTCGAAGGAGATGTCGCGACCCTCGGTCACGGGCTCGGGGAGCTCCTCGGGTGCACCGTCGAGGTGCGCGAACGCATCCGACAGGTCACGCTCGTAGAGGACGGGGCCGAGCGACCAGTACAGACGCTCGGAGTCACCGGAGAACTGGAGGTTCTCGCCCGCGTCCTGCGCGACGCGTGCCATGGGCAGCGCCTCGCTCTTCGGCCCGATCTCGACCTCGCGTCCGGTCTCCATGAACGGGACGACGAAGGCCTTGTAGCGCTCCGAGAAGGCGAGCCAGCGCCCGTCGGGCGAGAGCGCCCACTCGACTGCATTCTTGCTCGAGACGAGCACGGTCTCGCGCCGGTCGTCGAGCCGGATCGACACGAGCGTGTGGCGGTCGTTGTCGGGGAGGTACTCGTAGCGCCGCACGAAGAGGCGCCGGTCGTCCGCGCCGAACCGGGGATCACTGCCGTCGCGCGTGACGAGCTCCGGCTCGCCTCCGGTCGCTTGCACGCGGTAGATGCCCGTCTCGTAGGACCAGAGCGGTGACGTCAGGTACCCGCCGCCGACCTTCTCGTAGAACACGTCGGCGCCGCTCGGCGAGAAGACGGGCGTGACGTAGTGCCCCGGCTCGTGCGTGAGCCGGCGCGGATTCCCGCCGGTGGCGGCCGCAGTCCACACCGCTCCGAGCTCCTCGTCGTCCCACGTCACGTAGGTGATTCGCTTCCCGTCGCGGCTGAAGGACGGGTAGAGCTCGAACCGATCCTCGTCCCCGGTGAGACGCTGGGGAGCTCCGTCCGGGAGGTCGCGGATCCAGACGTGGCCGAGCGCCTGATAGGCGACGCGATCCCCGGCGGGGGAGACCGCGACCTGCCGCAGGCAGCGCACATGGAGCTCGTCCGGGGCGACCTCGACCGGGAAGCGCACCGGCTCGCGGATCTCACGCGTATCGGAGACGTGGAACGGGATCACGACGCTCTCCTCCGTCTCGACGTCGACGCGCCGGATCTTCCCGCGCGCCCAGAAGACCAGCTCGCGCGAGTCGGGCGTCCAGGCCATCGCGGGATAGACACCGTGCACGGCCCAGGTCTCCTGCATGTCGCGCTCGAGCGGCCGGTAGACGGCGCGCGCGCGGCCCGAGTCGAGGTCGAGCACGCACAGCGTCGACTCGAAGTCGATCCGCCGCACGAAGGCGAGGTGCTTGCCGTCCGGCGACGGCGTCGGGCGGCACGCTCCGCCGGGTCCGGTGACCATCGCGCGGATCTCGCCCGTCTCGCGGTCGAGCCGATCGATCTGGTAGATCTGCCCGGTCGAGTCCTTGCTGTACTGGAACGTGTCGCCGGGCGTCGAGTCGTAGCTGTAGTAGAGGTACCGCCCGTCGGGCGAGAAGGTCGGCTCGCCGAGGTCCTTCTGCTGGTTCTTTTTCTCCGTCATCTGGAGCCCGCCGTGCTTCTCGTCGGCGCCGCTCTGGTGGTAGAGCCAGATCTCACCTGCACCGAGCGACCTGCGGCTCGTGAAGTGCTTGCGGGCCGCGATGGCGCGGCCGTCGGGAGTCCACGTCGGGCTGTTCAGGAGCCGGAAAGCCTCGCTCGTCACGGCCGTCGGGTCGGCCCCGTCGCTCCCCATCACCCAGACGTTGTCTCCGCCCCCGCGGTCGCTCGTGAACGCGATGCGAGTTCCGTCCGGGCTGAAGCGCGGTTGCATGTCCCAGGCCATACCGGAGCCGAGCGAGCGCGCCTCGCCGCCCTCGAACGGGATCGTGTAGAGGTCTCCGAGCAGGTCGAAGACGATCGTCTCGCCGTCAGGGCTCACGTCCAGGCTCATCCACGTGCCCGAGTCGACGTCGATCGAGAGCGTGCGTGCGGCGCCCGGCGGAGCGTCGACGTCCCACTCTTCCTCCTCCTCGACTTCCTCGACGTCCGCTTCACCGTCCTCGTCGTCGTCGCCCGGGGCCGAAGCCGCGGCGACGTTGCAGGCGAAGAGGCCGAGCAGGCCGAGGAGCACGAGAGCGACCGGCTTGCGCGCCGCTCGATGGGCTGTTCTTTGCATGGGGAGCTTCTCCGGGGGAGGGGAGAGGCTAGCCACGACCGCTCGATCTGCACACCGGCTACATTCGTCCCCCAGGATGAGCACCGAGATCCCCGTCCCGCCTCCCGCGGAGCTCATGGAGCGTCTCGAGGTGCTCGGACTCGGTTCCGAGCGCTTCCGGACCCGTCCGCCCCTCGCCGTGCGCGTGAACACGCTCGTCGGCGAGCCGGACGCCGTCCGACGAGAGCTCGAGCAGGACGGCCTCGCGGTCGAGACCGTGCCCTGGTTCCAGGCGGCCCTGGTCCTGCCCGGCGCGACGGCGCGCGACGTGCAGCGGACCCAGGCCTTCGAGCGCGGGGCGCTCCACATCCAGGGGCTCGCCAGCATGACCGCGCCGCTCGCGCTCGACCCGCGTCCCGAGGAGCGCGTGCTCGACCTGTGCGCCGCGCCGGGCAGCAAGACGACGCAGATCTTCGCCCACATGGGCGGACGCGGCCGGCTCGTCGCCGTCGACCGAAGTCGCAACCGCTTCTACAAGCTCCGCGCGGTCCTCGAATCGCAGCGCGCCCTGGACGTCGAGCTCCAGCGCAAGGACGGGGCAGCCTTCGCGCGCGCACACCCCGATTCCTTCGATCGAATCCTGGTCGACGCGCCGTGCACTTCCGAGGGCCGCCTTCGGCTGGGCGATCCCGACACGTTCCGCGACTGGAAGCGCTCGAAGGTGAAGCGCCTGGCGGGCGAGCAACGCAGGCTCGTCTTCGCCGCTGTGGATGCGCTGCGGCCGGGTGGCGTGCTCGTCTACTCGACGTGCACGTTCGCACCGGAGGAGAACGAGGGGGTCGTCGATGCGGTCCTCCGGCGTCGGGACCTCGAGGTCGAGGACGTCGAGCTCGCGCTCGAGAATCGTGCGTGCGGGCGGCTCGACTGGGGCGAGAAGAGCTACGACCCGCGCGTCGAGAAGTGCGTGCGGATTCTCCCCGATCCCAGGATGGAGGGGTTCTTCCTGGCCCGGCTCCGGAAGCCCGACGCGCCCTGATCAGACTGCGGTGAGCTGCTCTTCGCGCCCGTCCTCGACGAAGAGCGTCAGGAGCACTCCGCCGCCCGCCGCGAGGAAGAAGGCCCGTCCGAACCACGGCATCGCTTCCGCCAAATCCACGACGAAGGGCCACGGCTGAGCTGCCGGGAGCCCGCTCCACTCGGTCATGAGTCCGGCCCCGCGCTCGAACGCGAGCCACGCGGCCGTCGTGCAGCCGAGGAAGAGCAACAGGGTCCAGAGGGTCCCCAGCGTGCCGCGCCGAACGAGCGTCCAGGCCGACGACACGGCGTGAAGCTGTGCGTACTCCTGCGCCCCGGTGATTCCCTCGCGGAACCGGAGGAAGTGCTCGCGAGCTCTCCAGGCCGAGAGCGCGGCGAGCAGGACGAGGAAGCACACGATCGCCGGGTAGACCTGCATCAGGTGGCTCGGCGAGATGAGCTCCCCGATCCAGACCGGCAAGAGCTCTCCACCCCGTGTGAGGAGGGCGTCGCGCTCCTGGATGCTGGCGCCGAGCTCCTCGCCAAGCTCGCGGGAGTGAAGTCGAGCCTCCTCCCAGTCGCCCGTCGCAGCGACGCTCTCGCGTCGGATGTCGGGAGCGATCGCGGCGAGGACGGTCTCGAAGGAGCTCGCGAGCTCGAGCGCGAGCGCGGGCTCGGCGCGCAGTTCCTCGTACCACCCCTCGCCCTTGCGGTAGGGCCGTGCCCACTCGGTCACCTCGCGCTCGAACCGCTCGAGCGGATCCGAGCCCGTCCGGCCGTGCGCCCGCTCACCCGTGACGATCAGCGGATCGATGACCGAGTTGCGGGCGAGCGCGACCATTGCGGCGACGGCTTCGTCCGCCTCCTCGGTGATGCGTTCCCGGTACCGTTCGAAGAGGAGCTCGTCGCGCTCCCGGAACGAGTCGGCGTCCGCGACCCGTGCGGGGTCGATCTGCATGAGCTCGAGGGCCTCGATCACCGGCATCGAGCTCGCGTCCGCCTTGCGCCCGGGCAGCGGGAGTCCGAGCTTGCCGAGTCGTTGGCGCGCTCGCGTGAAGACGTCGTCGACCGGCTCTTCCGCCGGCGCCGGCTCGGGTTCGGGAGTCAGCGGCGGCTTGGGCGGCTCGACCCACTGGACGAATGCCGCGGGGCGCGGTCGGACGGCGTTCAGCTCGGCGGCCGACCCGACCATGACCGGCACGTCGGGCACGGATTCCAGCGCCTTGCGCAGCTCGTCGATGCCCGTGTCGATCAGGCGGCTGTACGATTCGTCGAGCCGACGGGCGTCGTTCTCGAGCTCGGAGCCGATCTCGCGCCAGGGCTCGGAGGCGAGGATGTCGGTCACGCGGCCGTAGACGCCCGTGACGCCTCTCAGCTTCTCCTCGTCGAGGGAAGCCTGGACGCGTGCATCCTCGAGCGACGCAATGGCCGTCGCCTTCTTCGCGACCTCGACGGAGATCGCGTGGAAGGGTTCGACGACCTTGAACAGGAGCAACGCGGCGACGCCGACCGCAAGGACGGCCAGGCGACTCGTGAGGCGCGACCTGTCGCGATAGAGCTCGTACTGGCGGTGGAAGGTCCAGTCGAGCTTGCCGGGGGGGGCTGCTTGAAGCTCTTGTCGTCGTCTCAAGGATGGACTCCGTCGAAAGGTCGTCTCTCTCCCCCTGGGCCAGGGGGGCGTAGGGAGAGACGATTCCTCTTCGTCCCCCCCCCTGACTGGACATGAGGGGGAGTCCCTAGACTTCGTCCCGGGGCCGGGAAGGGGGATCAGTCGCGCTCGAGGGCTTCGGCGACCAGCCCGCGCGTCGCCCCCAGCCACTCTCGGATCCCGGGGTCCCGGACCTGGATGTCGAACGCGCTCTCGTAGAGCTCCCGGGCCTTCTCGAGGTCGTCGAGCTGGGTGTAGGCCAAGGCGGCGTGGACCTGGAAGAGGGGCGCGAACTGCACCGCCATCGCCCTCGCGGTCGCTCCGCCGACGGCGTCGAGGTCCTCCTTTCCCGCGTCGATCGTGGCGAGCGCGTCGCGCGGTCGTCCCATCCGGATCTGAGCCGAGGCCAGCATGATCTTCATCCCGACGGAGTTGACCGTCGGACCCGGGACGAGCTCACTGCACACCTCCAGCGTTCGGAGCCCGGCCGCGATCTCGGCGGGCGTTCGCTCCTCCTGCCAGACGTAGGTGATGAGCTCCTTGCCGGTGTCGGGTCCCGCGCTCCAGGGACGGTTGCGCGCGAGCCGGATGGCCGTCGCGCGCACGGCGGGATCGAGACCGGGGTGCTCCTCGAGTCGGCGCACGACCTCGCTCGTGATCGGCGTGCGCTCGAAGAGACGATCGACGAGGTCGGTCGACCGCGATTCGAGCGCGCGGTCGAGCGCCGCGAGACGGCGCAGGTCGGCGCGGTCCGCGACCGGCGTCGACTCGTGGATCACGTAGCGGCCGAAGTCGTCGCCCGTCGCGATTCGCGCGCCGTCCGGGCTCACGGCCAGGACGGCCGCCTCGTTCGCGTGCGCGCGGAGGCTCGCGACCTCCCCGCGCACCGGATCCCACAGGCTCACCGTGCCGTCCCAGTTGCCGGTCACGACGCGCGACCCGTCGGACATCCACGCGATCGCGTTCGGCTGGGCATGTCCCTCGAGCTTGCGGACGAGGGTTCCTTCCTCGAGGTCGAAGATCCAGAGCGCGTGGTCCCACACGTCCCAGGTCGCCGCTGCCAGTAAGCGGCCGGTCGGATCGACGGCCATCCAGGGCTCGTTATCGGTGACGGCGAGCTCGTGGACGATCTCGTCCGTCGCCAGGTCCCAGACGAGGATGCTCCCGTCGGGCGCGTTGTAGACGACGCGGTCGTTCGCCGCGAAGAGCACGGTCTCCGCCCACGCCGCCGGACGGGTGTGGAGCTCCTCTCCGGTCTCCACGCTCCAGACCCGGACCGCGTCGTCGCGCCAGGCGGCGAAGCGCTCACAGGCGCGGTCGAACCCCAGGAATGCGGTCTCTCCCGGCGGAAGGGGGGGCAGTGGCGAGCCGACGCCCCGCACGTGCTCTCCCGTCTCACCGTCCCAGACCTGCAGCCGTCCTCCATCGGGGATCGTGTACAGGAGGGACCCGTCGGGGGAGAAGGCCATCCCTCGTGGGAGCGGTTTCTCCGACGAGGGCAGCGTGAACAGATCGAGCCCACTCCTCGCGTCCGTCACGCGAACGGTGACCGGGTCGGGTCGCCAGGCGAGCTTCTCTCCCCCGGCGGAGAAGACGGCGTCGTGCTTGGCGTCGCCGAAGCGCCCGGACCCGTCTAGCACGGTCGCGCTCGTGCCGGGCTGTCCGTCCCACAGCCTCACGGTTTTGTCGTAGGAGCCGGACACGATGCGGTGTCCGCTCGGGGAGAGCGCAATGCGCGACACCTTGTCCGCGTGCCCGTGGAGCGTCTCGAGCGCCGCGCCGTCCTCCACCCGCCAGAACCGGATCGTGCGGTCGAAGCTCGAGGTCACGATCCAGCGCCCGTTGGGGTGGTAGCGCGCCGACGAGACGGGGCGCTCGTGGTCGTCGAGCACGAGACGCAGGTTCGAGGTGGAGACCTCCAGCACGACGACGATCCCGCTCGCGAGGGCGATCAGGAGCTCGTCACCGTCCGCGGAGAACTCGACGTCGGTGACTCCCCGGAGGAAATCGATCCCCGTGCCGGGAGCCAGGTCCGAGAGCTCGACGAAATCGACCCGCGTCTCGTCGGCGATGTTCCAGACGTGGACCTCGGCGTTGTTCGTGCCGACGGCCATCCGCTCTCCGTTTGGTGATACCGCGAGCGCGCGGACGCCGCTTCCGTGCCGAACGTCGAAGTCCGCCCGCATCGAGATCGCGCTCCACAGGACGACCCGCCCCGAGCTCCATCCGAGCGCCAGGTGGAGCCCGTCGGGGTGGTAGGCGACGCGGCAGCTCGGGCTCGTCTCGACGTCGCCGCCCTCCCAGGTGAGCGGGATGTTCTCGCCCCGTTCGACGTCCCACAGCTTGACGTCGCCCACGAGGCTCGAGGAGACGAGCTCCGTCCCGCTCGGGCTGAACTCGAGGTCCATGACGGACCCCGTGTGACCCTCGAGGGTGTGCACCAGCTCGAGCGTCACCGCGTTCCAGATCTTGATCTCCCGGTCGTTTCCCCCGAAGTCCTTGAACGCGCCCGGCGCCGTGGCGAGGTACTCGCCCGTCGGGCTGTACGCGACGGCCATGACGAAGGATCGAGACGCCGTCGCGCTCGAGAGGCTCGCGTCCGCGCGGTTGCGCAGGTGCCGCCACTCCCACCCGCGCAGCTCCTCCTCGCAGGCGTCGAGCTTCGCCTCGGCGTCGCGCGCGGCGCCGATGTCGAGGCCCGCCGACGCGGCGCCGATGTTCGCCGCGTAGGAGTGCCAGCGCGCCTCGCGCTCGTTCGCCAGGGCGAGTACGGCGTTCCGCTCGGCGGCGATGCTCGCCTCCTCCGCTCGGCGCGTCTCCTCCGCCAGGTCGTCGTTGAGCGCCGTGAGCTCGCGGTTCGCGCTGGTCTGGATCCACAGCACGGTCGCGAGGCCTCCGATCGCGAGCAGCACCGACGCGGCGAGGCTCCCGGCGAGCGCCGGGTTGCGCCCGATCCACTTCCGGAGCTCGGCCACGGCGCCACCGCCGTGGGCGCTGACGACGCGACCCTCGAGGTACGCGCGCAGGTCGTCCGCGAGCACTCCCATGTCCGCGTAACGCAGGCCCGGATCGCGCGCCATGGCCTTGTCGCAGACCGCGACGAGCTCGGCCGGCGCGTCCGGGGCGAGCTCGGCCAGGGGGCGCGGCGGACCCTGGAGGACCTGCGCCAGCACCGCGTGCGGCGACGGCGTGCCGCCCTCCTCGAGGTAGGGCATGCGCCCCGTGAGGAGGTGGTAGAGCATCGCGCCGACGGCGTAGACGTCGGAGCGCGGGCCGAGGGCCTCGTGGTCGCCGCGCGCCTGCTCCGGCGGCATGTAGAAGGGCGTGCCGACGACGGCGCCGTCCATGGTCATGAGCGGCGAGTCGTTCTCGCTCTCCCGCGCGTCGGCGCGGTCGGTCTCGAGCAAGCTCACCGCGGCCGATACGACGCGCAGATCGCGGCGATCCTCCTTGCCCTCGACGCGCGCGAGCCCCCAGTCCATCACGTAGACCTCGCCGTAGCGCCCGACCATCACGTTCGCGGGCTTGAGGTCGCGGTGGATCACGCGCTTGTCGTGGGCAAAGGCCATCGCCTCGCATACGCGCAGCAAGACGCCCAGGGCACGCGTGAGGGTCCAGCCCTCCTTCGCCTCGTGCACGAGCTCGAAGATCGCCTCGAGGTTGCGGCCCTTGACGAGCTTCATCGTGAAGAAGGCCTTGCCCTCCTCGTCGAGCCCGAGCTCGTGGACGGGAACGACGCCCGGGTGGTCGAGCTGGGCCGTGATCTGGGCCTCCTCGAGGAAGCGATCGAGCAGCGCTTCGGTGCGGGCGGAGTCCTCGCCGTCCGTTCCGATCGCGACCTTCATCGCGAGCCTGCGCCTCAGCTCGGTGTCGAGGACCTCGAGGATCGCACCCATCCCCCCGCGCGCGATCTCACCGCGGTTCTCGTAGCGCGCGCCGCTCTCCTTCCGCGGAAGGCCGGCCTTCGGGTCGCGCTCGCCGCTCTCTCGACTGTCACCCACGGGGGCGGAGGATACCTGTACGCCCGTGTTCCCGTACGGGGATCCCGCGTGTGTAGGATTCCCCGCGCAATGTCCGCCCCTCGTCGAGCGCTCTCGATTCTCTGCGCACTCGCACTCGCCGGTTGCGGCGCCGATCCGTCACCGTCGGGACCTCCGACGGGGTGGAACGTCCTCTGGATCGTCGTCGACACGCTGCGCGCGGACCACCTCGGTCCCTACGGGTACGCCAAGCCCACGTCACCCGCGCTCGACGCGCTCGCCGATCGCGCGATCGTGTTCGAGAACGCCTACTCGGCCGCGCCCTGGACCAAACCGTCGGTGGCGTCGATGCTCACCTCGCTCTATCCGCCGCAGCACCGCGTGCTCTACGAGAGCACCGAGAACCAGCTCGCGTCCTCGCTGACGACGCTCCCCGAGGTCTTGAAGGGACACGGGTATCGCACCTGCGCCATCTCCGAGAACCCCTACGTGCAGCCGGAGACCGGCTTCCACCAGGGCTTCGACCTCTTCGAGCGCGTGCCCGGCTTCGAGGACTTCAAGGGACAGGCGGACGCCGGCGCTGCGAAGGCGATCGCCTGGATCGGCGAGTCGTCGGACACGCCCTTCTTCCTCTATCTGCACGTCCTCGACCCGCACGGGCCGTACACGCCGGCGGAGGAGTACGCCGGCCCGTTCCTGGCCGGCCTCCCGGAGGAGACCGGCCGGATCGCCAAGGGCCGGGTCGGTCGAATGCTCGAGGGCGAGAAGGTCGTCATGGACCTGAACGCACAGGGCTTGGCCTACCTCGAGGCGCTGTACGACGCGGAGATCCGCGAAGTCGACGCCGCCCTCGGGGAGGTGCTCGCGTTCCTCGAAGCCGAGGGACTCACGGAGAACACGATCGTCCTCTTCACTTCGGACCACGGTGAGGAGTTCCTCGACCACGGCTCCCTGCGTCACGGCTACCGGCTCTACGAGGAGTCCGTCCGCGTCCCGCTCGTGCTCGCCGTGCCCGGCCGTGCCGCGCAGCGCGTCGACCGCGTCGTGGCGCACCACGTCGACCTGGCGCCGACCGTGCTCGAGACCCTGGGGCTCCCCGTCCCGGAGGAATGGCGGGGCCGGAACCTGTTGCGAGCGATGGAGGACGGCGCGGGCGAACCGGGGGTCTTCGTGAGCACCGACTGGCGCGACCTCGAACGCCGTGCCGTCCGGCGCGGCGAGTGGAAGCTCATCGCGCACGAGGACCAGGACCGGCGTCACCTGTTCCATCTGGGCGACGATCCGGACGAGCGCCACGACCGGATCGGTGCGCACCCGGACATCGCGGAGGCACTCTTCGAGGCCTACCGCGCCGCGACCGGGCCGATCCCGGGTGTCACCCCGCACGACGCCACCGGCGACGTGAACGAGGAGCTCGAGGAAGAGCTCCGTGGGCTCGGGTATCTGGATTCTGACTAGATCGACGGGGTTTGCAGAGGTCTTGCGGAGTTCGGGCTCGTCGCCGGCCCCGCCCAGAATGCTAGTTTCCTAGGATACTAGTATGTTCCCCCTGGCCGCCGCGCTCCTCTCGGTCGCTTCCCCCGTCGACTGGTTCGCCGAGATCGAGATCCCGAACTCCGAGACCCGGCTGGCGGAGCTCGCGACGACCAACGGCTTCGGCGCGTTCAGTCGCGAGTGGATCGGAGCGGCGCTGTCGACGACGCCGCCGCTCGAGGCCTGGCTGGACGAAGCCCGCGAGCGCACGAAGCCGGTCCTGTGGTACGTGCCCGCGATCGAGGGCTCGCACGTGATCCTCCCGCACCTCCTCGACCGGTTCGTGATGCAGGGCGTCCTGTCCGATCCGCGCGTGTCGGAGCTCCTCGACCGGCGCTTCGTCGCCGTCAAGGCACCCGCGGGAGGCGAGCTCGTGGAGCGGTTCGGCCTGAAGGCCCCGGCCTTCATCGAGCCGGGCTTCCTCGTGCTCTCCCCCGAGGGCGAGGTCCTCGCCCGGATGGATCGCTTCTACGCGTTCCAGCCCGAGGCGTTGTACGAGCCGCTCGTGAAGCTCCTCGACGGTTCCGGGTTTCGGTCGAGCGAGGAGTATCGCAGGTGTCGCGCAGCCTGGACCGCCCGCCGCGGCGAGGAGGCGGGGCTCGCGTTCGCGCGCCAGGCCGCGCTCGACGGGGACCTCGCGACGGCCGCGTCGGTCCTCCGCGAGCTGGACGCGAACGCACCGCGCGTGCTCCTCGCGTCCGCGGAGCTCTCCGTTCTCCTGCGGGACGCGCATGGAGCGAGGCGCTCACTCACTCGGCTCCGCGAGGAGACCGTCGATCCCGAGCTCCTCCACGAGGCGAACGCGACCGAGGGGTTCCTCGCGATGCGACAGGGCGAGCTCGAGGAGGCCGAGAATCTCCTGCGCGCGTCCCTCGATCACGGCGGTGCGCGAGCGGCCGAGTCGGGCTATCACCTCGGCGCCGTGCTCTGGGCGACCCGGCGCGAGGCAGACGCGCGACTCGCGTGGCGCAGTGTCGCGAGCGAGCACGTGGGATCGGCCTGGGCCGCGCGCGCCGACGCGAACGCGTGCGTGGGGTCGGACGGACTGCCGGGCGATGGCCCGCTCCCGCGCTCCATGGAGGACGTCGTCTGGGCGCAGCCCGTGACCTTCGAGCGAGGCACCGCGGATCCGCATCCCACCGGCGACCTCGACGCGATCGTCCGGCGTGCCGTCGATTTCCTTCTCCGCCAGCAGCGGTCGGACGGTGCCTGGCTCGGATCGCGCTGGGGCGGTTCCGGCGGGCCGCGTCCGGAGGAGCCCGTTGCGCTCGGTCCCGGCCTCTTCTCGAACATCCACACGGCGATCAGCGCGCTCGCGTGCGCCGCGCTGCACGCCTGGCGCGACGTTCGGCCCGAGGCGATCGACTCCGCGCTCCTGCTCGCGGAGCCCTACCTCCTGCGCGACGACCTGGTCTTCCGCGGCGAGGGCTCGACGATGTGGGTCTACTCCGATGCGTTCCGCCTGCTCCACTTCGCGCGCAGTCGCGCGAGCTCGGAGCCGCTCCCGGACGAGATCCGCGCCGCGATGCAGGCGTGGGTCGACGCGCTCGTCGGACACCAGGCAGAGACCGGTACGTTCCTGCACTACCCCTACGAGTCGACCTTCGTGCCCGCGATGGTCTCGCTCTGCCTGGACGAGGCTCGCCGCGTCGGAATCCCCGTCGAGCCGGAGGTCTTCGACCGCACGGCGGACATGCTGGAGGAGGCGCGCGGAGGCGACCACGCGCTCTTCGGTTACCTGGCGGAGTACCCAGAGGTGAACAGGAGCCTGGCCGGCGCGGCCTGTCGACAGCCGCTCTGCACGCTCGCGCTCCTGCGCTGCGGGAGGGTGGGCCTCGACGAGGTCGAGGCGGGGATCGAGCTCTTCCTCGACAACTACGCCGACTACGTCGAACCGCCCCGGAAGTGCAACTTCCACATGCCCGAGCTCGACGGCTCCGCGGGCTACTTCTTCTTCCACAACATGCTTGCCACCTGTATGGCGGCCGCCGCCTCCGGCGAGCGGAGGTTCGTCGTCCGCCTGCGCGAGCTCCTGTGCGAGCTCCCGGAGGTCGACGGCGCGTTCCTGGACTCGGGCTTCAGCTACGGGAAGAGCTACGGGACGGCAGCGGCGCTGCTCGCGCTGGCGGTGTTGCGCGATGCGTGACGTCGTCGCACGCTTTCGCCGCGCGACGGAACGCGCCTGGGGAGCGACCGGCGCTCCCGGCCTCTCCGCGGCCATCGTCGAGCGCGATGGGGCGACCGAACCGCACTGCCTGGGGTTCGCCGATCCGGACACGGGGGTGCCGATGCGACCCGCTACGCGCCTTCTGTCCGGCAGCATCGGGAAGACGTACGTCGCGGCCCTGGTGCTCGACCTCGTCCGCGAGAGCGTGCTCGATCTCGACGACCGCGTGTCGCGCCATCTCGGCGCGCGCGAGTGGTTCGAGCGCCTCCCCAACGCCGAGACGCTCACGCTCCGCTATCTCCTGCGGCACGAGAGCGGTCTTGCGCGATACGTCTTCCGTCCGGCGCTCTGGAAGTCGCTGGTCGAGGATCCCGACCGTGTGCGGTCCCCCGAGGAGCTCGTGGGACTCGTGCTCGACGAGCCTGCGTTGTTCCCCGCGGGGGAGGGCTGGGCATACTCCGACACGAACTACCTCGTGGTCGGGATGATCGTCGAGCAGGCGACGGGCGCCCGGTTCTACGACCTGGCCCGGGAGCGGCTCCTCGCTCCGCTCGGGCTCGAGGACACGATCCCCTCCGACTCGCGCCGGATTCCCGGTGTGGCGCAGGGGTCGATCGTCCGGCACCGCGACCTGGGACTCCCGGCGCGGACGCTCCAGGACGGCGAGTTCACCTTCTGCAACCACTTCGAGTGGTGCGGGGGCGGCTGGGCCTCGACCGCGGTCGACCTGGCGCGCTGGATCACCGCCCTCGCCGCCGGCGATGTCGTCCCGGAACCGCATCTCGCTCAGATGCTCGACGCGGTTCCGTCTCCACCGCTCGGCGACGGCGCGCGCTACGGGCTCGGTCTCACCCTCTGGGACTCTCCGGCGGGCGCCGTGATCGGACACGAGGGGACGATGCCGGGCTTTCTGGCCGTGACGGGTTTCGCGCCGGCACTCCAGCTCGGAGTCGCCGTGATGCTGAACTCCGACGACTGCGGCGACTACCCCCGCATGTCCGTCCTGCTCCTGGACGTACTTCGTTCCCTCGAGACGCAACCGACGCGGGGTGAGCGATGACGCTGCGCAGATCGCGCACGGACGACGAGGCGGTCCGTGCGCTCGTCGAGCTCGGGCTCTCGGAGCTCGAGGCGACTGTCTACTGCCACCTCGTCGACGCCGGGCCCTCGACCGGCTACCAGGTCTCGAAGGAGCTCGGGAAGGCGGTCGCGAACACCTACAAGGTCCTCTACTCGCTCGAGGAGCTGGGAGCCGTGCTGGTCGAGGAGGGGGAAGCGCGGCGCTGTCGTGCGGTTGCGCCGCGTGAGCTCCTGGCCAGGCTGGAGAGGGAGTTTCGCGGGCGGAGAGAGGCCGCCTCGCGCGCGTTCGCGCGCCCGCGACGCGCGCGCGAGGACTCGGCCGTCTACCGCCTGGCGAACGGGCCGCAGGTGATGGAGCACGCGCGCGCGATGCTGCGCCGCGCGAAGAACCACGTCGTGATCGACGCCTTCCCCGGCCTGCTCCGCGAGCTCCTCGAGAAGATCGAGCAGACGGCTGCGCGGGGCGTGCGCGTGCTCGTGCTCGCCTACGAGCCGACCGAGGTCGCGGGTACGCCCGCCGTCCTTCATCCGAGCCGTGCGGACTTCCTCGCCAAGTGGCCGGGCGACCGCCTATCGATCCAGGTCGACGGGAGCGAGTACCTCCACGCGATTCTGGCCGGCGACGGCGCGGAAGCGGTCCAGGCTGTCTGCTCGGCGAGCTCGCTGCTCGCGTGCGAGGCCTACGTCGCCGCGGTCAACGGGGTCGCCCTCTCCGCCGTGATGGATGCGGTCGAGCGCGGCGCCGACTCCTCGGAGCTGCGGCGAATCCTGGCGTCCTACGAGCCGTTCAGGCTGCGACACACGCGGGGGTTCAAGCGGCTCGTCGATCCCGACCCCGACTCCGGCACATAGTCGTGCCCTTCCCGAGCCCGACCGACGGTCGAAGAATCCAGTCGGGTTCGGTACCGTCCACGCGATGAATTCCGACCCGACCGACCTCCTCCAGGAAGTCCTCTCCGGCATCGACGAGGACTTCGTCGAGCTCCGGTTCCACAAGAAGCGCACGCGCTCCCTGTCCGTCGAGAAGGGGCGCGTGGACCAGGCCAAGATCAGCGAGCACACGGGCGTCGGCGTCCGCGTCCTCACCGGCGGGAGCTGGGGCTTCGCGAGCACAGACCGCGTCGATGCGGAGACGATCAAGCGCAGCGTCGAGGGTGCGCGGCGAGCAGCACGCGCTTCCGCTGCGCAGAAGCGTGACAAGGCGGCTCCGCTGCCCGCGACCGAGCTGGCGCGCGGGCGTTTCGAGGCGCCCGGGACGAGCGAGCTCGCCGGGCGACCGATCGAGGAAAGCCTCGGCATGGTGCTGCGGCTCGAGGAGCAGGCGCGCAACTCGTCGAGCGCGATCCAGAGCGCCGGCTGCAGCTACACCGAGGTGTTCGAGGAGAAGGGCATCGTCACGACCGACGGTGCCAAGGCGTGGACCCAGCTCGTGCGCCCCGAGTTCCGGATCATGGCTGTCGCCCAGCGGGACGGCGAGATCCAGCGCGGGAGCGAGGCGGTCGGCGTGACCGGGGGCTGGGACTGCCTGTTCCGCAACGCGACCGCGGAGGCGCTGACCGACAAGGCGGCGAAGCTCGCCGTCGACCTGCTCGGTGCGGGTTATCCGGACGGCGGCCGCAAGCGCGTCCTGCTCTCGCCCTCGCTCGTCGGTCTGCTCACGCACGAAGCCGTCGGCCACACCGTCGAGGCGGACTTCGTGATGTCGGGCTCCGTCGCAGCGGGCAAGCTCGGCACGCGTGTGGCGTCCGACCTCGTCACGCTCTGCGACTCCGGCGCCAGCGAGTACTACGACGGTGCCGGCGGCACGCTGCTCGTCGACGACGAGGGCGTCGCCACTCAGAACACGACGATCATCCGGAACGGCGTCCTCGAGAACTACCTTCACGACCGCGCGTCCGCCGCGCACTTCGAGGTCGCCCCGACCGGGAATGCGCGTGCGTGGGAGTACGACGACGAGCCGCTGATCCGGATGCGCAACACGTACATCGCGCCCGGGGACGCGACGCTCGAGGAGATGATCGCGGACATCGAGGACGGCTTCCTGCTGGACGGGCCGGCGAACGGCCAGGCCGACAGCAACGGCGAGTTCATGTTCGGGACGCGCGAGGCCTATCGCATCGTGAACGGCAAGAAGGGTGAGCTCATGCGCGGCGTCAACATCTCGGGCGCCGCCTTCGACGTCCTGAAGACGGTCGATCGCGTGGGCGCGGACTTCGTGTGGGACCTGGGCTCCGGGCACTGCGGCAAGGGCCAGCCGGCGAAGGTCGACGCGGGCGGGCCGTGGCTCTCGTGCGAGGTCATCGTGGGCGGGAGGAACGGATGAGCGCTCCGGCAACCGAGACGATCTTCGAGCCGGCGCTCGAGGAGAAGCGACTGCTCGAGCGCTGCGAGCGGCTCATCGAACACGCGCGAAAGGCAGGTGCGGATGAGGCCGAGGCCTTCGGCGTCTTCGGCCAGGTCTCGCGCGCCGACTTCGAGCACGGCGACCTCAAGCTCGGTCAGGTGGACGACGGGACGTCGATCGGACTGCGCGTCTTCCGCGATCGCAAGCTCGGTTTCTCGTCGACGAACCAGACCGACGACGGATCGCTCGAGCAGACGGCGAAGGACGCGGCCACGCTCGCGAGCTTCTCCGTCGCCGACGAGGCGAACCGGCTACCGGCGGTGCGCGAGCTCGAGGAGAGCCCGGGCTACGTCCAACCGGCAGTCTCGGCGCTCGGCATCGACGACGTCGTGGCGCGCGGGAGCGAGTTCGTACACAAGGTCGCCGAACGCGACGCGCGCATCTCGATCGACAAGGCGGACATGTCCGTCTCGTGCTCGAGCCTCGCGGTGACCTCGACGGCGGGGGTGCGCACCTCCGACTCGGACGCCGCCGTGTCCTTCTCGGTCTTCGGAATGGCCGTGGACGGCGAGGACGTGGGCGGATTCGACTACTGGGGCGACACGGTGCGCGACCTCGGCCGCCTCGACGCGTCGATCGACGAGTCGGTGGATCGTTTCTGCGACGCGGTGCTCGGGAACCTCGGGGCCGCCGCAGCGGAGACGTACACGGGGCCCGTGCTCTTCGCGCCCGCGGCGTGGTTGTCGATCTTCGTCTCCCCGCTGCTCGGTGCGGCGAGCGCCATCGCCGTCCAGCGCGGGCGCAGCGCGCTCGTTGGTAAGCTCGGCGAGGTCGTCGCGGTCCCCGCACTCACGATCGTCGACGACCCGACCGACCTCGAGCTCACCGGCGCCGGGACCTTCGACCGCGAGGGTCAGCCGATGGTCCGCTTCCCGGTCGTCGAGGACGGCGTCTTGCGCTCGTTCCTCTACAACGGCTACGCAGCGCAGGTCGAGGGACGCGAATCCACCGGACACGCGACCGGCGGTGCTCGGTCCGTCCCCGGCCTCGGAACGCACGCCATCTCGATCGCGGGCGGCGCGGGCGGGACCCGGGCCGAGATGCTGGGCGCGCTCGGCCGAGGCCTCTTCGTCCAGCGCTTCTCCGGCACGGTCGACGCGGCGTCGGGCGACTTCTCGGGGGTCGCGAAATCGGCTCGCTGGATCGAGAACGGCGAGGTCGTGCGCTCCCTCAAGGAGACCCTGATCTCCGGCAACGCGTTCGAGCTCCTGAAGCAGGTCGGCGCACTCTCGACCGAGACGGAGAACGTCTTCGGCTCGACCCGCTCGCCGTCGGCGATCGTCGACGGAGTGTCGGTGACGGCGGGGTAGCCGGGAAGGACGACCCTCAGTCGTCTCCCAGAGGGACGGACAGCAGGGAGAACCTCTCGGCGGCTGCCTCGCGCTGCGCTCGGTCTCCGAACACCCAGACGCCGTACAGGCACGCGCCGGACGCGAAGGTGTGGATCTCGCCCGTCGTGCGGAAGAGCGTGCCCAGCTTCGTCACGCGCGTCTCGATCGAACCCAGCCGACCGTCGATCCACTTCCGCTCGCGCTTGACGCCGAGGACTCCCACGCGGTCCGGGAGGAACGAGCCGAACTGCTCGACCAGCGCCTCGACGCGCATGTTGTCCGCGGGCGGCTGAACGGCAACCACCAGCATTCGAGTGTCGCCGTTCTCCTTCGCCTCGATCGTCCGCCCGATCGGTCGCAGCGGTTCCGGCGTGTCTTCCACGAGGATCCACTCGGGCGGCGCGGTCAGCTCGAAGCCGAGCCGGAGATCGCGGAAGTGGTCGTCGGCGATCGACGTCATCTCCACGGGACCCTCGTGCATTCTCAGGCCCTTCAGGCACGCATCGACCGACGCGGCTCCCGACTCCAGGTTCGAGCGAGTGCCTTGCAGGACCAGGTCGACCCCCAGGCCGTCCCGGCGCGTCGTGGCGATGACGTAGCGGAACGGCAGTCCGTCGTGGGTGACGTCGATCTCCGTCGCCAGGATCTCGGTCTCGCGGTCGCCGAGCTCCCTCGTCTCACCCCTCTCGAGCGGCTCCATGCCCTCCGTGAAATACAGGACGGCGAGCTCGTGGTACTCCTCGCTCGACTCGATCTCGGTCTCCTCGTCGAAGTAGAGGCGACCCCAGAAACCGGTGACCGGCTGCTCGACGAACAGCTCGCATCCGAGCTCCTCCTTGGCGACCAGCCCCGAGCCGGCGGTTGCGCGCCAGAAGCCGCCGTCCGCGGGCTTCTTCCAGGAGACCCCCCGGTCGAAGTCGACGAACGTCCCACCGCGGAGCGCCTGTCCGTCGGCGATCGTGGAGTCGGGGTCCGGGCGCCTCGCGAGCCGACCGACGAGCTCGCTCCTGGTTCCGGATTCGAGCGGACGGATCGCCGCCAGCGCGGCCGGAAGCGACTGGAGCGCGCGTTCGCGGTCTCCGGCCTGGTACCAGGTCATGATCTGGAAGCTCTTCCCGTCGTGCAGGAAAGTCGTGTGGCGGAACTCGAGGGGGAGACCGGCGTACTCGTCCGCCCACACGCTGAACGAGCGCTCCGCGCCGTAGGTGAAGTGGCGAGCGCTCTCCTCCGATTCCACGACGTTCATGCCGTGGATGATCGCGGCGGCCTCCCCGCGTGCCGCCTCGACCGTCACGGTGACGTAGACGTCGGGCACGCTGCCGATCAGGCCGATCTCCGCGTCGGAGCTCATCTGCCGGAGGTCGTCTCCGACGGACAGGCGATACCCCACTGGAGGCTCGACGGTGAAATCGTAGGCGAGGCTGGAGAAGCGCCCGTTCTCGACCAGCTGGCCGATGCCGTAGGTGTCGGCGGTCTCGATGACCACGGCTCGTGAGCGAACCGTGCCCTCGAGCAGAGAGAAGCTCGAGATCGCCTCGTCGACCATGCCGTCGAAGTCGGCAGCGGCCGCCGGTCCCGACACATGCACCTGGTAGTAGTAGTCGTCGCGCGGGAGGAGGAACAGCGCGATTCGCACGGGCATGCCCGCATCGCCCTCGACGTCGACGCGCAGGGCTTCTCGCCCCGCGAGCTCCACGGTCTCGCGCGCGAGGACGCGACTGGTCTCGAACATCATGTTTCCGACGAGGATGTCGGCGTACTCGTCGATGTCGAGGCTCGACAGAGCCTCCGCGAACACGACCATGTTGAATCCCCGCGTGCGGCCGTAGCCGCGCAGTCCCGCCAGGTGATCGGGGAGGATGGCCTGCACCGTGTCCTGGTCGAGGAGCCGCCAGTCCTCGTTGGGGGCCCGGATCTCGAACCGGTAGTCGTGATCCGTGAGCGCGCCGCCCTCGATCGTCTGGGGGCCGTCCTGGGCGCCCAGCGCGAGCAATGCGGCGAAGGCGTATCGCAGTGTCCAGTCGAGCATCGAGGTCTCCTTCGGTGGGGCGGCGGGGAAGCCGAGAGCATGGTACTGCCCCCGCCCCCGGCCCCATGACGGGGTACGGTTGGATGGACCCCCTCCGTGGACGACGCGCGACTGTCAGGGGTCCGAGAGCTTCCGTTCGGGAGGCACCTAGCCCGGACTATTCATGACCACGCGGACCGAACCCCACGAACGGCCGGCTGCGCCGGCCTTTCGGCCCCTGCCGGCACTTTGCACGCACCGGCGTCCTCGACGACCTGTCAAGGTCGCCTGCGGGGCCGGCACGCGCA
>JAJDET010000149.1 GCA_029259655.1 Planctomycetota bacterium
CAGACCCTGCCCCGGCGGCTCTCGCCCATCGTCGCCAACATCTCGCGCGCGAAGTAGACGGCACCGTAGCCCCTGGCCTCCGGCCGGATGAGCGAGCCGCCCCAGTTGAGTCCCTTGCCGGTCAGGACGCCCACGAACTCGTTCGCGAGCCGCTTGTACTGTCCGAAGAGGTAGCCGATCTCGCGACCGCCCACTCCGATGTCACCGGCGGGGACGTCGGTGTTCGGCCCGATGTGCCGGAAGAGCTCCGACATGAAGCTCTGGCAGAAGCGCATCACCTCGGCGTCGCTCTTGCCCTTCGGGTTGAAGTCGGAGCCGCCCTTGCCGCCGCCCATCGGCAGCGTCGTGAGCGAGTTCTTGAAGACCTGCTCGAACGCGAGGAACTTGAGGATCCCGAGTGTCACCGACGGGTGGAAGCGCAGCCCGCCCTTGTAGGGCCCGAGCGCGCTGTTCATCTCGATGCGGAAGCCCCGGTTGACCTGCACCTCGCCGCGATCGTCGTTCCACGGCACGCGGAACATGATCAGCCGCTCGGGCTCGATCATGCGCTCTAGGATCTTGGCGCTCCGGTACTCCGGGTGTTCCTCGAACACCAGTACGAGGGACTCGGCGACCTCCTGGACGGCCTGGTGGAACTCCGGCTCGGCGGGGTTCTTGGCCTTCACGTCCTCCATCAGGCTGGCGACGTAGTCGTGCATCGATTCGATCCTTCTTCTTCCTCCGAGGGGGCGGCGCGGGGGGTGATTCCGGGGGGTGAGGTGCGCCGGGAAATCGGCCGATCGTTCTACCAGCCGTCGGCGCCCCCGTGGGAACCGGTTCGGAGAAAGTCAGACGCTCCTCACCTACTCAGCTCCCTCGTCTCCTCCTTCGTGCCCGTGCCCGTGCCCGTGCCCGGCGGCACCCGGATCCCCGATCTTCAGAGGGGGGCTTCCGATCGTTCTCCGGGTGGTGGGGTCGCCGGTGGAGATGTCGCATGGTCGCCGGGCACGGGCACGGAAGAGCGTTTCGGTTCTTGTGACTCGAAAAGGGGACTCGCTTCCTACGAACCCGTGAGGTGCAGGGCCAGGCCGATGCCGACTCCGGCTGCCAGCAACGCGATCTTGGGCCACGTGTCCTCGTGGTGATGGAACACCTCCGGCAGGAGATCGCACAGCGCCACGAACAGGAACGTCCCCGCTGCGACCGCAGTCAGCGCCGCGATCCCGGTCCCGTCCAGACGGCCGACGACGAGCGAGCCGAGGACGGCTCCGAGCGGAGTCACGAGCGCGAAGAGCGCGACCAGGGTCACCGCGCGGCGCCGCGTGGCTCCGGCGAGCAAGGACACGGCGGCGAGCGAGAACCCCTCGACGGCCTTGTGGCTCACCACGGAGAGCAAGAGCGGCGAGCGAAGCTCCTCCACCTCGACCGCCGCGCTGAGCCCGACCCCGGAGGTGAAGGCGTGCACCGAGAGTCCGAAGAGGGTCGCGTACTCGACCGTCTTGTGACGGCCGTGGTCGTGAGCGCCGTGCTTCTTGTGCGCACGGCGGTGAAAGGCCAGGTTCTCGACCAGGAAGAGCCCGACCACACCGCCCAGCACGAAGAGCCACAGCTCCGCGCCGAGCGCTCCGTCCTCGAGCTCCGTTGTCATCCGCGACACCTCGGGCAAGAGGTGCAGGAAGACCACGCCGAGGAAGACTCCGGTCGCGAACGCGATCAACAGGTGCTGGATCCGGTCCGTCCGGGACAGGAGCGGCGGCACGAGCCCACCGGCCACCGCGAGCGCGAAGACCAGGAGCGAGGACTGGAGGAGCCAGGACACTTCGAGCGAGAACATGCCCGGCCGCCCGGCGCGGGTAAAGCACGGGCCGAGCCCACGCTCCCGTGCTAGTCTCGTACCCCGCACCCCATGCGGGTCCCCGACCGAATCCTCGCCGTGCTCGCGACCGCTCTCGGCGCGCTCGCGATCGCCCTCGGCGTCCTCGCGGTCGCTCAGGCCTGCGATAGCGCGACCCCCGACGGAGTCGAATCAGGGGAGGGAGAAGGGCGCCAGGGCCGCCGGACGGGAAACTGGAAGCGCGCGCGCGGAGCCGGCCCGGAGGACGAGGACCTGGGAGGCCTCGGATACGTCGACGGCGTCACCCCGGCCGGGAGCGAGATCGGGGTCACGATCCACGATCGCGAGCGCGCCGAGGCCGGCCTGAACCTGGTCGTCTCGGGCCACCGGCCCGAGGTCAACCTGATGGACATGGAGGGGACCCTCCGGCACTCGTGGTCGATCCCCTTCGACCGCGTCTGGCCCGGCCGGACCGACATGCTCTCGCGGTACCACACGGAGTTCTTCCGGCGCGCCCGCGTGCTCCCGAACGGAGACCTGCTCGCGATCTTCGAGGGTCTCGGGATCGTGCGGCTCGACACCTCGAACGAGCTGGTCTGGGCCTACGACGGCGGCGCACACCACGACCTGCGCGTGCTCCCCGACGGCCGGCTCTTCACGCTCCGGCGTGCGGCGCGCATCGTGCCCTCCATCGACCCCGATCACGAGGTGTTCGAGGACTTCGTCTGCGAGCTCGATCCCGACGACGGCAGCGAGCTCGCCGCGTGGTCGCTCTTCGAGGCCGCGTTCGATTCCGAGTACGAAGACATGTTCCGCCGCGGAATCGCGCGCTACCTGCGCATCGCGGACCGACAAGATCCGGGCACCCGCGATCTGTGGTTGTGGGGCGACGTCTTCCACACCAACAGCCTGCACGTCTTCTCGGACGAGGGCGGCTCCCTCGGCCCGGTCTTCGCGCCGGGGAACGTGCTCGTCTCGATCCGCAGCCTGAACCTGCTCGCGGTGCTCGACACCGAGGCGCGCAAGATCGTCCACGTCCTGAAGGGACCGTGGGAGGCGCAGCACGAGGCGATGCTCCTCTCCGGCGGCACGATCCTCCTGTTCGACAACAAGGGCGAGGCCCGCCGGTCGGCGGTCCTCGAGATCGACGCACAGACGGGCGAGCTCGTCTGGAGCTACCGCGCCGAGGAGCCCGACGCCTTCTACAGCGCGCGCAGCGGCATCTGCCAGCGACTCCCCGGCGGAAACACGCTCGTGATCGAGTCGAACGCCGGACGGGCCTTCGAGCTCGCACCCGACGAGACGATCGTCTGGGAGTTCCACAGCCCCTTCCGGGCCGGGGAGGACGACGAGCTCGTCGCCAACCTGTTCGACGTCGAGCGGCTGCCGGCCGACTTCCCCACGAGCTGGCTCGAGTGAGACCGCCCCTCTCCGTCGTGCTGCTCTCGATCGTTGTCGCCGGCTGCGGCGGCGCCGCGGGCGAGGGACGCTTCGCGGTCGAGCAACGGACCTTCGCCTGGCGTCACGAGGCCCCGTCGAACCCGCCGCCCCTGACGCTCGAGTGGAACTTCGACGAGGACGACGGTGCGTGGGTCGGCGACGCGGCCGTCGTCGAGGACGGTCGCCTCGTCCTCTCGGGACAGCGGAGGGTCGAGATCACGGGACCCGCCGAGGGTTCGATCGATCCGGACCTGCACTGGGGCCTCGTCGTCGAGCTCGCCTGCACGGGCGTCGAGACCATGACCGTGAGTTGGCGCCGGGAGGACGAGGACTTCGCCAGGAGCGCGCGGGTCCCGCTCCCGGTCGTCGCGAACGGCGAGTCCGAGGTCCTCCGGGTCCCCTTCCGCTCGCTGCTCGGGCTCGTGCAGGCCGAGGCGACGAACGAGAAGGGCCAGGAGGTCCTCGTGAAGCGCGCCGACGCGGTCGAGGGCTTCAGCGAGCTCCGGCTCGCGTTCCGCGGCCCCGAGGACGCCGAGCTCGACGTCGCGATCGAGAGCATCCGGATCACGTCGATCTTCGACGTCGACGAGTCCGGAGTCGGCCGTGAAGCGCGGCTCGGGCGGAACAACATCTACCGCCGCGGCGTGATCCTCCGATCCCCGGGCACGATCTCGACCGAGCTCGAACCCGGCCGACACGATCGACTGCGGTTCGCCCTGGCGCTCGCCGGAACCGAAGACGCGGTGCGCGTGCACGTCGAGGACGCCGACGGGCGGCTCCCCCCACAGTCCTTCGTCGTCGAGCCGCGCGCGGACTGGCTCGACGTCGCCGTCGACCTCTCGCCGCTCGCCGCTCGAAAGAGCCGGCTCCTGTTCCGCGCCGAGGGGACCGACTCCGCGCGGGATCCGCGCGCGGTGGTCCTCGTGGGCAGCGTCCTGCGCATGGCCCCCGGATCGAAGGACCTGCCCCCCATCGTCCTCTACGTCGAGGACACGCTGCGCGCGGACCGGCTCGGCGTCTACGGGTACGAGATCGAGACGGACCCGCACCTGCAGTCGATCGCCGCGGAGGGTGCCGTCTTCGAGGAGGTCTACGCGTCCAGCAACTGGACCCGGCCGGCGATCACGACGTTGCTCACGTCGCTCGACCCGCTGGTCCACGGCAACCGCAGCCACGACCGGCGCATCTCGGAGAGC
This sequence comes from Planctomycetota bacterium, assembly GCA_029259655.1. Lineage (GTDB taxonomy): Bacteria > Planctomycetota > UBA1135 > UBA1135 > OFTM220. The sequence goes on from JAJDET010000149.1 coordinate 4,450, forward strand.
GTGACGACCCTGGCGGAGTTCCTCGCGGGGAAGGGCTACCTGACGACGACCTTCGTTACGAACTACCACGGCGGGCAGTGGTCGGGGCTCGACCAGGGCGTGGACGTCGCGCGCGAGCCGCCGGCCTACGGAGCTGCGACGCTCGAGTCCACGCTCACGTCCCGCACCATCGCCGCGCCCCTGGCCGAGGAGCTCGAACGGCACGCGGACGAGCGGCTCTTCGTCTTCGTTCACACGCTCGACCCGCACCAGCCCTACAGCCCCCCGCCGGAGGACCGACAGGCCGTCCGGGTCGGCCGCCCCGCGTTGCCGACCGACACCAAGGCGCGCGTGGTCGCTGCCCGCTCTCTCTCCTATGACGCGGAGATCCACCACAACGACAGACTCCTCCTCGAGCTCGACCAGGAGCTCTCGGAGCTCGGCATGGCCGAGGACACGCTCTTCCTGTTCGTCTCCGACCACGGCGAGGGCTTCGGGGAGCACGGGCTCTTCGGCCACCGCTCGACCCTGTACCAGGAGGAGCTGCACGTCCCGATGATCGTCCGCTGGCCCAAGCGCATCCGTGCGGGGACTCGCGTGCGGATTCCCACCGGACACGTCGACGTCGCTTCCACGTTGCTCGGTCTCCTGGGGTTCGGTGCTCCCGACGCCTGGCAGGGCCGCGACCTCTCCGTGCTGCTGCGCGGCGGAGAGCTCTCCGCCAGGGAAGCCGAGGTGCCGCTGTTCGTCGACGCCATCTACGCCAACAAGGGCGAGGGTCGGGGCCAGCGCCCGATGGCGGCCGTCGTGCAGGGGGGATTCAAGCTGATCGCCGAGCTCGACGTCGAGGACCGTCGCGTCGAGCCCGTCGAGCTCTACGACCTGACCACCGACCCGGGCGAGACCGTGAACCTCCTGGAACGAGCCGACCACGCGGACAGGGCTCGCGTCCTCGCCGCACGGCTCGAGCACGCCGTCGAGCGCGCGAGCCGGTCCGCGGGCGTCGCCGCGGACGGGATGGATCCGGAGACGAAGGCCTGGATGCAGGCCATGGGCTACATCGAGATCGAGGACGACTGAATGGGCAGTCGCGGAGAGACGTCGCCGTGGATCCCGCGCATCCTCGGAGCGGGCGTGCTCCTCGTCCTCCTCGCGCTGCTCTTCGCCGAGGCGATGTGCCGCGACCTGATCCACGACGAGCACCAGTTCGTCGCGCCGGCCGCCGTACTGGTCCAGAAGGGCTGGCTCCCCTACCGGGACTACCCGTACTTCCACACGCCGTACCTCGCGTGGATCTACGGCGCGGTCTTCCTCTTCACGGACCACCTCCTGCTCGGCGCGCGCGCCGTCTCGGTGGCCGCGTCGTTCGGCACCGCGTCGCTGCTCTTCCTTTTCGGCTGGCGTGCGCTCTCCGCATCCTCCGGGGCGAGCGCGTGGGCGCGGCTCGGGCTCGCGGCGTCGTGCGCCGGGCTCTACGTGTTCTCGCCCATCACGCGCCAGGCGAGCGGGATGACCTGGAACCACGACGGCTCGACCTTTCTCGTCGTGCTCGGGGTGCTGGCGCTCGTCCGCGGCCTCCGCGCGGAGCGCGGCTCGGGCTGGTTCTTCCTCGCCGGCGCGGCGATCTCGGCCTCCGTCGGCGTGCGTCTCTCCACCGCACCGCTGGTCGCACCCGCGCTCCTGGCCGCGGCGCTCTTCGCCGCACCAGAGGTACGCCGGCGCGCGCTGGCGAGCGTGGTCCTCGGCATGGCGGCCGGCGCCCTCCCGCTCCTCGTGCTCTTCGCGATCGAGCCGGGGAGGTTCTGGTTCGGGAACTTCGTGTACCCGCGCATGAGCACGACGGTCTACCGGGAAGCGATCGCCGCCGGAGAGTTCGGCGACGCCGCGGTGCCGATGGACCTCGCCGACAAGCTGCCGTACTTCGCCCGGGCCTTCACCGGACGCATCGGAAACGCCTCGCTCGCGATCCTGTTCGGCGTGTCGCTCCTCGCCCGCGGCGCCTGGCGAGCGCCGGGCCGGGCCCTCTTGCTCGTCCTCCTGTTCCTGCCGTTCCTCCTGGCCGGCGCGTGGGCGCCCTCTCCCACCCAGCCGCAGTACTTCCTGATCCTGATCCCGTTCCTCCTGATCGCCTGGTGCGCAGCGGCCTCGACCTGGGGGAGCTCGCGCCGCGCGGCGACGGCTCTCGCGCTCTCCTCCGCCGTGTTCCTTCTCCTCTCGGTCCTGAACGGTCATCGGCCGTACATGCGCGCGCTCGCGAAGCTCTCGCATCCGGAAGACTGGGCGACGACGCTCGTGCACCGGACGGGCGAGGAGATCGCCTCCCACGTGCCGGGCGGGCTCGTCCACACGACGGCGCCGATCTACGCGCTCGAGGGCAAGCTCGACGTGTATCCCCAGTTCGTCGTCGGCCCCTTCTCGCTGCGCTCCGCGCACCTCCTCACCGCCGAACAACGCGAGCGGCACGGCATCACTTCCAAGGCCGAGCTGGGCGCGCTACTCGCGGCGCATCCACCGAACGCCGTGCTCCCGGCGCAGGCCGCCGTCACCAGCCAGGTCTCGCGTTTCGTGCGTGACCACGGCTTCCGACGCGTCGTCCTCGTCAACGGGGACACGCTCTGGTTCGAGGAGCGCTAGCCCGGTGTCCGGATCGCGCGCCCTCGTCACTCGGTCCTCGCTGGTCTTGCTCGTGCTCCTCGGCGCGGGCCTGCGCGTCCTCGGAACCGGGTCCCAGATCGTCGCCGGCGACGAGATCCACCCGCTCCTCTCGGTCGCGCGGCACACGGCCGCCTACGCCTTCACGCACTTCGAGCCGCAGGACACCTGCATCCCCATCACGCTCTGGTGCAAGCTCCTGCAGTCGACGGTCGGGCTCGAGGAGTGGGGCTTCCGTCTCCCGGCCTACGTCCCGGGTGCGCTCCTCGTGCTGCTCGCGGCGCGCGCGTCGCGCGGCCTGCTCGAGCCGGCGGAGCGCGCGCTCTTCACGCTCTTTGTCGCGACCTCTCCGCTCCTCGTCTACTGGAGCCGCGAGGCGCGGCCCTACAGCGCCATAACGCTGTTCGCCGCTCTGGCGGTGCTCGCACTCGTTCGCTTCGCGCGCACGGGGCGTCGCTCCTCCGGCATCGGCGCGGCGGCGAGCCTGGCGGCCCTGATCTACTTCAGCCCGACGACACTGCCCTTCGTCGGGGGGCTGGCCCTCGGCGCGCTCGTGTGCGCTCCCGACCTCGGAGCCGGCGCCTCCCGGGCGCGGCTCGTCCTGCCCTGCGTCGCCGGTGTCACGCTGGCCGCCGCGCTGACCGCGCCTGCCCTCGCTAGCCTCTTCGAGATCCTCGAGTCGAAGCGCGTGCCGGGCGCGGGCGTCGGCGCGGAGAGCCTCCTGGAGTCGCTGCGGCTCGCCACGGGGCTGCCGGCGCACGAGCCCGGCCGCATGTGGCGTCTCGCCGCCCTGCTCCCGGCCATCCTCGCGCTGCTCGGTCTGGTGCGGATCGCGGCGGTACGCCCCCGGCTCGGCCTGGGCATCGCGCTGACGCTCCTCACGCCGGCCGTCGTCTACGCGCTCGTCCCCGTGGCGAAGATCGACCTCGGCCACGTCTACGTCCGCTACCAGGCCGCAGCGCTGCCGCTCGCCATGCTCGCATCCGTCCACGGACTGCAAGTGCTGCGCGGCTTCGCCGGACGGAGCACGCTGATGGGCCGGCTCCTGCTCGGCTCCGCCTTCCTCGCGGCGATCCTCTCCGCGCTCCTCGGTCCCCTCGCGAGCGGTCTCCCTCACGTCCAGCCGTTCGGTCTGCAGAGCTCGAGCATGAACGCCGTCTTCTTGCCGGAAGAACGAGCGCGGGACGGGTGCCTCCCGGCCTTCTACCGCGACGTGGGAGCGGACGACGTCATCGTCGAGTGGCCCGCGCGCGAGGAGAACCGGCGCCTGCTCGCGACGCTCCGTGCCCGACACGGCGCGCGCGTCGTCCGCTGCTGGCCGCTCGGACGGGAGCCCGAGGGGCTTCGCTTCCGGACGCTCCTCTTCGGGTTCGTGTCCGCAGCGCTGCGCGCGCCGGACGGCGCGTGGATCGTCGTCCATCGCTCGCCCGATCGGGAGCTCGCGTTCGTGGAGACCTGCGAGGGACGCCCCGCAACGCGGGCGTCGCTGCCCGCGGCCGACGCCTGTCGGGAGATCTTCGGAGCTCCCGTCCACGAGGACGAGTGGCACGTCGTCTTCCGCGTGTCGCGGGAAGGAAACGGCGAATGAGATCGGCGATCCTGGTCTGCCTCGTGACATGCGCTTGCGGCGGCGACCGACGGCCCGACGTCCTGCTCGTCACGATCGACACGTTGCGAGCCGATCACGTCGGTAGCTACGGCTACGCGCTCGACACGACACCGGAGATCGACCGCCTCGCGCGCGAGAGCCTCGTGTTCGACGTGGCCTACGCACCCATGGGGACGACCTGTCCGTCGCACGCGACGCTCTTGACGGGGCGCCACCCGCTCGCACACGGAGTGGTGAGGAACGGTCTCGAGCTCCCTCCGGGCGAGGAGACGCTGCCCGAGCTCCTGGCCGACGCGGGCTGGCGCACGGCCGCGTTCGTCAGCTCGTTCCCGGTCTCGCGGCGATTCGGTGTCGCCCAGGGCTTCGACCACTTCGACGACGCCTTCCCCAGCGAGGGCGGGACGAGCCCTCGCACCGAGTGGGCGGGCGAGGACGTGCCGGGCGGGTTCGACCGCAGCGCGGGCGACACGGTGGACGCCGTGGAGAGCTGGCTCGAGCACGGGCCGACGGACGCGCCCTTGTTCCTGTGGGTCCACCTCTTCGATCCCCACGAGCCCTATGCGCCGCCGGCCGGGTTCGCGGAGCGCTTCGAGGCGGACCATCCGGATCAACCGCGGCACGCGCGCTACGACGGCGAGATCCGCTACACGGACGGAGAGGTCGGGCGCCTGGTCGAGCGGGTCGAGGCGGCGCGCCCCGACCGCGAGCTCCTGTTCGTCCTGACCGCGGACCACGGGCAGGGGCTCGGCGATCACGGCATCGCGACGCACGACCGCTCGACGTACGAGATGGAGGTCCGCGTTCCGCTGCTCGTGCGCTGGCCCGGTCGCGTGGCGCCGGCCCGGAGCGATCTTCCCGCGCACCTCGTGGACGTCCCTCCGACGCTGGCGGGGCTGCTCGGCCTCGACCTGCGAGAGAGCTGGCGCGGGATCGATCTCCTCGACGCTAGCGGCGAAGAGGAGCGACCGCTCCACCTGCTGCGTCCGTACTTTCCGGGCGGCAGGCCGAAGCTGAGCGAGGTCGGGTTCGGGTTCGGTGTGCGTCGCGGGCGGTGGAAGTACTTCGAGGCGAGCGCGGAGGGACGGCGCGAGCTCTACGACCTCGAGCGCGATCCGGACGAGCGCCGGAACCTCGTCCTCGAGCGTCCGGGCGTCGCCGAGGAGCTGGCCCGGATCGTGGCGGAACACCGCGCGCGGGAGATGCCCGCCGGCGCGACCTACGAGGGCGGAGTCCGGGATCGCGCGGGGCTCGAGGCGCTGGGCTACGTCGACGAGTGAGAGCTAGAGGTCCGGCCGAGAGGCAGGACCTCGCCGAGGCCGAAGGCCGAGCCCGGCGCGGAGTCGCGCCGTAGCCGCCCGCAGGGCATCCTTGGCGCGCGCGGATGCGCGCCAAGTCACAAGCGGCCGACTTG
>JAJDET010000150.1 GCA_029259655.1 Planctomycetota bacterium
CGCGCCAAGGATGCCCTGCGGGCAGCTACGGCGCGCTTGCCGAAGATTGACTTGGCGCGCATCAGCGCGCGCCAAGGATGCCCTGCGGGCAGCTACGGCGCGACTCCGCGCCGGGCTCGGCCTTCGGCCTCGGCGAGGTCCTGCTCTTCGGCCTGACCTCCTGTGACTTGGCGCGCATCAGCGCGCGCCAAGGATGCCCTGCGGGCAGCTACGGCGCGACTCCGCGCCGGGCTCGGCCTTCGGCCTCGGCGAGGTCCTGCTCTTCGGCCTGACCTCTAGTCCTCGAGCCGCAAGCGCACCGTCTTCTCGCCGGGCTCGCGCAGCCGCACGGTCCGCTCGTCCGCGAGGCCGCCGGCGGCGCGCGCCACCACGCGGTAGCGGCCGATCGGCAGGGGGCCGAAGCGCTGGCGCTCGGGGCCGAACGCGCCGACGGACTGGAGCTCGACCATGTTCGCCGCGGCATAGCGCGCACCGACCTCGCGACCGGTCTCGTCGAGGACGGCTACGACGGCATGGATCGAGTCGCCGTTCGCGTCGCGCGAGTGCACCCAGAGCATGGCGGCAGGCTCGATCCGCAGCGTGAGCTCGGGCGGTGCGCCGGGTCGCGTCGTCACCTCGCCGCTCTCGGCGCTCACCTCGGGACCACTCGCCGCGACGAAGCTGTACGCACCCGGCGCGAGCCCGGCGTACACGAGGTGCCCGGCGGCGTCCGTCACGGCAGCGGAAACCGGCTCGAGCAGGCCGCCCCGGGCATCGCGCGCGAAGACCGTCGCGCCCCCCGCGGGCAGTCCGGCCGCATCGACGACCGTGATCCGCACCTCGGCGGGCCGGGGCAGCTCGAAGTCGATCGAGTCGAGCGACGCTCCGTCCTCGAGCGCGATGCCGCTCCGCGCGACGCGGGCGTGACGCGTGTCGTCCTGTGCGAAGCGTGCGCCGCCCGCCAGCACGCGGTAGCTCCCCCCCACGAGCCCCTCGATCCGGTACTCGCCCAGGGTGTCGGTCTCGGCCTCGGCGAACGGTGCGGCGAGCGCCTGCTCGATCGACGCGTCGCCGTCGGGGAACACGGACACGCGCGCCCCGGCCGCGGGCGTCCCGTCGGACCGGGTGACGCGACCGGCGATGACACCCGTCGGGTAGGCGAGGTCGAGCCGGTGCTCGAGAACGTCGGGAACGTCGTGGGTGAGACTGACCGTGCTGATCTGGCCCGCGCCGCCGAGCATTCGCGTCAGACCGACCGCGTACGCTCCGGCGCCGTCGACGACCACCTCGTAGGAGCCGTCGTCCTGAACGTCGGCGAGGGCCGGACCGCCGACGCCCTCGACCCGCGCGAAGGTCACGATCACGTTCGGATAGGGCTCTCGGCCGCGCAGCACGCGGCCACGGACGGCCACGGGCTCCTCGGCGGCCAGCCCGAGCACCACGTGCTCGGCCTCTCCGTCGTCGAGGCTCACCTGCGCCGTGCGCATGTTCGCCGTCATCCGGTTGAGGCTCTCGCCGCCGTCACCGCTGCTCCAGTCCGCGTTCTGCTGCATCGCGACGACCTGCCAGCCGCCGGGCTCGATGTGCAAGAGCTCGAAACGCCCCTCGGAATCCGTCGTCGTCCCGCGAGCGTCGAAGTTCCCGACCTGCCAGCGGACGAGGTTGATCATGTGCCCCTCTGCCGGCCGACCGTCGTCGCCGTACACCTCACCGGTGAGCCGGGCACCGAGGCGCACCGTGATGCGCACGTCGCTCGCGAGCTCGCCCGGCTGGACGGTAAGCGGAACCGCCTCGCTGATCGCGAACCCCTCCGACCTCGCGGTCAAGAGGATGTCTCCCGCGCGAAGTCCGCCGAGGTGGAAGCGCCCGCGCGCGTCGGTCATGACGCTCGGCGGCGACTCTCCCTGCGCCATCCAGGCGGACGCGGTCGTCCGACCGAGAGACACCTCGGCCTCGGACACCGTGTTTCCCTCGGGATCCAGCACGACCCCCGCGACATCCGCCGGTGCGTCGAGCACGAGCACGCCGGCCGTCTTCGAGCCCGGGAGGTCGAGCTCGACCTCCGCGGACGGGGCGAGACCGGCCGACCGGGCGTCGATGCGCCAGCGTCCGGCGGTTGGAGCCTCGAGCGCGAACGCGCCGGCCGCGTCCGTGGACGCGAGGAGCTCGTCGGTCGCGACCTCGCCGATCGCGCCGGCGGCGATGCGCCGGCCGCGCACGCGAGCGCCCGACACAGGCTCACCGGTTCCGTCCACGACACTGCCCGTGACGGTGAACGGAGCGTGGAGCACCAGCTCGATCCCCTCCGTTCCTCCGCGCACGCCGTCGAGTGCCGCAACGAGGTCGCCCTCGTCGACGCGCGCGCGCAACCGGAACGGACCGCGGCCGAGCCCGGTCATGCGGAACCGGCCCTCGTCGTCGGTGACCGTCGATCCCCTCGCTCCTCGCAACGCTGCGAATGCGGAAGGCCCCATCCGGAAGCCGTCGTCGAAGTTCGCCTGCACGCGGACGCCGGGCGCGGGCGCTCCCGACTCCAGCGCGAGGCGTCCCGAGAGGGCGAGCCCGCGCGGCAGCACGATCACCACACCGTCTGTCGTCCGTTCGTCCTGGACCAGGGCCTCCTGCTTCTCGCTCTCGAGGAAGCCCGGCGCGGAGGCCAGCAGGGTGAGCTCGCCGGGCGGCACGTGCTCGAGCGTGAACCCACCGCTCTCGTCGAGCCTGGTCGTCCGCATCGGCCGGTCGTCGAAGCCGAAGAACTCGCCGCGGAAGAGCGCACGGATCTCGCCGGTGGTGACCGGCGCGCCGTCCTCGTCCACGACGTGACCGCGAACCTCGCCGCCCAGGGCGAGCGAGAGCGCGAGCTCCGTCGTCCGGCAGGGCTCGAGGCTCTCCAGCCGCTCGAGGCGCGGTGCGAGGCTCGTTGGTGCGACCATGACGGTGTAGGAGGCGAGCGGCAGGGCGAAGAGCTCGAAGGTCCCGTCGGCGGCGGTGCGGACGGAGGTCGCCACGCGCGGCGTCGTCGTGTCGGCGTCGAGCGTGACCGGCGCGGGCTCGAGCGAGATCGGTATCGAGCGGGCCGGCACACCACCCGGACCGGTCACGAACCCACGCACGAACGCGCCGCAGACGGTGGACAGGACCGTCTCGCCGGGGCCGAGGGGAACCGCGACCGATTCGGAGAGGTACAGGTGCCGGCCGCGGGCGATCAGGAAGAGCCCCCCCTCCTCGGACGGCTCGAACGACGCCGGGAGCTCGAGCTCGAACCGCCCACCTTCGCCCACGAGCGCGCGAGCGACGATCTCGGGGTGCGCGGGATCCAGCGCGAGCAGCTCGACGAGCCGGCGATAGCCGGTGCGGGAGGCGAACGCGTAGACGCGTAGCTCCTCGTCGGCGTCGGGAGGAGCCCCGGTAGGCGTGAGGACGCGGCCCGAGAGCACGCTCTTCACGGAGGAGACGGGACGGCGCTCCGACTGTGCCGGAGAACGCTCTTCCGGGTCGAGCACCGGTTCCTCGGGAGTGCGCAGCGTGTCGGGAGTCACGTCCGCGACGGCGGGCGCCTCCACTTCCCGAGCGGACTCCGGCTCTTCGCCGGAACCGAGGGAGGAGCGCACGCCGAGCGCGACGACGACGAGCGCGACGGACACGAGGACGAGCTTCTTCAAGGTCACCACCCCCACGAGGGTCAAGAGAGAGGACGAGTCGCGCGCGGCTCCCGCGGCGAGCGGAAGGAACGCGCAGGCCCAGGCGCGACGGTCTCCGTCGAAGCGCAGATCGAGCACCTCGCGCAGTCGATCGAGCGCGCGCTTGTGTCGCACGCGAACCGTCGCCGCCGGGATGCCTTCGCGCCGCGCGATCTCCGCCGCGGAGAGTCCCTCCCAGTGCACGAGCAGCACGGTCCGGCGATAGGGCTCGTCGAGCTCCTCGACGGCATCCACCAGGATGCGCTGCTGCTCGATCTCCTCGAGCAGCTCGGGTGTCGAGGGCAGGGGCGAGGGCTCGCCTCGCTCGCGCTCGCGGCGCGTCCGTGCCCGATCGCTCCGCCCGCGTTCGCGCGCGGCGTTCTTGAGCACCGTCGCGAGGTAGGCGGGCGAGAGCGCCCGTCGTCCGCGCGAGAGCACGGAGAGCCAGGCGTCCTGGACGAGGTCATCGGCCGCCGCCGCGTCCTCGACGAGGCGCCGGGCGAGAGCACGTGTCCAGGCCGCTCGCTCGAGCAGGTCGGAGGGAAAGTCGGAGGAGGAATCCACGGGTCGTGGGGGGAATGGAACTAAGCCCCGAAGCGTTCCCGCGATTGTCGGAAAAAGCGTCAGCTCCTGCCCGCGACGCAGCTCCAGCAGAGCTCGGAGCTCTCCGGAGTCGTCTCGCCGCAGGTCGCGCAGGACCAGGAGCCGCCGCCTCCCGAGCGCTCCGCCTCGAACTCCCGCAGGATGCCGACTGCGCGAGGCGCCTCCTCGGGGTCGATCCACAGCTCGACCATTCGCTCCACGGGAAGCAGGCCCCACACGACGGAGGAGCCCACACCCGCGCGCAGGACGGAGACACCCTCGGCATCGAGTCGCTGGGCCACCAGCGCTGCATCGAGGGAGTCCGGAGCGCGGTAGAGCAGGAGTCGCTCGGCCATGGGTCCATGTTACTCCACGCTCGGAACCCACATGGCGTGCTCGGACGCTATGTGGGGCGGAGTCCGGGGTGCGCAAATGCGCTCTCGCGAGCGGAGCGCGTCAGGCGCTCTCGCTCGTGAGCCGACCGCCCTAGGCGGTGTCGGCGTGTTGTCCATGAGGTTTCTTCCGCCCGCCGGGAGGCATCGCGCCGGGTACCGGCGCGTCCTCGGCGGAGTGCCGTGGTGCCCGTAGTCGCGTATCGCACCCGGGCTGACGAGCCGCATGCGGTCGGACTCCCAGTATCGCGATGCTCGTCGGGCGAAGCCCGCGAGCGAGTGCGCATTGCGACGTCCCCCACCGACGTCCCCCACGTGTCGACGCCTCCCGACGCCTCGCTTGCGCGGCGCAGCCCGCGCAAGCATCGCGAAGGCATT
>JAJDET010000016.1 GCA_029259655.1 Planctomycetota bacterium
AGCAGGCGATGCGTCGAGCGCGTCTTGTACGGCCTCCAGTGCGGACTCACGAATGAGCTCGGTCAGGTCCTCGACGAAGGCGTCGACACGGTCACGAAGTGCAGAATCGGTAGTTCGGGGCATTGTCCCTTTAGTTGTTTAGGCCGCGAGCGCCGACAGTAAAGCGTTTTCGAGCGCTGGAAGCGAGCTTCCTATTCACATTTGCTCGACACTTCTCAGTCGAAAGTGCCCTCGAAGGCCGGATCGCCACCCGTGGAGAAAGTCCCCGACGAGGTGATGAAGGGGAGCGGTCTCGTACCGCCCTACGCCTCGACCCCGAACCGTTCCATCCACGCGCCTACGCACAGAATTCGCCAGAGCACCGAGTTGGCGTGGCGCTTGCCGGAAGCGGTCTTCTCGAAGAGGTCCATCACGCCCTTGCCATCGAAGACCTCGGGCGCGAGCTCGCAAGAACGCTCGAGGAGCGGGCGGAAGACCTGCGACTGCTCGCGGAACCAGACCTTCTCTGCGGTGACGAAAGCCATCTTGTCCTTGCGCTCCCTGATCACGTCCGGGATCGTCCCGCGCATCGATTCGCGCAGCACGGCCTTCGTGGTCGCGTCCTGGATCTTCAGCTCACCGGGCAACGACATCGCGTACTCGACGAGACGGTAGTCGAGATACGGGACTCGGCTCTCGACCGAGTGCGCCATCGAGTTGCGGTCCTCGTAGTGCAAGAGCATCGGCAGGTTCGAGTAGAGCAACTGGTCGAGGGACCAGTCGGCGAGCGAGTGCCCCGGCGTCACCGGCTTGCGGCTCGGCTCGCCGTCACCGGCCGCCGGCCCCTTGCTCATCCAGCGCGGCCGGAAGTGCGTCTCGAACCAGGTTCCCGCGCCCGACCGCAAACCCGTCGGCACGAGCTGGCGCGCCGGCATCATCAGGAGCCTGCGCGCCTTGTAGCCGTGCACCTCGCGCGCTGTCCGAACGTTCCGGGCGAGCGCGCTCCAGCGGCCGGAGACGAAGAGCTCGGCGATCCACGAAGCGTAGGCGGAGCGATAGCCGCCGAAGAGCTCGTCGGCGCCCTGGCCGTCGAGCATGACGGTGAGCTCGTTCTTCCGCGCCTCGTCGAACACGCACCACTGGGCGAAGATGCTCGTCGACCCGAAAGGCTCGTCCTGGTGCCAGACGATCCGGTCGAGATCGTCGAGCAGCCGGTCGCTCTCGGGGAACACGTAGTGCGCGCGCGTCTTGGTCTGTTCCAGGACCGCCGTGATGAACTGGCGCTCGTCGAACTCGGGCAGCTCGGAGCAGCTCGACACGGTCTCCTGCAACTCGCTCACACCCGCGCGCGCGAGCTCGCGGTTGACGAGGCACACGATGCTCGAGCTGTCGATGCCGCCGGACAGGCACGACCCGACCTTGACGTCCGCGCGAAGGCGCGCGCGGACGGAGTCGGAGAGGAGCTCCCGCACCCGCCCGGCCGCTTCCTCCATGCAGACATCGCGCGTCGAGGCTTCGAGCCTGTACCAGCGTCGCGCGCGCTCCGGCGCACGCGGTGCATCGACCCGGATCGTCAGGTCGTGGCCGCCCGGGACCTGCCGCACGCCTTCGAAGAACGTGTCCGCCGTGTGGTCGAACGTGGACCACTGCAGGAAGTCGCGCAGGCGTCGTCCGTTCGCTCGCGGCCGCCACCCCTCGAGCTCGGTCAGCTGCTTGATCTCGGAGGCGAACGCCAGCACTCCGTCGGGTGACGTCCAGTAGTAGAGCGGCTTGATCCCGAAGCGATCCCGCGACACGAAGAGCGTTCCCGCCTCGAGGTCGAGGATCGCGAAGGCCCACATGCCGTTGAAGCGCTGCGTACAGGCCTCGCCCCACTCCGCATAGGCCGCGAGCACGACCTCTGTGTCGGTTGCGGAGAGGAAGCCGTGGCCGAGCGACTCGAGCTCCGCGCGCAGCTCCTCGTAGTTGTAGACCTCGCCGTTGTACGTGATCCAGTAGCGGCGATCGCCGTAGCACATCGGTTGATGGCCGGCCGGCGAGAGGTCGAGGATCGAGAGTCGCCGGTGGCCCAGCGCCACGCTCGCGGGCTCCTCGCCGGCACCGCGCCCGGCCGGGGCGTAGGGGAAGTCCGAGCCGAGGACCGGCTCCGGCGTGTCGGCGCCGCCCCACACGCGGTTCAGGGTGCCGCCGGCGAACGAGGCGAACCCCTCGTCGTCCGGGCCGCGGTGTCCGATCGCCCCGGTCATCCGGGCGAGGGCGTCGTGCAACGCGATCGGATGGGGTGCTACGAGCGCCGAGATGCCGCACATGGTTCGGGTCGGACTGCCTGCCGGGTGCTTCGCCGCCCGCCCCCCGGGGGCCGAGGGTGGGTGGGCTCGCGGGGATCATAGATCCCCGGTGGCGGCTAACTCCTGTCGAACCAAGGAATTGGAGCACACAGCACGGGGCGCCTCAGCTGCTTCCATACGGTGTAAATACAGTTTCAATGCGCCACGATTACACTGTAAGTACGTCAATCACACATGGGTAATCGCTCGTCCCATCCCCTGCGATCGAGTGCCGTTCGCACCGCGAGCCCCCGAATAGCCGCGCTGTGTGTCCTGGCCATTGCGCCCCTCCCGCTCGAGCACGAGGGGTCGCTCGATCAGATGGTCGCGGAGCTCGAGGTGCTGGCCGGGCGCCTCGAGGGAGACAAGGACGTCAAGTGCTGGACGTCCTTCAAGCAGCTCGAGACGTTCATCGCCGGCTGCCAGCTCGACCCGAGGACGACGCACCTGAAGGTCGCGGCGGTCAAGAGCTACGTCGACCACGTCTGGAAGGAAGCCGCCACCCACACGAAGGACGTCATCTCGCGCGAGGAGCTCGACGCGACGGTGAGCCGGATCTTCCCCCACACGAGCCTCGAGCTCGTGCGGTTCACGGTCCAGCTGGGCACCATCACCGTGACCGTCCCGTTCCACGACGTGACGAACTACGAGGACACGGTCGAACCGCTTCGGCTGCTCCAGACGCTGGCGAAGGAGGTGCAGGCCCAGTCGCCGGAGCGGCCCGCGCTCACGATGGGGGCGATCGAGTCCGCTCGCCACCTGATCGCACTCCTGAGCACGGCGCTCCTGCGCGAGGCCGCGGAGATCGCCCGGGCCAGGCGTCACGCTTCGATCGAGGCGGAGGACCTCCTGGAGGTCGACCGTCGCCTTGCAGCGGAGCTCGGGATCGCTCGCATCGATCCGGATCGAGCCCCCGAGAACATCCGGGCGAACACGGAGAGTCCGCGGGATGCGATGCTGGCCGTGGCGAGGGCGAAGATCGGCGCCCTGGCCGAGTTCAACACGCGCTATTCCGCGGAGAAGCTCGAGCGCACCTTCGACGCGGACCTCGCTCTCCTCGAGAGCGAGTGGGCCACGCGGCCGGTCGAGCCGGAGGCCTCCTCGCTGCACAAGCAGGCCCTGGTCTCACTGGCGCGCTTCCTGCACACGACGTGCGCACGTGCCAACCAGAGCGACGCCGTCCTGTCGGGAACGCAGATGCTGGCGACGATCGAGGCTCACTATCCATCGGTCACGACGTGGGCCGGGATCATCAACCTGTTCCCGAACGAGCCGGTCCTCAACGACGTCTGGGTCGCTGAGTACCAGGCCGACGCCCTGCGGGACTCCGCCTGGCACTGGCGGGCCATCGAACGGTCGCTCGTCGGGCAGGACGAGCGCGTGCGCGAGCTCGATCTGTACGCGATGGAAGAGCTCTCGGAGTTCCTCTCCGTGTATGCGGTCGCACTGCTCATGGTCGCCGGGAACGTGGCGGAGAACACGGGGCGGGACACGGTCGGAGTCGACGAGCTCCGCGCCGCCCAGCGAGCGTTCCGGCTGACCCGCAGGAACCTGGTCGCCAAGGACAACAAGACGCTTCCCGCCTCGCCGCCGGCAGACCCCGAGCGGGCTCGCTCCGCGCTCGAGAGCCAGCTGCGCGCCGCCTACATCGATCAGGTCTTCACGGATCGGACCGAGCGGTCGGGCATCGACTTCGTTCACGAGACCTCGCGTCGAATCACGGACTATCGCTTCGGTGAAGTGTCCGAGGGCGTGACCCAGAGCTATCTCGACACGGCGCGGGAGAAACAGCTCGACCGCGACAAGGGCGTGCGTATCCCCAACCTGGAGATCGGGATCGCCGGCGGCGGCGTGGCCGTCGCCGACGTCGACGGGGACGGCCTGCTCGACATCTACCTCGTCAGCGGCGGCCGGGACCGGCTCTATCGCAACCTGGGTGACCTACGGTTCATCGACGTGACGGACGATTCGCGTCTCGTCGACGGCGGCGAGGGTCGCGGCGCCTATTTCGTCGACTACGACAACGACGGCGACCAGGACCTCTTCGTCACACACGTCTATTCACCGAACCGCCTGTACCGGAACCGGGGCGACGGAACCTTCGAGGACGTGACAGAGGCCAGTCGGCTTCCGCTCGACGACGACCGGATCAGCCACTCGGCCACGTGGTTCGACTACGACGGTGACGGCAATCTGGACCTGTACGTGGGTGACTTCGGCGACTGGCTGGGAGGGGATCGCCCGTTCCTGGCCGCCGACTCGCGCAACGGAGGACGAGATCGTCTCTACCGCAACACCGGCGACGGGCGCTTCCACAACGTCACACTGGAGACGAATGCGGGCCGTACGGGCTGGACCCAGGCGGTCTCGCACTTCGACGCCAACGGAGACGGATGGCAGGACATCTACGTCTGCAACGACTTCGGCAGCGACGAGCTCTTGATCAACGAGGCCGGTCGGGGATTCGTGAACGAGACGCCGCCCGGGATCAAGAACCGCTTCCTGCACGGCATGAGCGTCGGGTTCACGGACGCCAACGGCGACGGCGTCGACGACATCTATGTCAGCAACATCGCGATCTTCAGCTTCGTCTCCAAGTACATCACTCCCGGCGCCGAGACCCAGATCGTGCTCAGCCAGCACACGGCACTGAACGCTCGCATCATCGAGGCCAACATGTTCCTCGTGAGCGATGGCTCCTCGTACTCCGAAGCGCACAACGACTACTTCGATCGAGTGAGCGGATGCGGCTGGGCCTGGGATGCCGACTTCTTCGACTTCGACAACGACGGCCACGAGGACCTCTACGTCGTCAATGGCCGGGAGCCGAACCTGACCTACGACCGCGAGCGAAACGTCCTCTTCAAGCAGGTCGACGGCCAGTTCTACGACGTGTCGGTGAACAGCGGCGCCGACATCCGGTCGAACTCGCGCGGAGCCGTCCACGCCGACCTGGACCGGGACGGAGACCTGGACCTGATCGTCAACTGCTACGAGTCCGGTGCGATCCTCCTCTCCAACAACACGCAGAGGCGGCACTGGGTCCGCCTCGAGCTCGAGGGATCGCTCTCCAACCGCGATGCCATCGGGGCTCGCGTCGAGCTCCGCGCGGGTGGCCGAGTGCAGCGTCGTACGATTCGCGGCGGCAGCGGGTTCCTCTCCAAGGAGCCCTGCGAGCTGCACTTCGGCCTGGGGGCGGCGGAGAGCGTGGAAGAGGTCGTGATCACGTGGCCGAGCGGCGGTCGTCAGGTCCTGACCGACCTCGCCATCAACCGCGCGCACGAGATCGTCGAGTCGGAGATGGTGGGACCCGAGACGGCGGGACGGTGAGCGCGAGGATCGGACCCGTGTCCGTCAGTGCGCGTGCGCGTGCCGAGGCCCCGGGAAGCGGAGCGCCTCACAGACCCACACGATGACCTCGAGCGGGACGACCACACAGACGAGGAACACGATCTCCCCCACGAGGTAGCCGAGCGTGAGTACGGCGAGGGACACGAGGGCCGCAGCGAACAGCGCGAAGAGCGCCATGACGTCCGAGAGAACGCCCGCCGCGTGTGGCGGCACGCGGTCCTCGAAGGACAATGCTCGGCCCCGAGCGACGAGGACCGTATCGGCGGCGGCGATCGTCGCGCACACGACGACGAGAACGGCACCCGTACACGTGTCGATCAACGCGGACAGCAATAAGACCGCCCGCGAGGGGGCAACAGCCCGCACGACACGTATTCTCGGTGGCGAAGAGTCCCTCACGCTCTCTATTAGCCGACGCCCTGGCGGGAGTTACGAAACGAGAGCGGAGGGTGTCGAGGGCCCTAGCGGAGGGGCTCCTCAGTGCTTGGCGCCCGCCGGGATCGGGAAGCCTCGATCGCGCATCAACGCTTCGATCGCCGCATCGCGGCCTCGGAAAGCGCGATAGGCCTCCTGCGGATCGACTGCGTTGCGCACGGCGAACAGATTCTCGACGAGCTTCCGTGCGAGGTTCCGATCGTAGAAACCGCCGGGAGCCTCTTCGAATGCTTCGGCCGCATCCGACGTCAGAACATCGGCCCACATGTAGCCGTAGTATCCCGTGGAGTAGCCCTCGCCGGAGAAGACGTGCGCGAAGTGCGGGCTCCGGTGTCGCATGACGATCTCGTCGGGCATGTTCAGCTCGGCGAGCGTGGTCCGCTCGAACTCGACCGGGTCGATCCCGGTCGGGTCCGTCATGTGATAGCGCATGTCCATCAGCGCCGACGCCAGGTACTCGGCCGTGCTGAAGCCCTGGTTGAAGGTCGCGGCCTTCTTGATCTTACGGACGAGCTCGGCCGGGATGGGCTTGCCGGTCTCGACGTGGACCAGGTACCCGTCGATGACCTCGTCGGTGGGCAGCCAGCGCTCGAGCAGCTGAGACTGGAACTCGGTGTAGTCGCGCACGCCGCCGTCGAGTCCCGGATAGGTGATGTTCGCCGACAGGAAGTGCAGCGCGTGGCCGAACTCGTGGAAGAGGGTCTGGGCGTCGTCCCAGGAGATCAGGACGGGTTCACCCGGCTCGCCCTCGATGAAGTTCGAGTTGTTGGACGCGAGGACGGTCTTCTTCCCGTCGAAGGTCTCGTGGACCCGGTACATGGTGGCCCAGGCGCCCGAGCGCTTGCCCCGCCGCGCGAAGGGGTCGAGATACCAGAGCCCCACGTGCTTGCCCGAGTCGCGGTTCTTCACCTCCCACACGCGCACGTCCTCGTGGAAGACGGGAACGGTGCCCTCCGGGATCGCCTCGAACTCGAACCGGAAGAGCTCCCCCGCCACGAAGAACATGGCCTCGCGCAGCTTGTCGAGCTGGAGGTACTGCTTCACCTCGTCGGAATCGAGGTCGTACTTCGCCTTGCGAACCTTCTCGGCGTAGTAGCGGTAGTCCCAGGGCGCGATCGTGATCCCGGCCCCATCCTCGTCGGCGACCGCTTGCATGTCGGCGACCTCTTCCTCGACGCGCGCGAGCGCGGCGGGCCAGACGGCCTCGAGCAGTCCCAGCGCTTGCTCCGGCGTCTTCGCCATGCGGTCCTCGAGTTGCCACTGGGCGTAGTTCTCGAAGCCCAGGAGCTGCACCCGCTCGTGACGCAACTGCAGGATCTCGGCGATGACCGCGTTGTTGTCGTGCTCGTCCTTGTTGTCGCCCCGCGAGTAGTAGGTCCTCCAGACCTTTTCGCGCAGGTCCCGCTCGTCGGAGAAGGTCAGGAACGGGTCCATCGAGGAGCGCGTGTTGGTCACGGCGTACTCGCCGTCGCGGTCGCGTTCCGTCGCCGCCGCGGCCGCCGCCTGGACGAAAGAGCTCGGCAGACCGGAGAGTTGACCTTTGGCGAGGTAGAGGACGTAGCCTTCCTCGTCCGCCAGCACGTTGTTGCCGAACGTGGTGTGGAGCTCGGCCAATCGCTTGTTGATTGCTGCATAGCGCTCGCGCTTCTTGCCCGCGAGCGTCGCGCCGTTCTTGGCGAATTGCGTGTAGCGCAACCAGACGAGGCGCTTCTGCTCTGCGTCGAGCCCCGACTTGTCGCCCTCGTGGACGGCCTTGATCCGGGCGAACAACGCCTTGTTCTGCGTGATCTTCGAGCTGTACTCCGCGAGCTTCGGAGCCATCTCCTGCTGGATCTCACGGAACTCCTCGGACGAGAGGTTGTTGCTCCAGATCCCGTAGTAGGTCTGCGCGCGGTCCAGATCGTGGCCGGCGCGCTCCATCGCGACGATCGTGTTCTCGAAGGTCGGCGGTTCTTGGTTCTTCGCGATGGCGTCGATCTCGGCCAGGTGCTCCTTCATCGCGAGCTCCAGCGCCGGCTTCAGTTCCTCGAGGCGCACGGCGTCGAACGCGGGGACGCCGCCGTAGGGACCGGTCCACTCCGCGAGAAGGGAGTTGTCGTGCGTCTTCTGGGTCATGGATTCACCGGATCGGCACGCAGCGGCGACGAGGGTCAGGGTGGCGAGACAGGCGAGTGCGCGAGGGCTGGGCATGGGGACACCGTTTGGTTGAGGAGCTCGAGCCCCGCAAGATAAGGGCTCGGGCGACCGGCTGCCACTCGATACGCCCGGGTCAGTCTCGCGCGCTCAACCGTGCGAACGCTCTGGCCAACGGCTCCACCAGCACGAGCTGCCCCTTCGTGTTCCAGTGCGTGTCGGCCGAGAGGTATCCGAGCGTCCCCTCCGCCGCTTGCGCTTCGAGGTACGGCGTCGCGGACAGGAGGGGGATCCCTGCCTCCTCGCAGAACTCGAACAGGAGATTCTCGAGGCTCCCTCGATTCGCCAGGGCGGCGGCGAGCGCAACCTCCGGATCGATCCCGATCGATTCGTCGAGGCCGAAGGTCGCCATGGCCATCAGCGCGTCGTGGTCCTGCTCGACGTGCTGAAGCAGTGCCTGCGCCTTCGAGGGAACGTAGACGAGTATCAGATCCGCCCCCGCGCGCCTGGTGACCGATCGGACCGCTCGGATCGCCTCCAGGGAGGGAGCCATTCCCGGAGAATGACGCCACGACGACTCGTCGCGTACGAGCGCCTGCAGATGGCCCGGTGCGAACCACAGCGGGAGGTCGGAATCGGCGCCGGTGCGAAGGTGGACGGGCTCGACGTGCGCCGCGTGGTGGAGGACCGGCATGCGGAAGGTGAGCTGTCCGAAGTCCGAGTGTTCGACGCCGAAGAGCAACGAATCGATCCACCCGAGCACCCGGCTCCGGGGGAGCGCTCGGTATCCGGGCATGTCGGAGAACGTGCGGACGCCGAGCTGCCGGGCGCGCAAGGTCTCCTCGGCGTCGCCGATGCTGTTCCCCCCGAAGAAGAGCCACACGACGAATCGAGGCCGGAGCGGGAGTCCGTAGCGCTCGAGCAACCACGCCTCGCGCAGAGGTCCGATCCCGGGGACACCGAGGTTGTAGACGGCGAGCCCGGTCGTGCGTTCGAGCTCACGACAGAGACCGGGCGGGGAAGTCACGCCCGCGGCCAGCGCGAAGGAGTCCCCCATCACGACGACGTCCGCCGCGTCGAGCGCACGTTCGTTGGGGAAGCCGAGCACGTCGATCGGCAACTTGATTCGGGGGAAGCGCTCGGGATCGGGGTTCGAGGCGGGATCCACGAGCCCGAAGGCCTCGACCAGATCGGCGGAGGGCAGACCGGCGTAGGGGCGCTGCGGGCCGGGCACGGGATAGCCCTCGATCGGAGTCGCCGAGAGCAGGCCCGGCTCGAAGAACTCGACCCCGCCTAGCGGGAAGCTCGCCCGGTACCACCCGGGCAGGAGCGCGGGGCGCGTTCGCACCACGAGCTCTCCGACGCCGAGCAGGCACAGCGCGAGGGCGGCGTGGAGGACGAGGAACCGGCGGAGACCCTGCACCTCGGTCTCATCGACCCCCGGCCCGCCCCGGACGAAGCCAACCGCCGGGTTCGGGGGGAGACGCAAGTCGTTCCCCGCGAAGGGCCTGGATGCGGCTCGAGCGGGAATTTGGTGTCGGTCGGGCCGGCCGGTCTGCGTTGGCCTTGGGCAGAGGGGGCCTCCGGCCCCCCCCCGCGGAGCCCTCCCCATGATGATCCCCACCTACCGAAGCCTGCTCTCGGCCCTCGTCCTGACCCCCCTCGTCGCCTGCGGCGGCGGCAACCCCCTCCCCACGGCCCAGGTCGGTGTCCCGGCGTCCGGGACCGTGACCGACGCGAGCTCGATCACCGTCAGCGGCAAGACCGCGCCCGGCCCCGCGGCGATCGCGATGGTCCGGGTCGAGGGCGTCGACGCCACGACCACGGACGACTACACGACCTGGTCGGCAGAGGTGCCCCTGAATGAGGGACGAAACAGCCTCGACATCGAGATCGAGGACGTGAACGGCGAGGTGTTCGACGACACGGCCGAGGTCGTGGTGCGACGCCGCCCGCTGTTCATCATCATGAGCGACCTGGACATCGACGCGACGATGAAGCTCGGCTGGGCGCTCGACGGATACGACTACGCGCTCTACTCGTTCGACGTCACCGACGGCGAGGTGGACCTGATCACCAGTGACGATCGTGGAACGGGCCCCCTGTTCGGACAGCCCACGACCATCGCCGCCGTGGCCGGCAGCGCGACGGTCTACGTCGCCGACACGCAGCTCGACGTGATCTTCGAGGTCGAGACGCTCACAGGCGATCGGACGCCGATCCCCGTGACCGGCGACCCGATCGGGAACTTCATGTTCGACCTGGAGATCGACCCCGTGAGCGGCGTGCTCTACCTGGTGACGGGGAACGGGGTCTTCACGGTGGACCCCGTGTCCGGAGTCGCGAAGAACATCGCTCCGGACGGGGACGCCACGAACGGTCCCCTCCTCGAGAATCCGCGGGACGTCGCGATCGACCCGACGACCGGCGCGGTCTACGTCGCCACCCCGCTCGACATCCAGCAGGTCGACCCCTCGAGCGGGAAGCGCAAGGCCGTGTCCATGCCGCCCGCCGTGGGCAAGGGCCAGGCCTTCCTGCAGATCATCTCGCTGGACATCGACCCGAACACGGGGACGCTCTACGTCATCGACAACCTCCTGGACGCGATGCTCGCGGTCGACCCAGATTCGGGGGATCGCACGGTGATCCGGCTACTCGAGCAGGGCATCGAACCCGCCGACTTCGTTCTCGACCCGGCGAACGAGGCGCTGCTCGTCTCCGACAACGAGAGCCGATCGATCCTGTCCTACGGCCTGGACGGAAGCGGCCCCCGGATGCTCGTCACCAACAACGTCGGGCGCGGGCCCGCCCACGGCGAGCTGAGAGAGCTCGCCTTCGGTGCCAGCCGCTGTTTCGCCATCGACACGCGCAGATCCGCCCTCATGGAGATCGACACGCGGAACGGCAATCGAGCGGAGCTCTCCGGTGACCTCGTCGGAGGGGGTGATATCTTCAGCAGCGTCGAGGGGCTCGCGCTCGACATCGAGAACGGTCGCGCCTACGTCTCCGAGACCTCGAACGGCGTGATCACGGCGGTCGACCTCGCGACCGGCGACCGGACGACCGTCGCCGAGGGCGGCCAGGTGGACGGATTCGAGGACCCGGAGGACATCGCGCTGCTCCCGGACGGCCGGCTCGTCGTCATGGACGGCACGCGGGGGCTCTACCTGCTCGACCCGTCGACGGGCGTGCAGCGCGTGCTCTCGATCACGGGCGACGGCCAGGGCGTCGACTTCCGCGAGAACCTGGGTCGGATGCGCCTCGACCTCGAGAACGACCGTGTCCTCGTCTGCGATTACTCATCGACGCTGAGCGGCGTCAAGGCTGTAGGCCTCTCGTCGGGTACTCGAACGCCCCTCTTCGCGTTCGCTGGTGAGAACTACCCGGTCGACGCCCCCGGTCTCGCACTAGACGAGGCCCGTGGGCTGGCCTACTTCGGAGTGCGACAGATGCGCCAGATCTACGTCATCGATCTGGAACAAGGGGGTGCCACGCTCGTCGCCGCGCACAACCGGGAGCAGGGTCTCGAGCTCGACTCCCTGCTGTGCCTGGAACTGGACGCCGAGAACGGCCAGCTCTTGACCTACTCCCGGAGGCACGGCGCCCTCCTGGGCGTGAGCCTCGAGAGCGGCGACCGCGTGATCCTCTCCAAGTAGAGCGGGGTCTCGGCCCTCTCAGTAGTCGTAGTACTCGTCGCCGGGCGCTTCGAACGCGAGCGCGGCTCGCGTCACGGCGGCGCCGACGAAGACGAGCGCGAGGACCACGCGCAGAACGGCGCGCCGCCGTCCTCCGAACCGCTGAAGCACGGTCAGCTCCGCGATCGCGGGCGCGAGGACGCCCGCACACAGAGAGAGCGCGTCGACGGCGGGGAGCTCGCTGTAGAAGTGCGCACACAGCCCGAGGCCGAACGAAGCGAGCACGGCCAGCACGGCCTCGCTCGATCCGAACACGGCGCGGGGGCGGATCCAGGAGAGCACGACGAGCGCACCGAGCCCTGCGCAGACGAGCCCCACGGTCTGGGCGATCTTCGCGCTCCCCGTGAGGCCGGCGCAGATCGCGAGCCCGGTCGACGCGACCAGCAGCACCAGGGGCACGGAAGGTCCTTCGGTGCGTCGAGCGAGGGACGCGGCGGACCACCCGACGAGACCGCCGAGGAGCGCGAGCCCCGTGAGCCAGGCCGCCGCCTCGGGGCCGTCCCAGCGGTACTCGATCGTTGCGCGCAGGACGAGCCCGATCATCGCGGCGCCGAGCACGCAGCGGGCAGGGACGGCCCACGCCCGGAGCTTGCCGTTCAGGAAGAGCAGCACGCCGCCGACGGGGACGACCCAGGCCATCCAGTCGGTGGCGGCCAGGACTCGCGAGCCGAAGGGAAGCGGCGGAGCGCCGAGGAGCCCCGCGTGTCCGGCCGCGAACCCGAGCGCGAGGAACAGCGCTCCGAAGGAGAGGTCCCGCTCGTTCCCTCTCGCCGGGGCGAACCGCGTCCCTATCCCGACGACGAGACCCGGGACCAGCACGCCCCACACGAGCGCCGCCTGCTCGAGGCTCAGTTCTTGCCCGCCTCGATGCTGACGATCAGCTCGACGTCCGAACCGAGCGGTCCGCCGGCGCCGTAGCTGACGCCGTAGTCCGTCCGGTCGACGACGAAGGTCGAGTGGAAGCCGGCCACCAGGCCGCCGCGACCTTCCGCCGTTCCGATGTGCTCGACCTCGATCGTGATCGACTTCGTCACACCGTGCAGCGTGAGGTCGCCGGTGACGAGATACAGGCCGGGCGACTCGGCCTCGACCTCCGTGCTCTCGAAGCGGATGACGGGGAACTGCTTGGCGTCGAAGAAGTCGGGGCTGCGCAGGTGCTGATCCAGCCGCTCGCTGCGCGTGTCGACGCTCTCGGCCGCGACCTCGACCGCGAGCGAGCACTTCGACGCATCCTCGGAGTCGAGCACGAAGGTGCCGGAGACCGTTCCGAAGCGCCCGTAGAAGTACGCGGCCCGGTTGTGCATCACCTTGAACAGGACGTTCGAGTGCACGGGGTCGACGGTGAAGGAGTCGGCCCGGGCCGAGGTCGCGAGGGGCGCCGGAGAGCTCGGCCCGAAGAAGCCGAGGAGCCCGAGGGAGCCGAGAGCGATGAGAATGCCGAGAGTGAGTCGCATGGGGATTCCTCCCTGGGTGAGGGAAGCGTTCGGTCGTTGCCGAGTCGAGGTTGAGCGCAGGGCGGCCGAGCAGAGTGACAGCGGCCGTTCCAGCCCGCAAGGGGTGGTCCGCCCCTACGCGAAGGCCTCGATTCCTGCGACTTCGACCTCGGTCGCCTACTCCTCGTCCGCGCCCAGGGCGAGGCGCAGGCGCGCTTCCAGGCTGTACTCGGTCGGATCGCGCTCGCCGGGCTCGCGCATCTCGCGCGGGACGCCCTGCCGATCGAGGAGCCGGTGGGCTCGCTCGAGCTCCAGCTCGGCCGCCTCGGCGCGCGCCTCCAGGCGGAGGAGCCTGCGGTCGTCGTCCGGCGTCACGCGCCCGGGTCCTTTCGCGCGCGCGCCCGCTGGATCGCGCTGATCGTGAGCAGGATCGCGAACCAGAGCGGCAACAGGAAGAGCAGCACCCAGTGCGCGTTGCTCTGCAGACCTCCGATCAGCACGACGAGGACGCCGATCACCAGCACGAGCAGGGTCACGCCGATGAACTGCCTGCGCATCTGCCCCGTGAGGTCGGCGAGCTTCGTGGAGGACTCGCGATCCCAGTCCGCGAGGATCCGATGCGCCTCCTCTGCCTGCCCCTCGGGAACCGCCACGCGAATGCGGTAGGTCCCGAACGACACCAGGAGGACGATCGCGTTCGGCTCGTCCAGGGCGAACGCCTCCACGCCACCGTCGGCGAGACGGTCCAGGACGGCGTCGACGGCTCCCGGCGACGACCTGTGGACGATCGTGTGGCTCATGGGCGGGCCTCCGCGAGAGCGCGCAGGCGAGAACGGTACATCATCCGGGAGGTGGCCGCGAGCGGGAGGCGACCGGCGCCGGCGACGGCTATCCTGGTGCCGATGGCGCTGCGACTCGCGGGACCGACGGCGTGGCGTGCAGGCGCGCTCGCGGCACTCATCGTGCTCGGGTTCGGGGCGATCGCGACGATCGCCGTCCGCGACCCGCAGGTCCCGTTCCTCGACGGCCGCGGTCCGGGAGACTGGATCGTCTATCCGGTGGTTACCAGCTCGGGGTTGCGGACGCCGTTCCCGCTGGTGGCTGTGTTCGAGCGCTCCTTCGAGTTGACCGGCGCGCCGCGCGACGCGGAGCTCTCGGCTCGCGGGTTCCGGAAGCTCTCCGTTCGGGTGAACGGAGTCGAGGTCCTGTCCACGGACGACGCCTCGTCGTGGAAGCGCTTCGCGACGGTCGACCTCGACGGCGCACTGCGCCCGGGGCGCAACACGATCCGGGCGGAGGTCGAGAACGGGATGGGCCCTCCGGCGCTCGCACTCGAGCTGCGCCACGGCGGAGGGATCGTCTCGTCCGACGCCGCCTGGACGACGTCCATGCTCGGCGCGGCGGAGAAGCCGGCGCGACTCGCATCGGCACCCCTCGAGTACGACCCCGACACACCCGACCCCGACGACGCGACCGTCGCCGGCGCGCTGCGGAAGAGCGCACCGCTCCTCCTCGGGTTCGCCCTCGCAGCGGCGGGCCTCGCGTTCGCGTTCGAACGCCTCGAGCGCTCGCGGCTCACGGCGAGGATGGAGGCGGCGACACTCGTCGGTCTGTCGGTGCTCGCCTGGGCGGCGCTCTACCTGCACAACGCCCCGGGACTCCTCGAGGGCATCGGCTTCGACGCACAGGAACACCTCGACTACATCGCGCTCGTCCGTCACGGAACGCTGCCGCTCGGCGACCAGGGTTGGCAGATGTACCAGCCTCCGCTGTTCTATCTCGTCGCCGGCGGCCTTCTGGCCGTGACGGGACTCGAGGTCGAGGACGACGGCGCGAGCCTCCTGCTGCGCACACTGACCTTCGCGCTCGGGCTTGCGCAGGTCCTGCTCCTGTACATCGGTGTGCGCATCGCGCTCCCGGACACGCGACGGAGCTGGAGAGCGGCGTGGGTGTTCGCGACCTTCCTCCCTCTCCACCTGTACCTCTTCCACTACGTGAGCAACGAGGCCATGTGCGCCCCGCTCGCGACGCTGGCGGGGGTGCTCCTGCTCCGGATCCTGCGGCGCGAGACGGTCAGCGTCGGGAGCGCGGCCTGGCTCGGCGCCGCTCTCGGGGCAGCGGTGCTCGCGAAGGTGACGGCGATCCTGCTGGTTCCGCTCGCGGTGCTCGCACTCGTGTGGAAGTCGGTGCTCGAGAGACACGAGAGCCGGGGCACGGTCGTCCGCACCGTGTCCGCGTTGTGCGTCGCGTTCGTCCTCGTCTGCGGCTGGCACTACGGACGCGTGTGGGCGCACTTCGGGAGCCCGCTCGTCGGCAACTGGACTCCGGGTCTCGGCATTCCCTGGTGGCAGGACCCCGGCTACCGGACGGTCGAGCACTTCCTGCGCTTCGGGAGCGTCTTCACACAACCCTGGTTCGCCGGGTTCCACGGTGTTCCCGACGGGCTCTACTCGACCTTGTGGGGCGACGGGCTCGTGGGCGGGCTCGTCTCGGCGCGCCTCTCACCCTGGAACCTCGCCCTCATGGCGTCCGGCTACGTCCTCGCGCTCGTGCCCGCGCTCTTGCTCGCGATCGGGGCGGTGCGGGCGATCGCGCGCGTCGTGCGCTCCGCGGACCCGACCATGATGTACCTGATAGGCGTGACGTTCGCGCTGGTCGGCGCCCTGGTCTACATGATCCTGCTCGTTCCGACCTACGCGCAGGCCAAGGCGTTCTACGTCCAGGTCGTCATGTTGCCGCTCGCCGTGTTCGTCGGGCTCGGTGCCGACTGGGTCGCGCGCCGCGGCCGGGGAGTGCGCCTGACCTGCGCGGTCCTCCTCGGGGTCTGGGCCATCAACGCCTACGCCGCGGTCTGGACGCCGGGGGAAGGAGCGCCGCCCTTCCCCGAAGCGGACCTGCCGGGCTCCGTCGCTGCATGCGCAGAGGTCCAGTCGGACGACCCGCGCGTCCACGTGCACTGCGCGATGCTCCACAGGGCCGCCGGTGAGCCGGAGCGCGCCGTCGCGTCGATGCGCGAGGTCGTGCGCATCCGGCCCCTCGACCGATCCACTCACGAAGCCCTGTCGCGCCTGTACGACGAGATGGGCAAGCGGGAGCGAGCGGCCTACCACCGCCGTATCGCGGAGTCCCTGGCCGAACCCTAGTGGAGTGAATCAGAGAGACGTGTCCGATATTCCGCGGCTAGAGGTCCGGCCGAAGAGCAGAACCTCGCCGAGGCCGAAGGCCGAGCCCGGCGCGGAGTCGCGCCGTAGCCGCCCGCAGGGCATCCTTGGCGCGCGCTGATGCGCGCCAAGTCACAACCGGCCGACTTGTCGGCCGTGTCCCTAGTAGCCGAGCGCCTCGAGCTTCTGCCGTGCCTCGGGGTCCGGTGTCATCGGGACGGCCCGACCCGGGGGATGCTCCGCGAGGAAGCGCGCGAGCCGTTCGCGTAGCTTCGCCAGCCTCTCGGGACGCTCGCGCCAGAGGTTCGAGAGCTCCTCGGGGTCGGCCGCGATGTCGTAGAGCTCGAAGGCCTGCTCCTCCGCTCCGCTCTCCGGGTTCGTCCGGTACGTGCGCACGAGCTTCCAGCCGTCGTACTCGAGCCCTTCCTTCGCGATTCCGCCGACGCCGGTCTCGAGGGCTCCGTAACGCGACTCGAGATAGCAGGGACGTGCTTCGACGCGGCCGCGCTGCGCCGCCGCCACGAGCGAGCTCCCCTCGATCGTCGCCGGCGCTTCGAGACCGACGAGCTCGAGGATCGTCGGCATGACGTCGACGGAGCGGCAGGCTCCCGCGACTCGGACTCCCTCCGGGAGCTCGCCCGGGGCCCGGATCACGAACGGCACGCGCACGGCAGCGTCGACGAGCTGGCCCACGTGGTTCAGGCGCCCGTGCTCACCGAGGCACTCTCCGTGGTCGGCCGTGAAGACGACGAGAGTGTCCTCAGCGAGCCCTCGCCGCTCGAGCTCCTCGAGCAACCGCCCGAGCTGCGCGTCGACGAACGCGACCTCGCCACGGTACGGATGGGAGAAGGCTCCGCGGAACTCCTCCGGCGGCGCGTAGTCGTGGTGCGGGTCGAAATAGTGCACGAGCATGAAGAACGGTTCCCCGTCCACGTCCTCCAGCCAGCGGAGTGCACCGTCGGTCACGACGTCGGCGGTGTTCTCGAAGGCACCGGTCGTGTGTCCGAGCCACTCGAAGCTGCCGTCAGGCTCGCGTTCCAGCCCGCGCATGGCACGGTCGGAGCGCATCTCGTCGGCGTACGTCTGGAAACCCTGGTCCAGACCGAACCGGGCGTCGAGCGGGAAGCCGGCAATGAAGGCCCCCGTGCGATAGCCATCCGCGCGAAACACCTCGGCCAGGGTCTCGGCCTCCTCGCCGAGAGCGAACATGCCGTTGACGCGCACCCCGTGCGTAACGGGAAGAGTCCCCGTCAGGATGCTGCAGAACGACGGCAGGGTCTGGGGCACGTGACCGAGCATGCGGTCGAAGAGCACACCCTCGGCCGCGAGCGCGTCGACGTTCGGCGTGGGCTCCTCCGGTCCGCCGTAGCACCCGAGATGATCCGCGCGCAGCGTGTCGACGATCACGAGCAGCACGCTCGTTCGCGCGTCGCTCCCTCGGAAGGGGGAGCACGCCCACACCACGACGAGGCATGCGACGGTGAGGACGGACGCGAACCTCGGGCTCGAACGCTGCACGCTGAGATCGTCCCGGTCAGGTCAGCCCGCGTCGCTAGAGCGGGACAGTGTGCTCCACCATGTAGGCGATGATGTCCGCCGACTCCTGGATGACACCTTCGCCGGTGACGAGGGCCGGCGCCTGGTCCTTCCCGGCGCGCTCGCGCAGCTCTTCCAGAGCTCGAGCATCCTCCGACACGTTGACGACCGGGAGCGCATCGGAGAGGTGCAGGTTGTCGCGCGCGATGAGCACCGAACGCGAGAAGCCGCAGGCGCTCTTGACGAAGAGCTTCGCCCCGGCATCGATCCCCGACGGAGCCGCGGAAGCCGGGAGCGAGCCCGAGTATCCGCGGTCGACCTCTTCGCACAGGGCTGCGAGCTCGGCCATGTCGCGCTTGCCGGAAGGCGTCACGGACGACACGTGGCGAACGACGCCCTCGGCATCGATGACGACCGTGGCGCGGTCGGTGATCCCGTTGTCCTCGAGATAGAGCCCACAGGACGCCGCCACCGCCCCCTTGGGGTGAAAGTCCGCCAGGAGCGGGAAGGAGATCCCGTCCATACTGCGCGCCCAGTTCGCGTGCGAGAACACGCTGTCGACGCTGATGCCGAGCGGTTGGGTGTGAGCCTCGAGGAACCTGGGGGCCAGCGCTTCCAGCGCCGGGACTTCCTGGCTTCATGTCGGCGTGAAATCCAGCGGATAGAAGAGCAGCATCACGTGCTTCTTCCCGCGGAACTGGGCGAGGCTCACCTTGCGACCGAGGTGGTCCGACAGGGTGAAGTCCGGGGCTTTCTCTCCGACGGCGGTCATGTCTCGTGGCTCCTGAAATCGGGTTGCGGGGGGACGGACTCTATTCGGTGGGCTCGAGAACCGCTCGTGCCGTCTTCGGGTTCGGTGTGAACATGTCGCGCACGTCCGCGCGGTACTCCTCGTCGACGCTGCCCTCGGGCAACGCGTCGATGAGCTCGAGAGCGGCCTTGGCACCGGCCGCACGCTCGTCCCGGCGCAGCCGAGCGGCGAAACCCTTCAGGTCCGAGAGGACTGCGCGGGGTTCGTCGAGCAGTGCGCTCGCCCGTGCTCGAGAAAGCAGGATTCCGCGGACGTGAGCGGTGATCAACCGATCGATGAGGGCTCGGGCCTCTGCGCCTCTCTCCCTGCCGCCGCTATCGAGACGCCACTGGACGCGCATCTGAATTGCCGCGAGGTATCCGGGCGCGTAGGGGTCGTTGCTCGCGAGCCGGTCGTCGATTCGCTCCAGCCCGCGGGTCGTGCCGGAGATCTCTCGCAGCCAGACCTCGAGCACGGCTCGCCCCGGATCGGGCACCCGCTCGAGCACGGAGGGCACGTCGCTCATCAGGCCGGGGAAGAAGGCGCGCATCCGCTCCAGCTGGAACAGGGCCTGGTGCGACTCGGAGTCGTGCGCGAGCGCGCGCTCGATGGCCGCTAGCGCAGCCTTCTCGTGGCGCTGTGCGATGAGGATCTGCGCCTTGGCGAGCTCGCGATCGACCGGATCCAGAGCCGCTTCGGCGATGGGCTTGGCACGGCGAGCCCAACCTCGCCGGAGGAGCCACGAGACCATGTAGGTGGCGTTCAGTCCCGGGAGCTCCGGGACCGGATTCCAATCCTCGAAGAACGCCTCTTCACCCAGCGGCCGCTTCTCGACCAGGGGCGACCGGGACTGCAGCAGGTTGTGACGGTCCGTCGTGATTTGCGCGCCCGCCGCCAGTCTGCGCGCTTCCTCCTCGTCGATGACGAGTCTGATGGCCACGTCCTCGGGTGTGAGGACACCCACACGCAACATGTCTTCCCGGTTGTTCGCAATCGCCTCGGGCGACGTGCGCTCCACGGAAATCGGCTCGTCGGATGCCACAAACAGCGCCGTACCGACGGCCGGATGGTAGACGCGCACCTCCGGGAAGACCGTGAGGAGCGTGGCCACCAGGGTCCGGAAGAGCTCCTGGTCCACGAACGGGAGGCCCATCCACTGCACGAAGACGCCACCGGGCTCCAGGCGCTCTCGAACGATCTCGAAGAACTCCCGGGTGTAGAGATGGGACGCTCCGGCCGTCCACGGGTGCGACGGCTGGGACACGATCGAGTCGTAGCGCTTGTCGGTGATCAGCATCGCTCCGCGCGCGTCGTTGACGCAGACCTTCACGCGCGGGTCGGCGAGCGGGTCGCGCACGCGCTTACCCGACAGGGCTCGGTTCGCCTCGACGACGGCGGGCTCGAGCTCGACCACGTCGATCGACTCGACGCTCCCTGGAACCGCCTCCAGGGCCATGCCTCCGCCGAGTCCGATCATGAGCATCGACCGCGTCTCGGGCCGGGCGAGCACCGGCATCGCAGCCATCCATCGAGTCGTTCTCATCTGACCCGCGTGCGGTCCGGTCACGGGGATCTCCGACTCCGGGAGGCCGTCGGTATTGAGAACCCAGGAGCCGCCTTCGTCGAGGAGCAAGACGGTCGTCGTCCGGCCGACGCGGTAGTAGACGACATCACCTCCGGCGGGCACGCGTGCGAGCGCGCTCGAGCGCAAGACGGCCCACGGAGTGGCGGGCCTCAGGAGGAAGAACACCGCGACCCCAACGGCGCTTGCCACCAGCCAGCGACGTCCTCCGCCTGCGAGCAGCGCGATTGCGGAGAGAGTCAGGTTCACGCTCGCGGCCCCCGCCATCGTCCCTGCGTACCCGAGCTCGGGCACGAACACGAAGCCCGCACCGATCGCACCCGCGATCGCTCCCACGGTGTTCCACGCGAAGACGCGTCCGCTGGCGTTCGCCGCGTCCCGCTCGTCGCGCGCCAGGATGCGCACGGCGAACGGAAAGGTCGCGCCGATGAACAACGCGCCGGGCAGCAACCCGCACGCGGCTACGCTCCCGTTCGCCAGGAGCTCGGTTCCGCGCCCGGTCCCCAGCCGCATGGCGAGCTCCGGGATGCGATCCAGGAGGGAGAAGGCCAGGAGCGACGCAACCGCGATGCCGACCTGGGAGAGAGCGAAGCCGCGCACCGCCCGCTCTCGATCTCCCGCGAAGCGCGACGCCACGGCCGACCCGAGCGCGATGCCGAGGAGGAACGTCGCGAGCATCGTCGCGAATGCGTAGACGCTGCCGCCCAGGACGTGCCCGAGGAGCCGCGTCCACAAGACCTCGTAGGTGAACGACGCCACACCCGAGAGGAGGATTGCCGGCAGGATCCAGCGGCCGGGGCTCGCACCCGACTTCGCGTGCCCCCCCCGCGCGACCGACACCGGCAACGGGCCGCTGCCCCAGGAGAGCGCCGCCGCGGCCGCGAAGACCAGCCCGTTCACACCGGCACCGACCCAGACCGTCGCCGACAAGCCCAGCCTGGGCACCAAGACGAACGCCGTGAACAGCGTTCCGGCAACAGC
The DNA here is from genome assembly GCA_029259655.1 of Planctomycetota bacterium. Classification (GTDB taxonomy): domain Bacteria; phylum Planctomycetota; class UBA1135; order UBA1135; genus OFTM220. Next base: position 21,404 of record JAJDET010000016.1, read on the forward strand.
GCCGAGCGTGTTCACCGCGTAGAGCGAGCCCACGCGCGCGCCCAGCTCCTCCTCGCTCTTCACTGCGTGTCGCGCGAGGAGGGGCAGCGTCGCTCCCATGAGCGCCGTGGGTACCAGCAGGATCAGGAATGCGGCCACGAGGAAGAACACGGTCTGGGAGGCCGCACCGGAGTCCGGAAGCTCCGCGAGTCCTCCGAACATCGCCACGAAGACGCGCATCCCCAACCGGATCAGGAACGGCACGGCGAGCGCTGCCAAGGCAATGCCCAGCTCGAGGAACCCGTACGCCAGGACCGGGCGACGGATGCGGGACGCCAGTCGCGCCGACAAGCCCGCGCCGATCGCAAGGCCCGCCATGTACGCCGCCAGCACCGTCGCGACGGCCAGCTTCGACGTCCCGAAGACGAAGGTGAACTCCCCGGTCCACGCCGTCTCGTAGAGCAGCGCAGCGAAGCCCGAGAGCGCCAGACAGAGGTGGACGAGGAAGTTCCGCATCGGGCAGCGAGCCCGACAGCTTAGCGTCTGAGTCGCGACCCGGAACCGCGCGGGCCCGCTAGCCCGCATCCCTCACGGGGTCGTGAGCCAGAACGCCTCGAGTCGGTTCTGGCCGCGAACCCGTGAAGGATGCGGGCTAGGAGTCGAGGAGCGTGTCGCTGGTCTGGAGCAGCGCTTGGAACGCGTGCGACTGTTCGAAGCTGAGCGGCCCCTCGAGCAGATTCGTCGTCTCACCGGGATCGGACACGAGGTCGAAGAAGAACGTCCCCTCGGGAAGCGGCGGATCGAACAGCCCGATGTTGATCATGATCTTGTAGCGCTCGTCCCGGATGGCCCGTCGGACGAGGACGGGTGTTGCGGGGACGTTCGGCCAGAACACCTCGGCCCAGGCGAAGTCTCGCAAGGACTGAGCTCCGGGATCCCTCAGATAGGGGAGGAAGCTGATCGAATCCGCGGCGAGCGGCAGGGCCGAGCTCGGTGGCTCGGCGCTCACGAAGGGTTCGAGCTGGAGCCCCTGAGCCACCTTGTTTCTCCTGTCCGTAGGCGTCGGAGCGGAAACAGTCCCGGCGGCCATCTCGACGATGGTGTCGTAGAGATCGTTCACGCACACCAGCGAAGAATGTGTGCGACCGGGGTTCACGACAGACGGCCCCGAGACGATCAACGGCACGCGCACGCCGCCCTCGTAGGCCGTCCCCTTTCCCTTCGGCCCGTACGATCCGTTGTCGCTGAGGAAGATCACGCACGTGTCGTGGAGGCTCGGCGCGATTCCGCGCAGGAGCCGCCCGATCTCGGTGTCCATCGCCTCGATGACAGCGTTCTGGTAGGGCACGGGGTTCAGCTTGGGCGATCCCGCAGCCGTCAGGTCCACGCTGTGCAGGTGGCTCGGTGGCTCGTGTGCGGGAGCGTGGGGAGCGTTGAACCCGACGAATGCGAACCACGGCTCCGCTGACTGCTGGATCCAGCCCAGTGCGTCGTCGACCGTGTCGCTCGTGATGTAACCCGTCTGCGTGAAGACCACGCCGTCGACGATCTTCTCCCACTGGAAGTAGTCGCCGGGATCGATGCCGAGATTGGCGGCGACACCGGCGAAGTGGGAGTAGCCCGCGAGGTTGGGACCCAGCGGTCCGCCGACCGTGTCATTCGAGAGGTGCCACTTGCCGAAGTAGGCATGGCTGTACCCCCTGCCGAGCAGGTCGAGCGCCTCCGGGATGATGACGTGAGCCAGCGAGAGCCCCGGCTCTCCGTCCTGCGTCGACGACCCCAACCCCGTTCGGAACGGGAACAGACCGGTCTGGATCGCGACACGCGTCGGCGTGCACAGTGGATGCGCCCACGCGTTCTCGAACCGGACACCGTTCGCTGCAAGAGAGTCGATGACCGGTGTGGAGGGCGGACTCTGTCCGACACCGTAGGCGCCGACTTTGTCGACACCCATGTCGTCCGCCATGATTACGAGGATGTTCTCCTGACCCGCCGCTGTGGCGGCCAGGACGAGCACGGCGATTGCCGCGGAGCCTGTCCCGCGCATGATTGTCTCCTCCCTACATGCGGGCTCCCCGAGCTCGAACGGCCCATGGAGCCCGTCCTTCTCTGCTTCTCTCTGCCTCGCCTTCCACTATAGGGAGCAAGGCACTTTGCGGGGCCTCGAGTCCGTCCCCCTGGACCTGTTCCCTAAACCGGGATCGTCCTAGTGCCCTATCTCGTTCGCTGCGCGCTCCAGGAGGTGCGCGCGGAGGGGGTCTTCCCTGAACGCTGACGTCCGCGCGACTGCGTGACGGTAGGCCTGCCGCGCGTTCCTGTGCTGTCCGAGTCTCACGAGTGCGAGCGCTCTCAGGAGCTCGACCGTCGTCTCGTCTGCGTCCAGCTCCTCGGCGCGCGCAAGCTCCGCCAGACTGTCGTCCGGGCGATCGGATTCCAGGAGGGCATAGGCCCGGACCGTCCTCATCGTCGGATCGGAGTGCGCCCGGCGCACGGCCTCCTCGGCATAGGTCAGGGCCTCGGCGGGATCGCGCATCGGCGCCATGGTCAGGTAGGCGCGCGCCATGGTCGCCGGTAGCTCCGCGTCTTCCGTGATCGTGTCCACTCCGCGCTGGAGTGCGCGAACGGCGAGTTTCCAGCGGCCGCGCCGTGCAAACACTTCACCGAGGAGCAGATAGGGCTCGGGGCGCTCCGGATCCGCGGCGACGGAACTTCGCAGCGAGCTCGTCGCGAGTGCCAGTTTCCCCTGCTGCGTGAGGACTCCGCCCAGCACCTGGTGCGCATTCGCCGCACCGGGACGCAGCTCCAGCCCGCGCTCGAGACTCTCGACGGCCTCCTCGAGCCTCCCGGCCTCCGCGTGCAACTCTCCGAGTGCGAACCAGAGGTCGGGGTCGTCCGGGTCGAGCTCCCGGGCGCGCTCCAGCGAGCGGAAGCCGCGGTCGAGCTCTCCCGATCGCATTGCAGCCAGCCCGCTGAGGATGTGCGCCCAGGCCATCCGGGGCTCTCGTGTCGTGACCTCCTCGAGCGTCGCGAGTCCTTCGCTCACGAGGCCCGCTTCGAGCTGGGCCTCCCCCAGCACGAGCAGCGGTTCGACCTCCCCGGTCTCCGTCGCACGGAGTGCGGCGCGCAGCGCCTCGATGCCGCCGGGCGCGCCCGAACGCACGGCGTGAACGCTCTCGTAGAGAGCCGCCTCGGACTCGGGTGGCCAGCGTTCCGACAGGTACGGCAGGGCGACGGTGTGCGGCGAAGGAACCGTCTCTCCGCGCGGCGCCGTCCAGTCGTCGGGTGCTGGCGCCTTGCGTATCCGGTGGTCCGTCATGAGAACCTGGATCACGTCGCGCGTGCGGTGCTGCGGCATGTGGCACGCGGTGCAGTCCGCGTCGGGACTCGTCGCGTGTCCCGAATCGCTGCTGCAGTCCTCCGGAGCGTGACAGGTAGCGCACGCCTGTCGGTAGTGCCGGGCGCGCTCCTCCGGCTGCACCTTCATGTGCGGGTCGTGACAGGTGAGGCAGGAGAGTGCGCCCTCGCTCTCCTGGAAACAGCGGCTCTGACGCAACCGGTAAGGATGGTGGTTGATCTCGAACCGATCCTCGTCCGCCGGTTCCTCGGCCATGTCCATCGGCAGCTGGTAGCTCGTCAGCGATTCGCCCGGTCGAAAGGAGTAGGCACCGCGATCGAACCGCCGGACGAAGCTCTCGACAGCCGTCGTCGGCTGGAGGTGGCACTGATAGCAGACGTCTTCTCGGCGCTCGGGATCGAGATCCGCCGGGTTCAAGATGGATGCGAGGAGCGACTCCCGGGACACGTCGGCGAGGCCCGCGATCCGCACGTGCTCGGCGCCGGGACCATGACAGCGCTGGCAGCCGATCCCTTCGGGCAGCTCCTCGGGGAAGACGACGGGGTCGCCGAAACGGTCGGTACCCTCCGCCACGTCCGGATACGCGTTGTGGCAGAACATGCAACGCCGACCTATCAAGCGCGTGAACCCCGAATGCCGAGGGAGGTCGTAGCCGGGGGCCATCCCCCACGCGCCGTTCTTCGGATACCAGACCAGCGGGAGCTGATAGAGCTCACCTCGCGCGTTGCGATAGAGGTACGTGCGTCCGTTGTGTCCGGACCCCATGACCCACTCGACCTTGCGCTCGAGGACGGCGTAGCGCTTGCCGGTCCGATCCACGCGATAGCGGCGCTGGAAGACCTCGTCTCCGCGCCGGACCATCTCGTAGTGGTTCCCGGACGGTTCATGGAAGAACGTGTTGTTCTCGAAGTCCTCGACGAGGACTTCCGGTGTCATGCGGTAGAAAGACCGCCCCATCCCGACGTGCCGGTAGCTGTCGGCGAGATCCTCGTGGCACTCCGCGCAAGCCCGGTCGGGGACGTAACCGGGCGCGGCTCCGCCCGTGACGGGCCAGAGGAGCTCGTCCTCGGCCTGCACCGCGACACATCGCATCGCATGCGATGCGTGAGAGAACGCGAACAGGCTCACGAACGCCGGAAGGAGAACCGCGAGCCGGAACCCTGTATTCCGTCTGCGCATGGGCACCCCCGCGCGAGCGCACGGCTCGGCGGAGGACCCGGAGTCTATCCCGTCGTGGCGTCGGATGACTTCTTCAACGGGCTCCCTAGGGTTCGGGAGTCTCGGCCGGGCCGATCCGGAGTCGCAGGGCGTCGGTGAGACCGGTTGCGACCTCGCCCGGTCCCGGCGAGGGTGTCTCCAGGACGCCTTGGACGAAGATCGAGAGGCCAACGAGGTTCGGATCGTTCGGGATCACGAGCTGGATGGGAGCCGGCGGTCCGCCGGGTCCGGCCCAGGGGTTCCCGTAGATCGTCGGAAAGGCGAGGTCCGCGGGATCCAGGCTCAAGAGGAACTCCCCGTCGGCACCGGGCGCACTCATCCCCTGATCCGACGCGGTCGTCCCGAGCGGGAACGAGTACGCAGGTGCGATCGACGACAGGAGGTGCGGCAGAGCCCCTTCGGGCTGCGTGCCGAGGGGGTTCGAGATCCCCAGGATCACGGTTCCTCCGATGCGGATCTCCCCCGAGAGGACGGTCAGGCTCCCGACCGGATTCACTCCCGAGCCATAGCGCACCCACCCGGGTTCGAACTCTCCGGTGAACAGGATCCACACCGCGCCCTCGTAGTTGCTCGGCGGGCCGGCACTACCCGGCGCTCCGACCAGGAGATCGACGAGGCCGTCGCCGTCGAGGTCACCCAGGCTGGCCAGGGCCTGGCCGAACCGGTCGTTCGGACCGACGGCGCCCAGGAACCCTCCTTCGGCCGAACAGTTCAGGCGCGACCCGAGCACGGCACCGGCGGAATCCAGCGCGAGCACCCAGACGGCGCCACGGCTCGAACCCCAGTCCCGGTGGCCGGGGGCTCCGACGGCGAGATCCGGAAGCCCATCGCCCGAGATGTCGCCCGGTGCCGCGAGCGATCGACCGAAAGCGTCTCCGTCTTCCAGGGCAACCAGTGCGGAGGACTCGGGGTTCCCGATCCGCGTCTCGGTCTGCACCCAGCCGACGGCCGTCAGCGAGAGCAACCACACGGAGCCTTGATCGACACCGTCGCCATCGTCTCCCGGCGCGCCGACCGCCAGGTCGTAGAGGCCGTCTCCGGGAACGGAGGCGATCGAGCACAGCGCGCTCCCGAACGCGTCGCCAGGCGCAAGACAGCCGGAGAGTCCCCCGAGGAGCATGCTGATCTTCTCCGATCGCACGACCGTACCGGGGCTCGAGCCGGGACCGCTCAGGGACAGGATCCACACCGCACCTGCTTCGTTTCCACCGTCGTCGTCCCCCGGGGCACCGACAGCGAGCTCGACGGTTCCGTCGCCGTCGAGATCGCCCACTGCGGCGAGCGCGTAACCGAAAGAGTCGCCGTTGGTCAGGGCTCCCGTGAATTCCCCCGTCGATGCGCTGATCTTCTGGTAGCCCTTCACCGTTCCGTCTCCATACAGGAACACGATCCAGACGGCGCCCCGGTCGCGACCCTCGTCGTCGTCACCCGGTGCCCCGACGGCGATGTCACCCACGCCGTCTCCATTCAGATCTCCCAGGAAGGCGACCGACCAGCCGAAGACGTCGGCGAAGTCGATGTCGCCGAAGAAGCCGCCGTGGTGCTCGTTGATGATCTGCTCGGCCACGATCGCACCGGCGGCGTCCGGAAAGAGGATCTTCACTCCCCCTCCCGCGATCCCGCGCGTCCCGACGGCGAAGTCGGACACGCCGTCGAGATCCAGATCCTCGAGAGCGGCGACCGCGGCGCCGAACCGGGCCTGGCCTGGCGCCGAGTCGATTCGCTCGGAGTCGCGAATCGGACAGAGACTCTCTTGAGCCTGACTCTCGAGACTCGTGACGAAAAGGGCACAGAGAGTGCAGACAGGCGCCGCAACGCGGAGCGTCGTGATGAACATTTCTCCTCCTGACCGAGCCACGTCCGACCCGCCCGTGTGCGAGAGTCGACGGTTGCTTCGTTACCTCCGATCAGTGCCGCACGGGCGGATTACCAACGCGCAAAAAGAAGAAAACGGCCCGCCCGGATCTCCAGGACGGCAGGATCGGATCCGTCCGGGAAGTAACGTGGTTTCCGCGTTGAGTCCGGTGTGCCCCGGTGCTCGACGTCACGCCCCCAATGTGAGTCGACGGTGTATCCGAGCCTCACGCGAGTTTCGGGAAACGAGAATGCGGGACACGGGAGAGTTCAGATGGAAGCAAGAAGGACCGCCGACTGTGGGTCGGCCGAGAGCGCACTGTTCGGATTCGTCTCGGCCTGCGAGGCAGGATTGGAGCCCGAACCGGAGCTCTTCGCCCGCCGCTGCGAGTCGCTGGCGGATCGCGATGAGTTCTACCGGCTCCTGGGCGAGTACCGGACGACCGAGAGCGTCCTGAACGACATCGAGGGTTCCCCTCAGGAGATCGGCCCCTACCAGGTCCAGGGCATGCTGGGCCGCGGTGGAATGGGGACGGTCTTCGAGGTCTGGGACCGCGACCTGAACCGGACACTCGCCATGAAGGTCGGCCGGGAAGGCATCGGGTTCGACCCCGACGGGACGCTGCTCCCGGGAGGCGAGCGCAGCACGGCGCGGTTCCTCCAGGAGGCCCAGATCGAGAGCCAGCTCCGCCACCCGGGCGTGGTCCCCGTTCACGAGCTCGGCGTCGATCCCGAAGGACGGCTCTACTTCACGATGCAGATCGTGGAAGAGGCCACCTTCGAGGAGGTGCTCCGCCAGCACGAGGAGGGGCAGGCAGACTGGCCGCGAACGCGACTGGTGGGCGTCTTGCTCAAGGTGTGTGAGACGATGACCTACGCGCACTCGCAGGGCGTGATCCACCGCGACCTGAAGCCGGAGAACGTCATGGTCGGGCGTTACGGCGAGGTCTACGTGATGGACTGGGGGCTGGCGAAGGTCCTGGACCGTCGCGGAGTCGCCATCCCCATTGCATCGGAGGGTCAACGCGCTGCGCTCGCCGAGGTCGTGGCGGACCTCTCCGAGGAATACGGGAGTTGTGACGCGGGTTTCACTCACCACGGAAGCGTGCTGGGAACGCCGTCCTACATGGCTCCTGAGCAGGCCTCGGGAGACCCGGATGCGGTCGGCCCGCACTCCGACGTGTACTCGGTGGGCGCGATGCTCTACCGGCTCCTGAGCGGCCGAGCCCCCTACTCGGGAGAGGAAGAGCACGTCTCGCCCAAGGAAATGCTCGGCCTCCTCGGCGCGGGCCCTCCGACGCCTCTGGCCGACGGGACCGGCGGGGCAGCCGAGCTCAGGGCCATCTGCAGTAAGGCGATGGCGCGCGATCCGAAGCACCGGTACGAGGACATGGAGGCGTTGCGAGTCGACCTCCAGAGCCTGCTCGACGGCCGCGTGGTGAGCGCCTACGAGAGCGGCGTCTGGGCGGCCACGAAGAAGTGGATCCTGAGGAACCGGCTCGCATCCGCCGCTGCCGTACTGATGTTCGCGGGGGGGATCACGGTCGCGGCCGTCAACTTGATCGACGCTCGCGAGCGATTCCTCGACGAGGACTCCCTTCGCCTGGAGAGCCTCCAACGAAGCGTGGAGGAGCTCTGGCCCGTGCGGTCAGGGACGGTCCCCGGAATGGACGAATGGTTGGGAGTGGCAAGGGATGTGCTCGGCAGGCGCGAGACTCACGAACGGCGCGGCAAGTCGCCGGCCATCGAAGCCGGACTGTCTCGACTCCCGGCGCTCGTGGCCGCGATGGAGGAACGGCGGCGGGATGCGTCGACGATCCTGGAACGCACGGTGGAGGCTCCGGGAATTGCCACCCGGTGGGCGGAGGCCGCGAACGCCGTGCGCGCCATGCCGCGCTACCGCGGCCTCGAGCTCATGCCGCAAGTCGGCCTCGTCCCGCTCGGGCCGGACCCGGTCTCCGGATTGTGGGAATTCGGTGACGTCCAGACGGGCATCCCCCCGGAGCGTGACCCCGACACGGGCCTGCTCGCCATTGACGAGGAGATGGGCATCGTCTTCGTGCTCTTGCCTCCGGGCAGTTTTCAACGCGACCACCGAGATGACGCGAAGGATCCCCTGGAAGGCAACCAGGAGCTGATCACGATCAGCTCTCCGTTCTTCATGGCGAAGCACGAGATGACCCAGGCGCAGTGGAGTCGGATCATGGGGTTCAACCCGAGCCTGTACGGACCGGGATCGGGAACCCCGGAGCTCCAGACGACCGCACTGCACCCTGTCGAGCACGTGTCCTGGCTCGAGTGCAACGAGGCGATGGATCGGCTCGGCTTCGAACTACCCAGCGAGGACGAATGGGAGTACGCGGCTCGAGCGAACACGACCACTCCCTGGTGGACCGGTGACACCAAGGTGTCGCTCGAAGGAAAGGTGAACCTGTGCGACGGATCCGTGAGGCGTGCCGGTCTGCCCAACCCTGCCTGGGACAGGTGGCCCCATGCCGACGACGGTTACCCGTGGCATGCTCCTGTCGATTTCGGAGCCGCCAACCCGTTCGGGCTCTACAACGTCACCGGCAACGTCTTCGAGTGGTGCAGCTCGGCCTACGAGTTCGATAGCCAGGTGCGGGTTCCGGGTCCCCCGTCCCGAGTCGTTCGTGGCGGGAGCTTCGCCAACAGCACCTGGTACCTTCGGGCGTCCTACAACATCGGCCGTACTCAGCGACACGTTCAGGCCAGCCTGGGCCTTCGCCCTGCGCGGCGCATCTCCCCTCTGCCCTGACCTCAGGTCAGGGCTTCGCGCCGAACCTGATCCACCGCCTTCGCCAGGGCGACCCTCGCGCGGGTGACGAGCATCGAGATCGCGGCTTCGCTGCGGTTCATTCGCGTGGCCGTCTCACGGTTCGTCAGTTGCTCGAAGAAGCGATAGTGGATCGCCAGGCGATGGTCGTCTGCGAGCCGCTGGAGAGCCCGGTGAATGATCGAGCCCTCCTCGTCGCGGATGGTCTGCTCGGACTCGTCCCGCGGGTCGGTGAGATCGGAGAGCACCGCCTCCCCGTGGACCGTCGGACCGAGCTTCCTCTGGCTGCGGGCGTGATTGCTGATGCGGTTCCGCGTGACCCGACACAGCCAGCGATAGAACGCCCGCTCCCCCTGCGGAGTGAACCCGTCGATCGAGCGCAACGCCTCGTGGAACACTTCCTGGACCACGTCCTGAGATTCCAGTTCCGTGCGCAACCTCTCGCCGAGACGGCGCCGGACGAAGCGCAGGACACGGGTCTGATAGCGTTCCACCAGCATCGAGCGGGCCCTTCGGCTGCCCGCCTGCACCTGAACGATGAGCGACTCGGTGAGCGGAGCCGAAGGCACATGGGGCGAGCGGACGTATTCCTCCCAGGCCTCCTCGTCGTGCAGCGCTTCGAGATCCGGCGCGGCACACAGGAGGTCGACGAGGTGGAACCAGGCTGCGTCGGAGTCTTCCGAGAGGTCCGGTAGCTCTTCCTGCAGAGCGGAGCGAGTGGCAGAGCGCGCCCCCGTGCGCCACTCGTAGAGGCGCGCGACGTCGGCGTGGAGAACGTCATCGACGATCGCAGCGGGTGTCCGCCCCCCGTGGTCCAGGTCCATGAGGAGAACGCGCCCGATCGGGTCGTCCAGCTTTCTGGCGGTGCTGTGGACGATGGCCCGCAGGTACGGAGCTCTCCCGTCCGCACGCTCGACGTCGGAGAACGCAAATGCGAGGCGCATGCGGAGCTTCGACTTGCCGAGCTCCAGACCTCGTCTCCACAGCCAGAACTCGAGCCCACGCCGACCGGGCCCCGCCGCCCTGCCGGAGGAGCCGCTGATCGAGACGGTGAGGAGCTCGTGGATCAGGGCCTCGACCCCCGAGTGCCCGCGCAGGAATCGTCCGTAGCGCTGATCCAGGTAGCCGCGCAGCCGGCCGGTGTAGCCGTACAGGTGGTCGTAGGCCGGCCCCACGTCGTCCTTCTCGCAGAGCGTCAGGAAGGTGTCGGTCGCGCCCGGGTCGATGGGCGGTGGGCTTCCGGCGTGGCGGAGATCGGACATGGCGAGCTCGAAGAACACCTTTGCCGGTATGCGCACGACGGGCCGGGGATGTCGATCGTGCGCGGCGAGGGTGCCAGGTGACCCGAGAATACCACGTCGCGAGCGGGTGTCGGCGCGTGGGCGGGCCCGCTCGCGTGAGGCGGCATTTCTCGCGGATTCGGCGTTGATCGGGTCGCCGCGCCGTTCTTGCGATCCCGGGACCGCTCGCAACACCAGGGTCCCAACCCGAGAGAGAGAGGGCTGGAGGTGGAAGGCCTCCACGGGCCTCGGGCTGCCTCCGGGCAGCCCGAGGCCTTTCTCGTCCCGGGTGTTCGCGACGCGGAGGACGCGTCCACATCCGGTGCAGGTCGAGGTCCTCCAGAGCATCCGGTCGGAGGTATCGGAGTGCGCGGCGCCACAGGAGGTCGACTGCAGGAAGAGAACGAGCTCTCGTCCTCATGATCCCGCGTCCGAAGCACGGCGTGGTGCGACGCGCCCGTCGAGAAGGCTCGGATGGAGCCTCGAGGAACGTATTCTACGCGGACCGTGAGCTGGCTCTGCCGCAACGTCGCCCTGCTCCCACCGCGCGAGCTCAGCCGCTGGAGGAACCTCTCCCTCGCCGCCTGGAGCTCGGTCTCCGCGGCCTCGGTTCACTCCGTCCTCGAGCTCGAAGCCGAGCCGATGCTCGAATACGTCCGACGCGAGTCCGAACGGACGGGACGGCGAATCACGATGGTCCACTTCGTCGGCAAGGCGCTCGCGCTCGCACTGCGGCGCTTTCCGGACCTCAACTGTCTCATCCGGCTGGGTCGGCTCTACCCCCGCCGGGACGTCGACATCTTCTTCCCCGTCGCCCTGGACTCCCGAGGGGAGGACCTGTCGGGCGCGGTGCTGAGGAAGGTGGACGAGAGCTCCCTGGCGGACGTCGCCGATGAGCTGACGGGCGCTGCCTACGCGCTGCGCAAGCACGGCGAGGGGGCGTGGACTTTCAAGGGTCAGGGCCCCTTCGCGCGAATCGCTTCCCGCCTGTTGATGCGGGCCGGCGGATTCGTGCTCTACACACTCAACCTCTGGAGCCCGATCCTGGGGTTTCCCAGGGATTCCTTCGGGAGCGCGGCGGTGACGGACATCTCGAAGTTCGGAGCGAAGTACGCCTTCCCCCCGCTGCTTCCGGTGGCTCGCCTGCCCCTGCTCGTCGGCCTCGGTGGAATCGTGGACGGCGGCGTCTGGGAAAACGAGGACTGGAGACGGCAGAAGCGGCTGCGACTGTCGATCGTCTTCGACCACCGCGTGGCCGACGGTGTCTACATGTCCCGCCTGTGTCGCCACCTGACGAAGATCGTCGAGCACCCCGAGACCTACATGGACCCGAGCGCCGCGGAGTCCTGAAATGCGCCCGGATCGCCTGCGGACGCTCGCCCTCCTGGTGGGCGCGGTCGTCGTCGCCTTCTTCCTGTTGCAACTGGAAGACAAGCGCCTGTTCTCCCAGTCGAGGGCGAACCTCCGGTTCACGAGGAGCACCTCGATCGGAGCGGCGATCGAGGACTACCCGAAGACGCGTCCGCCGGCCTACCCCATGCTCCTGCGTGCCGCGGACCGGGCCGGCCTGCCCAAGCACCACTTCAACCTGGTCTGCTTCGCGGCACTGCTCGTCCTGACCCACGGATTCGCACGGAAGTACCTGCGAAACGTCTCCCCCGCTGTCCCGATTGCCTCGCTGGTGGCCTGCGGAGCCTTCTACACGAACATCCACCAGGTCGTGTCGGAGACGCTCTTCGTCCTCGTTGCATTCGCGATCATGACCGTCGTTGCCGCCCAGCGGTCACGACCGCGCCTGCCCGCAACGCTCGGGTTGGGCGTGCTGGCCGCGCTCGGCGGACTCACGAGGTACTTCGGTCTCGTCTGGACCTGTGCGCTCACGGGCGTCTACGTCTTGCTCGTCGCAGGGGGCCGATCCTTGAAGAGCGCCCTCGTGCACGGACTCCTGTTCACGAGCGTCGTCGTCGCATGCGTGTCACCGTGGCTCCTGTACGTCAAGCAGGAGACCGGGTGGTACACGGGTGCGCGGAGGACCGTCGTGCGGAACCTCCCGCCGAAGCTCCAGCACTGGAACGACCAGGTCGACTTCGTCTCGAACGTGACGTTTGCGATCAAGGTGACGGCGATCGACCTCCTGTCGCCCGTTCGCTTCGCCTATCACGACGTGATGGACGGCTCGCTCACGACGGGCGAGGCTGTGGCCTTCGGCGCGGCGGGCGCTCTCGCTGCGGGCGCGCTCTGGATCGCGATCCGGGCGGGCGTGTTTCTCGTACCGAAGGGGGAGCGGAGCCCGCGAGACGTACTGACCCGGCCGGCCGTGCTCCCGCTCGTCTTCGGTGCGTCCTACGTCGTCACGCTCGTCCTGGTCTGGTCGTTCTCCAACAACGACCCGCTGTACACGAGGTTCGTCTACCCCTCGTACGTGTTCCTGCTGCTCTCCTTCGTTTCGCTGTACTCCGCGACGAAGGACAAGACCTCCGCCCGCTGGGCCACGGCACCGTGTATCGTGCTCTTCGTCGCGTATCTCGGTCTCAACGCGCACCGCTGGATCCACATGGTGTCGTGAGCTCCGCGAAGCGCGGCAGCGCTCCGGATCCCGACCGAACCCATACGATCGCGACTGAAAACTAGAGGTCCGGCCGAGAAGCAGGACCTCGCCGAGGCCGAAGGCCGAGCCCGGCGCGGAGTCGCGCCAAGTCACAAGCGGCCGACTTGTCGGCCGCGTCTCTACGGACTACGTGGCACGTGAGCTCGCGACCGAGAGGCTCGAGAGGATCGTGTCTCGCCGCCGAGGGATGCGGGTCCGGGACGCCGTCATCGCGCACCTCGAGGAACACGGGTTCCAGGGCTCCGGCTGAAGCCGAGCTTCCCGGCGCCTCGGGTCGCCGGTCACCGGAAAACCGGTACCATGGGCGGGAGGCACTTGTTCGCTGGTGAGTTCCCGCTTCTTCCTAGGCAGTCTGGCGTGTGCGTCCGTCCTCGCAGTGCTGCCGGCGGTACCGGCCACCACGCGGACGGCGGATGACGACGTCTCCTTCGCGGGGACCGTTCTGCCCGTCCTGCGAGCGCGTTGCTTCGAGTGCCACGGACCCGCCCGGCGGCGGCCCAAAGGCGGGCTGCGCATGAACGGGATCGCGGGGCTCCTGAAGGGCGGCCACGGGGGACCCGCGCTCGTCCCCGGAGACCCCGACGCGAGCGCCATGATGGACGCCGTCCGGTGGGTCGACGAGGACCTCCGGATGCCGCCGGAGGAGAAGCTCCCCGAGAGCGAGATCGACATCCTCCGGAGCTGGATCGCCGCGGGGGCGGAGTGGCCGGAAGACGTGTCCGCGACCGAGGATTCGCCCGGGTTCAGCGGGGAGGACGTTCGCTTCTTCGAGGAGCGGGTGCAGCCCGTCCTGGCCGAGAACTGCTTCGAGTGTCACGGCCCGGAGGTCGAGAGCCCGGAGAGCGGATTCAGGATGAGCGGGCGCGCGGCATTCCTCGCCGGCGGAGACAGCGGCCCCGCGATCGTCCCGGGCAACCCGACGGAGAGCCTCCTCGTGCGCGCCATCCGTTACGGCGAGGCCCGCAAGATGCCGCCGACCGGGAAGCTCCCGCCGGACGCGATCGAGGTCCTCGAGCGCTGGGTCGAGCTCCGCGCACCCTGGACACCGGGGGACGAAGGCCCGACGGTCGAGGTCGCCGAGCACGAGATCGACGTCGAGGGCGGCAGGACGTGGTGGGCGTTTCGACCGATCGGACGGCCGGAAGTCCCCGAGGTCCGGCACGCCCATCTGGTCGCCAGCCCGATCGACGCGTTCGTCTTCGCCGGCCTCGAGGAAGCCGGTCTCGAGCCGAATCCCCCGGCGGACCGTCGCGAGCTCCTGCGTCGGCTCACGTTCGACCTCGTGGGACTCCCACCGACCTTCGAAGAGACGGTCGAGTTCGTGGCCAGCGAGGACCCGCGAGCCTCCGCCCGGGTCGTGGACGATCTGCTCGCGCGCCCCGAATACGGAGAGCGCTGGGCGCGCCACTGGCTCGACGTCGTGCGCTACTCCCAGACCAACGGCTACGAGACGGACTTCGAGAAGCCGTTCGCCTGGCGCTACCGCGACTGGGTCATCGACGCGTTCAACGAGGACCTGCCCTACGACCGCTTCCTCGAGTTCCAGCTGGCCGGGGACGAGCTCGACCTCGTGACGCCCGACTCGCTCGTCGCGACGGGCCTGTACCGGCTGGGTCCCTGGGACCGCGAACCGGCGGATCCCGTCGAGGCGGAGTTCGACGAGCTCGACGACAACCTGCGCACGATCTCGGAGGGCATGCTGGGCGTGACGCTCGGTTGTGCTCGGTGCCACGACCACAAGTTCGATCCCTTCCGCCAGGAGGACTACTACTCGCTGCTCGCGTTCCTGCGCAGCATCGACAGGTACGAGGAACCGCTCTTTCGGCTCGACTCGGCCGTGCTGACGCCGCTCGACACCACGAAAGAGCGGATCGCGGATTGGAGGGCGGAGTGGCGCCTCGAGAAGCAGGAAGTGAACCGGCAGCTCCGCGCCCTCAAGGAGGGGGGAAGGGAGGGCCTCGAGGACGTCGAGAAGCCCCTCGCGATCTACATCGCCTCGACGATGCTCGCCAAGTCGTTCCAGGGCGACCTCCCGTGGGCGCTGACGGTTCGCGACGCGGGACCGGAACCGCGCGCGACGCACCTCCTCGCACGAGGGCGCGCTTCGTCTCCCGGGAGAGAGGTGGAGCCCCGCTTCCCGAGCGTGCTCGTGCCCGACGATACGGCTGCCGCTCCGCCGCCGGCGTCCTCGATGGGCTCGCACAGTACGGGTCGCCGCCGCCTCCTCGCCGAATGGATCGCGAGCCCGCGGAACCCGCTGACAGCACGCGTCATCGTCAATCGCGTCTGGCATCACCACTTCGGACGCGGAATCGTGGCCACGACGAACGACTTCGGGAAGACGGGCACTCCCCCGACGCACCCGGAGCTCCTGGACTGGCTCGCGACTGCGTTCATGGAGAACGGCTGGAGCCTCAAGTGGCTCCACCGCGAGATCCTCTCTTCCTACGTCTGGCGCATGTCGTCGCGCGCGACGAACGCGGACGCGCTCGCCGTCGATCCCACCAACCGGCTCTTCTGGAGGCAGAATCCCCAGCGGCTCGAGGCCGAGGCGATCCGGGACTCGATGCTGGCGGTCAGCGGTGAGCTCCGCCTCGACTTCGAAGGACGGGGGTTCTTCCCGTCGCTCTCCCGCGAGGCGCTCGCGGGGATGTCGAAGCCGGGTTCGGGTTGGGGCCGCTCGAGCGAGCCCGATCGGGGATTCCGCGGCGTCTACGCCTACGCGAAGCGCGGGCTCCCCATCCCGCTGTTCGCGGTCCTCGACGCTCCCTCTGCGTGCTTGCCGACCGGCGAACGGCCGGTCACGACATCGGCTCCCCAGGCGTTGATTCTGATCAACGGCGAGTTCGTGAATCGCCAGGCGGCCGCGCTGTCGGAGCGCGTCGCCCACGAGGCGGGTCCCGATCGCGAACGGAGGATCGAGCGCGCCTTCGAGCTGGCCTTCGCCCGCCGCCCGGAACCCCACGAGGCGGAGCTCCTCCTCGAGTATTTCAGGGCACAGAGCGCCGCCTTCGGCACCTCCCATCGGTCGATGGCCTTCGAGCCCAGGGTGCCCATCCGCCTGGACTTCGAGTACCTGGACAAGCTCGACGGTGAAGGCGTCTTGCACGGTCCGCGCGACGCCTGGACCTTCCTGATGGGCGCCTGGGGCACCGGCTACAACTCGACCGTGCAGATGGACCGGAGTCGCAGCGCGGCGGCGGTGCTCGACGATCCTTCGTTCGAGGACGGCGTGGTGGAAGCCCGGATCCGCCTGAAGCCGGACTGCGAGCTGGCGTCGCTCGTCGTACGCGGCCACGCGCAGGAAGAGGTCCTGTGCGGTCTCGAGCTCGCCTTCCTCTCGAGTGAAGGCGCGGTCGAGCTCCGGCGCCTGAACGATGCCGAGAGCGAGCCCGAGGTCCTGGCACGCGAGGCGATCGACATCGACCCGGAGCACGCGTACTCGGTGCGGATCGAGGTCGACGGACGGTCCGTCCGCGCCGAGATCGACGGGAGCGTGTCGATCGAAGCGGAAGACCCGGGCCCCGTGCGCACGGGGCGGCTCGGCGTCCGTGTCTTCGGCGGTGGCGCG